>CAYPXK010000138.1:0-25981 GCA_964414695.1 uncultured Thermoproteaceae archaeon | reverse complement strand
CGTGTAGTATTGACAATCTTCCCCTGTTCCGCAATCTTCAGCAGCTCCTCAACACTATGCAGCTGCTCTGGTTCTACAACCTCGTCACCTGTACCTATCACTGATACTCTAATGTCAAACACTCTCACCCTGAAGTTCCCAGTGGCTAAAAGGAGAGCAACATCAATCTTTGAGAGAACATGACCCTTCTCAAATAGTAAAGTACCTTTCTGAACATCTTCACCCTTCTTTGATACATTCCCAAACGGTGGCACAGGTTTAAGTACTTCAATGAGCTCATCGCTAAGTCTTTCCGTATATTCGTACATCACAACAGCATCAGCTCCCTCAGGTAGAGGATCACCGGTAGCAACTTCAACAGCTTCTCCTGGACCTACCTTTCTGCTCTTTACAACTCGTAAAATTACAGGACCTGAAGGAGAGGCAGAGATGATATCGCGAGATCTTACAGCATATCCATCAACGACTGCACGATCAAAGGGAGGTAAGTCAATTTGTGAGTACACGTTCTCTGCAAGCATTCTACCAACAGCGCCGATAGTGTGTACCTCAGTCACTTGTGGTCTATGTCTAATATATTTCACACATTCTCTCACAATATCCTGAACTGGACGTAGCTCCAAGGGAGTCTCCATTAGCAGAGGGTACGTCGAAATTTACGACTTACCCCGGTGAGCTCCCTTACACACTGTCCTTATACGCAAACATCCTTAAACAGTAGCAGGGACACAGAAAATGAAGGATGTATGTACACCCTCACAGATTGTTATGATAACACTAAGAAAAATAATTGAAGAAACTCAACATAGTAAAGGGAAATACATATCATTTAGAACGGGGAAGCTTGTCACCGAGGTAGCAAATTGTCTCGGACAATCCTGTAGTCAAGCATTAATAAGGTACATTGTGAGGCACGTCTTAGATACACTATGTCAAGTTCTAGTGTGTACAAAGTATGACACAAGTAGAGGCTTCGTATACTCATTTAGCAGAGAAACGTTACTTAATGCCGACATAAATAAGCTAGCAGAACTTTGCTTGGGAACCTGCATCAGGCTTAGCGATACTTCAGGAGAAGTTCCTTAATCTTGGAATAGGCATAGTTCACAGCCTCGTCAGGACTCTTCTTAGCTATTTCATTAAACTTTTCATCATTAGAGAGCTCGTAGTAAATAACCATTCTAAGTCTTCTATCCTTAATATTTGATTTCAAGTATTCCTTAACCTTAAACCATGCCTCAGCTAAGTTTTTCAACTCTAAATTATTGTCTATGTATCTTGAGAGCTCATTAACTATAACCCTTGCGAGTACACTACTCTTACCTTCCGTTGTGACAGCTATTCTTATTCCATCGACTTTTCCTTCCATAGGTATGACGACGTCAGTCCTTTCTACGGATGTTGCATCGTTGAACAATTTCCTATATGTTGTACATAGAGACTTTATGAGAAATGCTAGAGAATCGTCGGGAATTGTGTATATAACTAAGTCTGCCCATATTATCCAATTATGTAAATTCGATATGTCACTTGGGTTTGTTAAGTCCATTTTAACGAGTTTCACTTTACCAATGCTTTGTAATTCCTCTAGCTCTTTGGTAAACTCTTTCGATATTACAACTACATTAGCACCGGCTTCAGCAAACTTCTTTGCTCTTTTTGTACCTACTTGTCCTCCACCTATGACAAGCACGTTCTTTCCTGAAAACTCTATGAAGAGTGGGACACGCATCGAGTAAGGTAAAGATGAATGTGTCTAATCAAGTCTACTGCACATAGAATGAATGTTGGACTGTATCTGCCACAAATCATTGTTAGAGGCCTTCCACGTCTGAGTATTTTTATACAATCATTCTCTACCTCTATTAACAATTCTACATTATCCGAATCCTGTTTTTTATAGTTATCGAGAATTTCTACATTGAAGCCTTGTTTCGACAATAATACGAATAATGTAATGAATTTGTTAGTGTTCTCCCTATTTGATATCACACAGATCTTATTGTTATTATTTTTCACTAGTTTTGAATCTATTATTAGTTTATCTTTACATTCTTTTACTACGTACTCTTCTGTTTCAAAGAGTTCTATACAGTTCACTCTAGCTCTCTGACTCTTGTTTCGAATTCCTCAGGAGGTACTGGAAGGTCTTCACCAGGCTTTAAGACTCCACGCTCGATCAGTACGAGCTTTGCAAGTAGCCAATAGATTAGTGCTAGGCTTCTTCTACCCTTATTGTTGCATGGTATCATGAGGTCAATGTAGTGGAATGGTGTATCTGTGTCAACAAGTGCAATTATTGGAATTCCAAGTGCTGCTGCCTCAGTTATTGGCTGTACGTCCACCTTAGGATCTGTCACGACAAGCAGATCAGCCTCGGTGTAGTATGATGCTCTTGGATTTGTGAATGTTCCAGGGATGAATCTACCAATAATTGGTTTACATCCTGTGAACTTGCAGAACATCTGCACAGGTCTCCAACCGTAGGGTTTTGCAGATACTACAACAACCTTAGATGGCTCATACATTGCTATCATCTTTGCAGCAATTCTAATTCTCTCATCGATCTTCCTGAGGTCAAATATTCTCAGTCCATCATGACGTACAGCAAATATGAAGCCACGCTTCTCGAGGTACTTATTGGAGACCTTCGTTCCTAATCTCACTCCAGCAGCCATGTACTTTTCTATAGGGACTAGAAACTCTCCTTCAGGTACAGGTGCAATTCCTTCTCTACTAGACATCTCGAGGGGAGCTTAACAGAGTCTTATTAAACGTTCCTTTCTAGTCCAAAGGTTGGTTTATTACTTCACCATGACGGAACCTCTATCGAGATGAGGAGAGGATTAGAGAACATAGTAGGTGCAGTACTCCTAATAGCCATAGTCTGTTCCATGGCTCTACTGCTCTACGCGACTCTCGCACGTTATCAAAATTCTCTTATATTTTCTCTAAAGCGCAGTTTTAATAATGTAAATTTTGAAATTGTTGCAGTAAAATACAATAGCACAGGAGTGGTAGTGTATGTACTAAACTCTGGAAAGCTACCTGTAAAGCTAATATATGCAGAGCTTCTTAATGCAACAACAGAGACATTATATGACAATTGTGAAAAAGTACTAAATATCGTAATAAAACCTGGCGAGCAACAAAGCTTTAGTATAAAGTGTTCACTCATTTCCGGCTCCTATATAGTTAAGGTATTTTCTTCGACAGGACAGTACAGAATTTATGAGGTCTATGTAAGTAGTTAAAGTTAGCGAATTACTGTTTTACAAGATTCTTATCTAAGTAGCAGATTCTCGTACTGTTTTACGTACTCTACACTCTCCTTGAGACTCATGAACAGCTTCTTCACATATTCAACATCCTCCTTAGTTACCTTTGTCCTACCGGCCTCTCTAGCCCTAATCATTGCAGGTGCAAGGAGCTGGATAGCATGTCTTAGACTGTGTTCGAGTGCTATCTTTGTCAGTGCCTCTATAGCATCATCTGTTAAGTCTACCTTCTCTTCCTTCGCTCTAATCTTTATAATTTCACGAACTTCCTGCTCCGTGTATGGTCTTGTCTTTATTATTATCAATCTATCTAACATGTCTAGAGGTATTCCATGTGGAGAAACCTCGTCTGTTCCTCTGACTTTCGCCATTCCTCTATTTGTTGCAAGTACTATAATCGGTGATAGCTCGCTCTCCATGGCTCTTGACAAGAATGCCCATGCCTCGATGTCTAGCATGTGTGCATCGTCTATGAATAGTACTCCAGGAACAAGCTCAGCCTTTCCCTCATCAATCCACTGCTTTACCTGTTCATCAACTCTTCTCCTGATGTCTGCCGGGATCTCCTTCTCCTCAATTGTCACACCAAATAACATTGCTGATACAAGTCCTTGCTGTCTCGCAAATGCCATGTCAAGGTCGTGGAGTGTGAAGAAGCGTACAATCTCCTTCTCTTTGAATACTGGTCCACGTGGCAGTTCAATCCTTCTCTTAACAGTGATATCGTACTTCTCTGATGCCTCTTCCTCAGCACGGCCTTCCACTATTACACGCCCTGTCTCTGCATCTATCATTATTAGATCGCCCTCCTCAACGCCGAGCTCAATTAGCTGAACTGCAACCTCTTCAGGAACTTTCAGAGTCTTCTCATCATCACGTGTCTTGAGCCTTATTGTTGCGCCAACAGGTATCTGCAGATATGGATTGTATGGATGTCTACCATACTTGAACTCTATGCTCTTTACAACACCTTCGTAGACCTTTCTCCACTCTCTAATCCTGACACCTATGGCTCTTCTGAGTGCTCTCATCAGGAACTCGGTCTTCTTAACCTCAACACTGTAGATCTCTGCACCGCTAATCTGCACAAATGGCGTATCCGGACCAAGCTCGCGCGCTATGCCAATGGCAAGGGCGGTCTTACCAGTGCCGGGTGGTCCAACTATCAGTACGGCCTTTCCTCCAAACTTTCCCTCTTTGATTAGCTTAACCACGTAATACGCAGCTTCTCTAGCCTCAACTTGTCCAACGAAGCCATCTGCCATAAATTCGACTTTTCCATTTCTAACTCCTAGACCTCTTATGTGACTGTGAAGACCAACACGCTCAAAGCGTCTCTCAGGAACCTCCTCAATTCTTACCTCGGGCATCGATTAAGTACGCATGTTCTTTGAATTATAAGACTTTGGTAAATCTTGAGACAACGTGAACAGTGTAGAACAACGTGGCTCTACATTACCTAACCTGAAGATCTTAATATAGAGGGTATTTCTTTAAAAGCACATTCTTAACAACACTGCGAACTCTATAAGCATGTTTAAATCCGTTTAACTTCTGTTGCTCAACGGTGTAGCAGAAATGTGAATTTTCGGAGAAGTGAACTCTCGAAGCATACTTTAACCCCCGAATCGTCTTACAACTCGAGGGAACCGGTATGACGACACCCATCAGGAATGATGAGATCACAGTAAGGTTGACAGACATCTTGAGAACGATTGCAGGTCTCTCCCAGTCTGATATAGAGGTATACAAGCTGCTCCTACATGAGTATCAGAAGCGTAATGAGCCACTGACGGTGTCCGAGATAGCTAACATCGTCGGAAAGTCGAGAAGTACCATCGAGAGAAGTCTGATGAAGCTCCTGAACGCAGGACTCGTAGAGAGGAAGATCGCACTATCTAGATCCGGCGGCTACACGTATGTGTACTATCCGAAGCCGATAAATGAGGTCAAGGCAAGATTACTGGAGAAGCTTGAGGAACACTACAAGAAAGCAGTAGAAATCCTGAGTAATCTCGAGATTGTGATTGGGGCAGAGGTTCCTGTACAGTCCGTCTCAGCCAAGATTTAGCTCTTTAACAACTTTTGAAGATAGTTCCCTTATCCACTGTATAGCCTCGTAAAACTTTGTCTTTTCCTCTTCACTCATTTCTACTTCAATTATTTTTTCAACTCCTCTTCTTCCAAGTATTCCCACAACCTCTGCAACAACATCCTGTACACCATACTCACCCTCTAGCAATGCCGAGAAATTGTGTACATCTTTCCTATCCTTAATTATAGATTCGATAATTTCTGCAATACCTGCACCTACAGCATGATATGCACTCCACTTCTTTAATTTTACAATTTCTTCTCCTGCCTTAATGGTTTTTTCAATCACTTCATTTATAGATTCTTGTGAGAGAAGTTTACTCACAGGAACACCGCCGACATATGCGGATGATATTAGTGGAACCATTTTTTCTCCGTGTTGTCCGACCACAAAGGCTCTAACACTTTGATACGAAACTCCAAGCTTTTTAGCTATGTAGTATCTAAATCTTGCAGAGTCCAGAGTTCCGCTAAATCCTATAACTCTATTTCTTGGGAATTTCAGAACTTTTAAAGCAACATAGGTCATTATATCTAATGGATTTGTAACAACTATGACGATACTATGTGGTGCATATTCGAGTATTTTTTCACATACTGATTTTACTATCTTAGCGTTTTCAAATGCAAGCTCCTCGCGGGTCATACCCGGTTTACGTGCAAGACCTGCAGTGATCACGACTATGTCTGAGCCAGCCATGTCTTTGTAATCGTTTGATCCTGTTATGTCAACGTTCTTTCCTAGGAGAGCAGCTGCATGAGATAGGTCAAGTGCTTCTCCCTGTGGAAGACCTTCTATTATGTCTATTAACCTGATGTCACATATCTCCTTGAGCATTAGAAATAGTGCGGCAGAAGTTCCGACTCTGCCTGAACCTACTATTGTTACGAGGGGCATAGTTACTAGCTGTTGTCTAGGCACTTATTTATGATAACATCTGGTTACAGGGCAGTGCCTCATTCAGGATCAATTTAGCAAGCTCATCAGGTGATGATATACTTAGGCTCTCGTAGCTTAGGCTAAGTATTATGTCAGGGTCTTTCAGTCCGTGACCTGTTGCAATTAGTACACACAGGTCCGACCTATCTATCACACCGTCATTAACGAGCTTAAGATATCCTGCAAGACTTGCAGCACTTGCTGGCTCTACTCCAATGCCTTCCTTTCCCAACATTTTCTGTGCCTGAAGAATTTCATCGTCTGTCACTGTTAGGAAGAGCCCACCACTTTTCTCAACGGCTCTCCAGGCCCTGTACCAGTTGACTGGTCTGCCGATCCTGATTGCCGATGCTACAGTTCTTGGACTTGAAGTGAAGAGAGGTTCCTTTAGACCAAGCTGCCATGCTTTGGCTATTGGTGAAGCACCCTCAGCTTGGACACCTATCATCTTTGGAATTTTGTCAATTAGGCCAAGCCTACGCAGCTCCTCGAAGCCTTTCCATATTGCGTATATGTTACCTGCATTTCCCACTGGGACAATTACGTAGTCTGGAACACCAACGTCAAGAAATATCTCATATGCTATCGTTTTCTGTCCCTCGAGTCGCCACACGTTGATCGAGTTCAGTGGGTACACAATTTCGCGTCGACCAACTTTGCTCAAGGTATCCAGGACGAGGCTCAGCGCATTGTCAAATGTTCCCGACACTTCGACAATCTTTGCACCATGTAGGATAGCTTGTGCAAGTTTGCCACGTGCGATGCCACCACGTGGAATGACTATTAGACAAGTTAAGCCTCCCCGTGCAGCGTATGCTGCAGCACTTGCAGCAGTGTTCCCTGTTGATGCAACAATTATGTACTTGGCACCTATGCTCTTTGCAATGGATACGCCCACAGTCATGCCTCTGTCCTTAAATGACCCCGTCGGATTTGCTCCCTCGAACTTCACATAGACATTGCCTGGTATCCTTAGCAGCTTGATGAGCGGTGTATTGCCCTCACGGAGTGTGACAATTTCAGTAACTTGAGGCAACAGCTTCCTGAAGGCCCAGACGCCTATCCATCTGTTAAGTCTAGCTTCATCTATCCTGAAGTCTACATTTTCGACGTCCAGCACCGCGTCAAGTAGCTCATTACATCTCTCGCATCTGAATCTGTATGGATCAACTTCGTACTCTACTCCACACCTTGGACATATCAGGTGATAGTTGGAGAAGATTTTCTTTACCTTGTTTCCAAGCGATCCACCGCTCGAGGTTCAGACTTATACAATCTTTAAATTTAACGGGGGGTGGTGCTCAAGTCTGCACATTGCTACCTCCTCTTGGCAATTATGTACAGGAGGTTCAGTACTGAGGTTAC
This sequence comes from uncultured Thermoproteaceae archaeon, assembly GCA_964414695.1. Lineage (GTDB taxonomy): Archaea > Thermoproteota > Thermoprotei > Thermoproteales > Thermocladiaceae > JAADER01. The sequence continues at coordinate 18,304 of CAYPXK010000138.1, read as the reverse complement.
GAACACCACAGCCGTCACAATAGAGACAACCTGAGGTAGTGCTGATACACGTGCACCAATGGCTAAGTAGTATCCGAACAGGATCGCAACATAGAGAAGATATATTATGCACACAATGCAGGAGCCAATCGCAAGGTGTCTAAGCACATTGACAAGCCTCTCATTCATTAGCTATGGGCACGTGGTCAAGAGTTAATAAACATGTTCTTCATGCTCGTCGTGAAAGTAGCCAATGCCGAAGGTCATCTACCTTGGACATCACCTTATGCTACGGTCTAAGTACCTCAAGAAGCTGCTCGAGTGTGGTGTGGGTGGCATATGTAGAACAATTAGGGTAGGAATAGTTAAGCCAAAGTTCAGAGAGGTCTACGTACACAGTGCAGGTAAGGTAATTGCAAAGGTCGAGATAGTACGCACAATATACAAACGTGTAAGGGACTTAACTGACGAAGATGCAAAACTTGACGGATTTACAAATCGTGAGGAGCTAATAAATGAATTACGTAAACTATATGGAAACATACGTCCAGACACTTATGTAACGATCTTGGAGATGAAAGTTTTAGAATACCTCAACATGACAGATGATGCTGTTAATGCATCATTATCTCCTGTTGAAATTGCCAGACTCGCACTTTATTATAATTTACCACTTAGTGAAGAAGAGAAAAGAATTTTGAAAATGTTGCTTGACGTCGGTAGTTTAAGAAAACTTGCAATTAAACTATTTGGAACAATAGAAAAGAGATGGATAATAAGAAGAGTTGTCAGAAAAGCATTAAGAATGTTGCAGGAGAGAGGCATCGTCAAGACAGGTCAGAAACAGGAGGAAAATGCACAGCAAGTCGAATGATGCGAGACTCTGGTTCATACTTGTAACGGGAAGATGTAATTTAAGATGTCGGTACTGTGGAGGCTCCTTTCCTGAGAAATATGTACCACATGGCTTGAGATTTGATATATCAATACTAAAAAACATTATTAGGCCGTGTGATAATGTATGTTTTTACGGTGGTGAACCTCTCTTAAATGTTGATGACATACTAAGAATAGTGAATACACTTAAAGTGAAGAAATTTATAATACAGACAAATGCTACACTGGTAGAGAACGTTCCAGCTGAGCTATGGAAGAAAATTGACGTTGTACTACTTTCAATTGACGGAATCGAGGAGATAACAGATAAGAATAGGGGCAGAGGAGTGTATAGAAAGGTTATAAATGCAGCAAGATATTTAAGGAAAATAGGTTTTAAAGGTGAATTAATTGCACGAATGACTGTTACAGAAGATTCTGATATTTATAGAGACGTTACTCATTTACTAAAGCTTGGATTATTTGATAAGATTCATTGGCAGCTTAATGTTGTCTGGTGCGATTATTGGGATTTTGAGAAATGGGCTTGGAAAAGTTATGTACCTGGATTCTATAGGCTAGTCAAACTATTTCTAGAATATGCTGAACATGGTGTTGTTTTGAAAATTGTACCAATTACAGGTATGTTAACAGCAATATTGTACAAGCCAAATGTTGGTGTTCCATGTGGTGCTGGCTATCGTGCATTTGCTATAAATAGTGATGGCAGGATACTTGCATGTCCAATAGCTGTTCGAGAGATGTGGGCCACTGTTGGAGATGTGTGGAGAGGCATTACCAGAACCGTGACTGTTGGAGAACCCTGTGTTCATTGTCCTTACTTTAGAATATGCGGCGGAAGATGTCTATATGCATACATTGAGAGAACGTGGGGTGAGGACAGTTTTCGTGATATATGCAGAGTAACTATTGCATGTATTGAAGCTGTGTTGAGAATTAGTGATAAAATTCGTAAGCTTGTGGAGTGCGGCGTAGTGAAGAAAGACGAAATCTTTCAGGACGGTATTGAGGATAGTACAGAAATTATACCTTAGGTACCTTCTTATGCTGTGAATAAGTACTGCTCGTACTCCCAGTCTGTTATTGTTGTTATTGTCTCTTCCCATGGCTTACCAACTGCTGCACAGTAGCTCTCCCACTCCTTCTTCTTTAGCTCAACATACTTCTTCACTAGCTCTGATGGTAGCATCTGTGCAATTTCGCTCTTCTCAAATAGTTCGATAGCTTCACCTAGGTGCTTAGGTGTCTCTGGCACATTTGGCAGCTCATATGCAATGTCCTCTGTTGGTGCTCCTGGGTCAATCTTGTTCTCTATTCCCTTAATCATTGCAAGTGCCATCACTGCAAATGCTAGGTATGGGTTAAATGATGGATCTGGCTCTCTGTACTCTATTCTGTTAATCTTTCTCTTGTAGTAAGGTACTCTTACTAGTGCACTTCTGTTAGCGTAGCCCCAGACTATTCTTGTCGGTGCCTCATGTCCTGGCACGAGTCTCTTGTATGAGTTCACTGTTGGTGCAACAACTGCACTTATCTCGCGCGCATACTTCAGGATTCCACCAATAGCGTAAGCACATATCTCGGTTATTCTCTCGGTTGCTTCGAACAGATTTTCACCTGTTTTAACATCACGAACGCTTAGGTGTGTATGTGCTCCGCTTCCGTTTATTCCCCAGAATGGCTTTGGCATGAATGTCGCTACAAGACCATGCTCCTTAGCCACATCCTTAGCCATCGTCTTGAACATCAGTATCTTGTCGCCTGTCTTGACGGGGTCGTCTGCTGGAATGTTTATCTCGTACTGGCTTGGAGCTACCTCATGGTGCGTCTTTGATGCGCCAAAGCCGGCAAGCTCGAAATGTGTCTGCATCTCAAGTATTGGCTTCATGAGCATGTGGACATTGTAGCCCTCAAAGTACACTCCTGGGTCAGCAAGCTGTGGCTTACCGTCAACTACCTTAACTAGGAAGAACTCTACCTCTACTCCTGCCTTCACATCGTAGCCCTTCTTCCTGATCTCGTTGAGAACACCCATCAGCACGTTTCTTGGGTCAAGTGGATGCGGATATCCTGAATCATCTACAACTGACATGAATACTGAAGCTATTCTGCCACCGTTCCATGTCTCAATGAATACACTTCTGCAGTCAGGATAAGCAACGAAGTCGCTCTTGTTCACTGTTGCATATGCAGGTATTGATGAACCGTCAAAGGCCATTCCTCCCTCAAATATGTCCTTAGCAGCGTCAATTGTCACGATCTCGCACTTTGGTCTTCCGTATATGTCAACGACTATGAACTTCACGTATTTGACGCCTGAGCCCTTGAGTACACGCCACACATCAACTGGATCTACTCTCGTTAACCCTTCGAGTATCTCTTTACTAAGCATTGCTGTTCAAGCTTGTGCTCTACACTTAAAGAACTAATAGACAAAGTGACCCATATAACATGTGTAGTAGTAGCACATAGCCGATTTTAACATGTTAGAGATCGGCGTTTTGTCATAGATATGACATACAATAGTTGCTGACTTAAAATACGCAGCACAGATAGAGAGTACATAGAATGATACTGACACGTGGCGAAATTGAGAAACTTATTGAGGAAGGCAAGCTTGTCATTGACCCGCTTTTTGAAGACACCATCCGTGAGAATGGTCTTGACCTCAGGATAGGTCCAGAATATGCAATATATGCGTATGAGAATGTTCCAATAGATCCATGTGCAATAGACGATGCTTCTGAGTACTTCAGGGTAGTTAAGGCCGATGGTAAGATAGTTATTCCTCCAAGAAACTTCGTACTTTTGACAACAATCGAGTACATAAAGCTTCCACCGAACATAATAGGACTATGCAACCTCAGAAGCACGCTCGCACGTTTTGGCCTCTCCGTACCTCCCACAGTTGTGGACGCAGGATTTGAAGGAACATTAACTATAGAAGTTGTGAACAACAGTCCAAATCCAATAGTGCTGAAGACAGGAATGAGGTTTCTCCATCTAGTACTCCTCAAGTGCGAGGGAGAAGCAAAGTATCAAGGTAAGTATCTTGGACAGAGAGGTGTTAGACCACCGAAAGGCCTCAAGAGTGAGTGTGCCCTTGCTGATGAAATCATAAAGAAGTTACAATATCCATAGTGGATACTTCACGAACATCGACGCCAGCGATTCTAATCCTACGCGCTCGACAGGCTTCATTAAATGTCTGTGCTCTGATTTCTTAGGAAGTACAAGACAGCTACAGGTCTCGTAGCTTGGTAGCACAAGCTTCCTCTTATCGGTCCTGTAGCCACATTTTGGACACCTCATTAGATCTCTTCCTCCTGAAACTAGCCGAGTTCCACATCTGTCACATTTAGGATTTTCCAGCCTTACTGTTCGATCAGCTAACTTTCGCAGTCCCTCAACGTAGATAAAGTATCTATAGTCCTGCATCTTTGAAGAACCCCACACATCAATTACCGAGCCTGGAAAATTCTCAAGTTCTGTACATATGTGTCCAAGATGTCTATAACACCATACTTGGTCTAGGCCCTCAGCAACTACATGTCTTTCAGGTGTTCTCTCAGTGCTGAATAGGCATGTTCTCCGTCTTACAGGTCTGTAAGTTCTCATCATGTTGCTTGAATGCTCCACATGTACTTCCGTTCCCTGATTCGTCCTATATAGAAGCCAGCCCTCGATCTCCATACCAAGTAGGGTAACTATGAGCGATGCCATGTACATTACATGGGGGGCAGAATCACCTCTGATGCCAAAGATAACAGGATCAGGACCAGCAGGCATTATAAGCACACTCTCCTCCTCAGGATCCAAGTTCAGAAAGGTCAATGGACTGGAAAGTTTATCCAACAGGTCTACAAGATAATATGGAATTTCTAATCTTTTCTTAACGCTTGGATCACCATAAACCAGGAGTTCAAATGTAGAATCTTCGAAAAAATCTGCACCTAGCGCTGCAACAGCACCAATCTTCCCACGTCCACCCCAGGTCAAGATTCTGAACTTTCTACATACATTTTCAACTAAGTCAAAAGTAACAACATCAGTAACAGCCTTGTAATAGAGTTTCCTCAACTCTATAGGAACTTCCATAGAGTCCGATATAAAAATCGCAAGTCCAGGACTGGCCTTACCTCTGTGCTCAGCATATTTTTCTAATTCACATTTTAGAAGATCTATCACTTTTTCAATATCATTATCATGCACCTTCAGAACTATCTTAACAGCTGCATTTCCACGAGTTTTAAATGGTATATACGGATTAAGCCTCACAAGATGTGGTAACTCAACAACATCTACACTAGCGTTATTCAATAGGTCTTTCAACAATCTATAAGCAACATAAGTTGTGCATCCACCCATGTGGCTGTCAGCATCATCTAGACTAATGTGTAGATACTTCATTGCTCAGGTTAAGTAAGTAGAAAAGCATAATTAATGTAAAGATCTGTGGCGGCCCCGCCGGGATTTGAACCCGGGACCAGCGGCTATCCTCGGTAGACACCTCCGAAGGCCGCCGCTCTCGGAGCCCGGACAGGTCGGGCTCTTCCTGGCTGAGCTACGGGGCCTTGCTCGTACGGTGTTGTAGTAGTACCTGAGAGTTTTAAGAACTTACGCCATGCTTGGGAAGGTCAGGATTAGATCTAAAATGATGTTATGACGGGGGCCCAACCCCCGTCTGGGTGTGGGTTGGGTATGTACCAACCCCACGCCCGGCCTCGGGCCAGTGGCCCTCCGAACGCGCCCGCCCGGGCTTAGGGCTGCTCCCTTCCGGACCTAACCCGGTTCGCCCGGTACCCCGGTCCCAACCCGCCTTCCGGCGGGCGGGCCGAGGCACGGGCGCCCCGGAGGACTGGCCTTCATCGCGGTGCGTGGGGTTGGTACATACCCAACCCACACCCAGACGGGGTTTCGGCTCCCGCACATGGCGGCCCCGCAGGGGTTGAGTCCCTGCGGGGGGTCTACACGACCGAGCCCGGCCCCCTCTCCTCTTTACACTGTGTCGACCTTTTTAAAGGTCTGACCATGTTTATTATCGAGATCTGTGTGCATTGACGATGTTGTCAGAGAGTTCACGCGATGTAGCACACTTTTCAGGAAGCTAGGCTACTTCTACGGTGTTTTTATAACGTTCATAGTGTTCAAGAGGCTCGAACATACTGCCTCAGGACCCCTCAGCATGATGTCGACAATAGCTTTAGACCTTCTCACGGACACCCTATCCAGAGAGGAGCTACTAGAGTTGAGAGATGGAATGTCTCAAAGCGTCGTAACACTAATGAAGTGTCCACTCTTTCACAATAGGAAGACTCGCGTCCCTCTACTTTACGCATGTACCAAGAATGTTGTCGTTCCCGGTGCTAGGCTATACGCAACGACTGTCATTCCTAGACTTGCAGAACAGGATAAGGACGTGCTGAGAAGGATACTTGACCTCTGCGAAAGTTCAGAAGTGTACGGCCAAGTGCCATACGAGCATGTTAGTAAACTCATAAGCATTGACCAGATTCTGTCAAGACTTGGGCTTGTAGTATGCAGTCACTATGTGTACATTCCTGCACCCCGAGTAATTCTTCAACTGCTTGACAGCTGCTAGATTCAGGATATTAGAAAAGTCTTTATCTTTCACATGGTGTAGAACATGAATAGCGAAGCGATGGAAGAGCTAGAACATATTATTGAGCAGCTATGCCCGAACATAGATGTTCTCAAGACACAGATCAGGCAGATAGGCAAGGCTCTGCTTGAGGTAACGTGCTACACGTACAGTAACTACTTCCTGAAGCTCAATGAGCACAAACTTGCAGCAGTCTACACGCTGTACCTGACGTATAGTAGGGACATGCTCAGGGACATGGCCATGACTGTGCTCACAATGATGAATAGTCTTAGCCTTTGGGTTGACCTATTCCTGATAATCTCCGCGGCACACATGCTGCACATGGTGGAGCGCCACAGAGAGGAAACCTTAGTGGAGACGGAGATTTACCGTCCCAGTCGTCAGGTCAGAGTGAACTTGAGCGATTATATGAAGATAGTTAATGTACATAAAGAACTTATATTAAAACTCACTAACTGCGCAGAGACTTACGATCTCATATTGTCATCTATGGCTCTTGCGATCGGTCATATGCTATTGTTAACGTATCTCTGCTCTTACACAGGTAACGAAGATTTCGACGTCTACGATCATGTCAGGAGGGTCGTAGACTACGCAATGACGGAAGAAAGTAAGAAAGTGCTCTCAGACTACTACAGTAGTGTAACATGCGAAGTGTGCAGATGATCGAATGATGAGAATACCACCGGCAGTGAATTAATGATCGAGCCCTGCAGAGCTGATTATGCCTGCACTTCGCATACCTAGACCTTCAAAATTTCAGAATCTGATAGAGGTAGTGCCTGGAATCTACTTAGATTACAAACTTCTAAAATACTTGCTTGAATATTGGAATGAAAGCGAACTTGAAAAAATATTCAAATCCCTTAAAGAGCCACCAAGAAGATACTATGTGAGAGTTAACACTTTGGTTACAAGTCCTGAAGATGTTGTTAAAAGGCTACGAGAAAAAGGTTACGACGTACACTTTGATGAACACCTGCCAGAGGCAATATGGTTCAAAGTTGAGGGACCTTTCAAAATTCCCTCAGCACGCAAGATCGTGGTAGTTGACAAGTTTGCTGCCGAGAGCGTATACGTTGGTGCTCATGTCTATGCACCAGGCATCATAAAGGCTCGAGGCATCAAGAAAGGGGATGAAGTCACAGTTGTTGCACCGAATGGAGAAGAGATAGCATATGGCATAGCGGAGATGAGTGAAGATGAGATTAGAAAGCGAAAACGAGGACTTGCAGTGAGGGTACAGGTAAGCAAGTATAAGGCACCCTCTCTGCGGGAATTGGAGGAATATAAGTCAGGACTGATATACGATCAGAGCATTGCTGCACAGTGGGTTGCGCATGTGTTACAGCCTTGTCCTGGCGAGATCGTTGTAGACATGAACTGTGCACCAGGAGGAAAACTTACGCATATTGTACAGTTATCCAAAGCAAAAGCTCGTGTGTATGCATTTGATCGATCAATACCTAAAGTTACTGAAACTATAGAGCATTTGAAGAGATTAAGAATGTACCATGTTGTTGATATACAGCTTCATGACTCAAGATATCTCGATGTTGATTTCTCAAGACTTGTTGGTAAAGTTGATAAGATTTTAATAGATCCACCATGTACAAGTCTCGGTGTTAGACCGAAGGTTATTGATATAAAGCTTTACGAAGATGTTGAAATTACATATAAGTACCAGATACAGTTCTTAAAACCGGCTTATAAGCTTCTACGCAGTGGAGGCGTGTTAGTGTATTCTACATGCACTTTAACACCTCTCGAGAATGAGCACGTCGTAGAGGAGGCATTAAAGTTAGGATTTGATATCGAGTACGTAGATATTCCATATAAATGTCCTGGAGTTACCTTTCATGAGTGGGGTTACATGGTTGCTAGATTTCATCCACATGTACATGAGTATGCTCCAGGGTTCTTCATAGCAAAACTTGTGAAGAAATAACGCTATATTAGCCATAGGTAGCTGGATGGTGAGGATACAGAATCTTCCTGATGATGTTGTGAATGAGGGAGAGTATGTTCTACTGTTGGGAGGTGAAAAACTTAGATTAATAACAAAGGCTGAGAAGGGCAAGGTTGTATCTACAATACGTGGAAACGTTAGACTTGACGACGTCATTGGACGAGAGTTAGGTACTCGAGTCAGGACAAGTCTTGGAGATGAGCTAGTTGTGACAAGGCCAAGCATTGAGGAGTTCATGCTAGAGAAGTACGATAGACCAACACAGGTGATTTACCTGAAGGATGCGGCATACATAATCATGAAAGCCGAGATTGGCCCTGGCTGCGTAGTTGTTGAAGCAGGAAGTGGCAGCGGCTTCATGACAACGTTCTTGGCGCTTCATGTGCAGCCTGATGGTAAAGTCATATCGTATGATGTTAGACGAGACTTTCAGGAAACCGCTAAGCGGAATGTCAAAATGCTTGGTCTAGACAAGTATGTAGACTTCAGACTTCGCGATGTTGCCAAGGAGGGATTCGATCTTCCTGATAAGTCTGTTGATGCGGTAATACTTGACATGGCTAAGCCATGGGAAGTACTTAGCGAAGCTTACAGAGTGCTTAAACATGGTAGGTATCTTGTGCTCTACCTGCCAAGCATACTCCAGGTTGACAGAGTGTTACGAGAGTATAAAAGCTGCGGATTTGTTGATCCTGAAGTTGTGGAGGTGCTGGTCAGAAAGTGGAAACCCGTCAGTGAGGAGCTTCGTCCTGATACTTGGATGATTGCACATACAGGATTTCTAGTGTTCTTGAGGAAGCCTTAGTTTCGTAAAATCACTAGATATAAATGAGTATTAATTTTCAGCGTCGAAGATGAGTGTACCTGCAGTAAGAGGTCTAGTCCTATATTTTTCGGTGCTTAACGTACCATGGGTGAAACAAGATATGAAGATGAGCAATGTCATGCTGAGGGAAGGGAAGGATAGGGCGACAAACCTGTACATGCTTGTGTTAAGAACTTTAGACCGCGTCGGCGTGTTATACACCTGTACGAGAGTCGTCGCTGAGGCTGGTGTGAACATAGTATCAGCACATGTCATACCTGTCAGATACGGTGACAGGAGAGAGACGAACATTGTCCTATTCGTAAACAGGCTACCCCCAGATGTCGTTGAGCAGCTGAGGCAGCTGGACTTTGTCCAGGATCTGAGAGTCTACACGCTGTCCATTCCTGAAGACTCTACGGGGGATGTCGTACTGCTACCTGTGGTGGTTCTTCAGGAAGCTATGAAGAGCATACTTGAGACATACGGAGAGGCGGTCTATGGCACACTATTCCACAAGCTAGGTTATCTACAGGGTAAGATGCTTGCAAGTGAGCATTTCGGCTGCTCACCATTTGAGGGCTGTGCAACTGCCCAACTGAGGTTAACGACGATTTTCAACATACTGAGAGCGGTTAACCTAATTCGGGATTTCAAGATACAGCAGGTAGATCAGGAACTACTTGAAATCTGTGTGAAAGATCCTGTTGAGCTCAGGGGAGGCAGGGGAGACTTGCCCTGTCACTACACTAGGGGACTTGTGCAGGGAATATGTGAACACATATTCGGTAAGGGGGACATTGTTGACCTCAAGATACTCAGTGATGGCAGAACATGTTGCATGTACGTCAAGATACGTTAAACAAACATCGGCGTCTGTTTAAAGAAGTATAAATTTAACGGTCTCGACATAGATTTTCTGATTGATAAGTCTTAGTATTTAAGTCACTGAAGATAGTGCCTAAGGACAGAGGAGACACACATATGGCACAACAAGCTACTCTAAGTACGAGCCCTGCACACATCATTGTTGGTCATCTAAAGACAAAGGAGATCTCTAAGCTACTTGAGATACTCAGGGATGTGACAGAGCAAACACCACCTAACACGATGGTACTGCGAATTCAGGAAAACGCTGTGGCAATGTTGTTACAAAGTGCGCAAAACAACATAGCAAACTCATTATCAACGCTCAAGGACGTCCTGAAGAACATGACGTACATTCCACTGCCCGTAATGTGGCTGCTCTCAGTTGACGTAGATGCACTCTCAAAGGCCTTGGAAGATGTTGTTGAATGTGCAGGTATAGAGCTTGTGATACCACTGCTCTTTAGACTTGGATTTATCTATGGCAGAGAATTAACAAGAAAACTACAGACAGGAGAGACGGTCTTGGATAAAGTTAGGCTTCTGTTAGAGTTCTTAAAGGCAAGCGGCTTCTTCAAAGACTACTCTATACTACAGCTAAGTGCTAAAAGAGTAGAGATTGTTGCAAAAGTCTTCTCAACGTACATTCCGCTGCTACACATAGTACGTGGAGTGATTGCTGGAACATTAAGTACGATATTTGAAAAATCTTTCACATGTGATATGAAGCCTCTACATGGAGATCTTGTAATGTTTACAGCATACCCCTACTCAATGCCAAGATAGTTACTGTACACGCTTTATAACGACTTTTCTGCGGCAGAGCTCCTTGACCCAGGCAGATAATATCCTAATATCTCTAGAGCCTTTATGAACCTCAATAACAATTTCGCGATCTCTACTTCTAAAACTCACCTTAACATCAAAACCAAGCTCCTTCGCAAGCTCTACAATATCTCTCTCAGAGACCACAGGAATGGCATCTTCACGACCACATGGACCCCAGTCACATGCTATACACCCAAGTCCTGACGCTTCAATGTTTGCACCACAGGCAGCCTCATACACTCTTAGGCCTAGCTTCTCTGCAAGTTTTGCAATGTTCTCTTTTAGATCACTTCCACGGATAGGAACTTGCTCAGTGGCACTCAGCTTTCTAATACGATCAGAAAGATCAACACCTATTCTTTTTAAATTTTCAAAAATTCTCTTTGTAACTCTCAGCGTACCTAATACTACGGTCTTTATGTTAGCAGACTTGCACATATTTAGTATATCCTCAGCATCTCTATCGGTGAAGCCTGGAATTATGGGTCTTATGAATGCTGATACGTGAATACCAACATTTACAAGTCTTTTACATGTATCTATTCTATCCTCTGGTGGTGGGGCTTTTGGTTCAAGTTTTTTGTAGTCTTTAATTGCAACTATTGTCATTAGGAAACTTATATGGGGAGTATATTCAACGATCTTGTATATGACATCGTCTGAAAGAGTCATTTTCGTACTTATTTGAACAGGATTTCGTAATATTCCAAACTCTCTTAAATACTCTAAGGTTCTGTCAATGGTTTCAGGAAGGAAAGGCTCCGAGACTGCACCCATCGCAATCATCGTCCCTCCAGGGCCAGGTGCAAAGTACGGGTTGTACACCAGTGCGTATACCATCTCTTTTCCTGATAAGGGATAGGGCTTGACTTTAGCAGGGAAGCCCATGTCATAGATATAGCAGTAGATACATGCCATTGGACAGCCAATTCCTGTATGTACGGTCATTCCACACGGTCTTGGTGGCCTTCTGGCATGGTGGTCCTTCCTTACTTCCTGAGCTCGACTGCCTAGTTCCTGTTCCAGTTTTTCACGTAGTTTACGCTTTCTCTCAACGTATTTTACAAGGTCCACGGTACGTCCATCTCAGCTCTTCTGTTGGTAGGCTAAATGTCTACCTATGCGTAGCTTGATAGTGATTTTCCAGGATGTCTTCTCAGCCATTCCTCTGGACTTATGCAGAATTTACGTTCAACTTCAGGTCTATGGAAGTTGTTGTATGTGCAGAATGGTATTATCCTACCGTCTGGTGTTGCATAGTGTATTGTGCATCTTCTCACTCTCTCAACATCGTAATTCATAACATCCATAAAGTGCATTATTCCAAGACCAACGATGTTAAACATGAACTCTGCAAGGGACTCATAATCTTTCTTTATTAGAATATTCATCAGTAGGTCTCTCACAAGTTTATGCTTAACATATTTTAGAAGCTTTAGAAGTTTCATTTTCGCAATATTTTTCCATACTCCACCTTTGACAGCTGTCCAATATATGTCCCAGCATAGTTTTTCAAAGTCGTCAACATCAACAATTCTCGTTATTGGTATTGGCTTCTTCTGATCAGGATCATAGTATATGAAGGCAGATGCGCCACATACAGGATTGTTTGTGAAAAGTGGCTTTTCCTGACCAGTAAGCACCTCAAGTGCACGAGCTAGTGCAACGGGCCAGTTGACGGGTCTCCAGTCCCATCTACTTACTAGTCCGTTTGTCTGTTTCTCAATCTCAATTATCACATCTGGTATTGTTATTCTCATTCTTCTCAACTCTTCAGGACTGTAGAGCCTTGCACATCCTGCAAATGCTATAGGCTGAATGTTTACCCAACGTACGACATCACGATTCTCAATAGCAAACTCGACAATTTTTCCAAGGTCCTTATCGTTGTATCCTCGTATCGCTGTTACTACGAGTACTATTGATCTATGCCCAAGCTTTCTTGCATTTTCTATGACTCTCAACCTTATATTAACGTATGCTACTGGACTGTACCTTCTGTATTTCCATATGAGTGTGTTATTCGGGTCAATAGTGTCACACTGTAGATACAGCGTTGAGAGACCTGCCTCCATCAGTGCCTTATAGTAGTCAATATCAAAGGCTAACCTGATGCCGTTAGTGTTAACCTCAACATGGTTGAAGCCATGCTTCTTAGCTATTCTCACTATTTCAGGAAGGTCGTTCCTTAACGTTGGCTCACCACCGCTTAGCTGAAGTGCGTTAGGTGCCCAAGGTTTCTCACTTCGCAAGACTTTGATCATTCTCTCAATGGCCTCAAGATCGGGTTCGTACACGTACTCTAGTCTGTCTCTAACATCTGCAAAGCATACAGGACACCTCATGTTGCATCTGTTTGTGACGTCTATTATTGCGAGAATCGTGTTGGATCTATGTAGAGGACAGAGACCACAGGCAAAGGGACAGAGACCACGCTCCTTTACGTACTTCATGTCAACATTCGGATTTGCAACACCTTTGCCAATGTACTCTGGCCTGTCCCACTGTATGTAATAGTAATACAGCTCTGCGTCTCCCCAGTACAGGTCACGGAACATTCCATGTTCAGGACACTTCTTCTTTATCCATATCGCACCATCATGCTCATACACCACGGCTTCGATAAGGCGTCTACAGATGGGACATACGCTATGTGTACGCTTTACGACTCTACAATCTTTAGGAAGGTCATACTTTTCCTTGTACAGTTTCTGAATCTTCTCGTCATTTATGAACTGTCTATATCTTTCAGGAAGATTGAACTTAGAAATATCTACAAGCTTGCCAACTTGCTTCTCCACAACTTTAGCATCCATCTATCAGGTAGTGTAACATCTACACATTTAAGTTATGTCTCTGCAAGTGCTTTAGGATAATGAAGATATCTAACCTCCTGTACATATAGTCGTAGAGACAGAATGAGAGCCTGTTTAACAGAGCTTGTTCTCTCCGGTCTATATTATACACAGGAAATGCCACGTTCAAAGCTATTTTACTACCTCTTTCTGCTGGACTATGTGGCACAGGTAAAGATAGGATGTCCAATAACGGGTCTACAGTGGAAAAAGTACCACTTCTCGATATACCCGGACAATAGACATGATGTACAGAACGTACTTGACGAGCTTATTAATGATGTAAAACTAGTCAAACAGGAAGGACCAAACTACAAGTTAGTAAACCAGAAAGATGTCGAGAAAATAGTAAACAACATTAAACCTGAAATAAGACAGATAATTGAAAAAGTAGCAAAAATAGTTAAAGAAAAGACAGAGCAGGAACTACTACAGCTAATACAGAGTCTAGAAGGAGTAAGAGACGTACCATGCATGCACCCAATACCGTTATATAGAGCAAGATTACCTAGGGAACTAGAGTGATGACAAGGGTAAGCTGGGGGAATGAATGACCGGCCGATGGCTGGCTGAACTAGAAACACCGACAATTCTCCGACATTCGATAAAAATCCTAGTAAACTTTACTACTCAATACTCGAACATTATTATTCCCCACTTTCATGAAATGGTCACCAGTTTCTACTTTAATTGATAATATTAAAAAAGTCTATAGATTACCCTACAGCTTTAATTCTCTAGTAAATTTTTCTTTCACACATATATAATACCCAGCTCATGACGTATCAAGTTTACGAAAATTTAAAAAATCTTCCTTTGCTGTTTAAAAGTGTAAAGAGTTGTTATCTATTTATTTGCGAATTCCTTCCAGGTTTGAAGTGACTCCTCCGTTTCTGAATTAAATTAATTTGAACGAATACTACTTTAAAATATACTTCAAAGTTATTGTCATAGCTCTGTTGTTACGGCGGTTTCACTTTGACCTTAGTTTATTATCTATTGGTAAGTACGTTATGGTATTTACCATGGCGGATATGTAGATCTATAGTCGTTGTCTCCTGTATTCCATTTTTCGAAGGGTTTTTCTAGTGTGAGAGAACCGCTGAGCGGCATGTTCAATAGACTATTAGGGCTGATGATAGACATGTTGTTTGTCAGTGTAGGCGCCTGCGCTGGTGCGACATTGAGGTATGTTATTTCTCGAAGTATACCTGCAGTCGATGGCTTTCCTACTGGTACCCTTATTGTGAATTTTATTGGAAGTCTTATCATAGGACTTGTAATGTATCTTTCGGTTTTTCGTGGATTCTTCACTAGAGAAGATAGGCTACTAATAGTAACAGGATTCTGTGGATCTTTGACAACTTTCTCAACATTTGCATATGAGACATTTTCACTTATTCAAGAAGGACTCTGGTATCTTGCTATTTTAAATATTGTTACTAATGTCGTACTATGTACACTAGGTGTGTATCTTGGTAAAATTATCGCAAGTCTGTTAACATAAATCTTTAAGTTAAAACTTAACTAAG
This sequence comes from uncultured Thermoproteaceae archaeon, assembly GCA_964414695.1. Lineage (GTDB taxonomy): Archaea > Thermoproteota > Thermoprotei > Thermoproteales > Thermocladiaceae > JAADER01. Next base: position 2,946 of record CAYPXK010000138.1, on the reverse strand, counting down.
AGCGAACAATGACACCTGTCACAACATCAGAAAACTCAGGCAATTGGGTTCGCATGAGAATATACCTGGGAGAATCAGATAGGTACCATGGAAAGCCAGCCTACATGTATCTGATAGAACTTTTTCGCAAAGAAGGTCTGCGAGGAGCTACCGTCATGCGTGGAATTGCAGGATTCGGGAGCAAGAGTGTAATACACTTTCCAAGCATACTTAGACTGTCAGAAGATCTCCCAATAGTAATAGAAGTAATAGACGAAGAAACAAAAATAAACAAAGTCCTCGATAAAGTAAAGGAGGTTGTTAAAGAAGGTTTAATAACACTTGAAAAAGTAGACGAGGTAATAATTCGAAGAAAAGAATAACAAGTCTATTACCTTCACAGCTACACAGGCATAGTCTGTTCCGTTGCCTAACCCAAGTTAATTTCATGATATGTGTACGGGAGTAATGGTGTTGGAGTAGTGTGGAGGGTGGAATGGTGGAGGAATTCTCTTTTTGGTGAACATAGAATTCTTGGTGCCCCGGCCGGGATTTGAACCCGGGTCACGGGCTCGAAAGGCCCGCATACTTGACCGGGCTATACTACCGGGGCTTTATTCGAGTTTGCTTGCTTATTCGTCGGTTTTTATGTCTTTCTCTCACAGCTTTATGTAATGGCCTATGTTATCTATGAGTTTACTTATTGTATATGTTGCTGCTCCTGTTATTGCTAGTCCAAGATCGCACATTATGTTAAATGTCTGCAACTTCTCTGCAAGATCGAAGCCTCCGAGTGCGATATCCTTGACTACGTTTAGTACATTTGTGTAAGTCACTTTTTCACTCAGTATGTAAATGTTTAGAGATTTTGTGAGGAAGTACATGCCAAGCACGTAACTTGGAAATGCTATGGAGATTGCGGTCAGGATTGAGCCTATACTACGTGTCTGTTGAGGTACGGATAGTGCCAGACCGAGTCCAGCTATTGATAGTGCATGGGTGCTCACTATGGCCAATATGTAGAGCATATAAGAGTTAATTAATGCCCAATGAGACATCCATTGAAGGTACTGTGTTGCCTGAGAGAAATAGACCGCCACAGGTGATGTATAGGGAATTGTATTTAACACAGTACATGCAGTGAATATTGTTAGGAGAAGTGTCTTTATAGAATTAAACATTGATAGAAAATAGTTTTCAGAATTTTGCAAAGTTAACATTATGGGAATGTTGGTATTGCATTCATGTAATATACCGAGCGAGGAAAATATTACATACAGCAAATATGGCAAGTTCCTATATATTAAATACATCACTGAAAATGTAATTATGGCAAATAGTGTATCCTTAACATGTTCAATACCTCTCGCTCTACTGTATGAAGTTGGTCCACACATGTATAGTACGACACCGTACGCAATATTTGCACATGCGGCAAGTACTGGAATAATCCACTCAATATTCGATAAAACAACACTCATAGAAGCCAGGAAGCATAGTCCCTTAAAGCGCCTTCACATCATGTACACACATTGCATTAGGTATATATCAATGTGCAGGACATACACGTGAATGAATAATAAAATCAAAGTGACGAAAATAGTACCAACGTTAAGTAAATACATACTAGTCTCGTCAGGAGATATCTTGCTCTATACATACAGGGATGGTATACCTCTGATGTATCGATATTCTAAGAGCATTATCTGTGAAAAATTAGTAACTGTAATAAACAAGGATGAAATTCTTGTAGATAAATCCAGTGCAAAACCTCTCAATATAACAAAATTTGTAGGAAGCTTAAAAGGAGCAAACATTACAAAAGCCTGTAAATCCATATCAAATATAATTCATGAACTTGCGAAGTTTGAAAAATGTATAATATTAATGTTACAGCAGGAGAGAGATAGAATTTTACTAGGCTTATCTGTATGTGAACAGACACGCAGAGAAACACCTTTCTGGACAATTCCAAGAAAGAAATTCTGCATAATTGACGATGTTGACACTGTTAGGGAGGTATTGCAATATTTGAAAATTGTATGTCTATAGCTAAGAAGCTTAACATATTGGATATGATGATATTAAATAATTCACATATGCTTATAGCTGGCACAAGCGGTGTAGGTAAGACAACTCTTGTGAAAGAGCATGTGAGTAACTTCAGGAATAGCAATTTTAATGTTATAATATTTGATATTGTGGGATCATTCAAAAACGAGGTTCTTGTACATGGTCCACTGCCAATAAACGTATTTGATTTTTGCGATGATGCAACAAGAATACTTGATTGTATTAACGAGCTTCTATTAATAAAATTTCGGAATTTAAAATACTGTCTCTCGCCTGCTATGGAGGAGTATTTTATAGATATTCATGAGAGATTAAGTAAAATAGGTAATGATGTAAATTTCGAGAAGATAGTTAATTATATAAAGGATGAGTCTGGTAGACTATCGAGAGAACAGCGTAATATTGCCTTGGCTCTCTGTAGAAGACTTAGATACTTCAATCATTGGATGTTATGTTCTACGCATCCTCTCCTATCTAAGATACTAAAAGGTAAATTGAGAGGAATCTCGATAGGTGTAGATCTTTCATTTTTGTCAGATATACAGCGTCTAAGCTATATAATGTTCTTTGTACTGGCTGCATCGGAGGCACAATGTCGAAGAGTGATCTTCGTAATCGATGAGGCACACATACTTTTATTTTCCGAAACTTCAACGTTAGGAGAGCAAATTAGAGTAGGTAGAAATTATGAACGATATTTCTTGCTTATAACGCACTCACCTGATGACATACCTCATGCCATCAGGAATGTAATTAAGATAAGGATTGAGTTCGGCCTACCTGAAGATGAGGAAGTGGAGGATCCCTACACTGTGGAGAATCCACATGCAGCATTACTGAAGATATATGTGACATCTAGAGAGCTTTTCAAAATATTTAGAAGAAGGATTTACA
>CAYPXK010000137.1:0-7093 GCA_964414695.1 uncultured Thermoproteaceae archaeon | reverse complement strand
AAGCCTTTCAGAGCACCTCAGTCCGGGCCAGGAAAGGCATCATCTCGCTGTATCAGCGATGTAGCGTTCATCACCTACAGGACTACTTTAGATAATCGACTCAGCAGAGGCCGCTTTCCTCACACTTTCGGTTCCCGTAGTGTCATCACTCAAGGAGTCTAAACTGTACACAGGTTATTTTCTTATCCGAAAGCTCCAGTATGACATATCTGCCCCAGGCAAGTGGGCCAGGATTCACTATGAGTGTCTTGCCAAGCATCTCCATTCCTGATGCCTCGTGTATATGTCCATGTAGTCCCAGCTTAGGCATGTAGCTCTCAATCACCCTCCTAATGGATGCACTTCCAACATGTGCTCCTGACTGTATCTTGTCAAGTGCAGTATCTCGTGGAGGTGCATGCGTCACAAGTATGAGCCTGTCATTGAGCTCCTCGCGCTTTATAATGTTCTTTGATATAACTTCGTTTATCGTATTTGTGAGAGAGTTGCCGATCTCATCATCAGGAAACTCGAGCGGCGTATTGAAAGGCGTGGGATTAGAGCCTCCGAAGCCAACAAACACGTACTCATCAATGGTATGGTAACGTGCATGTAGGTTCACAGTATTCTTGACATTTAGGTCCTTGGTAGCGTCAGGTGGATCGCAGTTTCCTGGAACGTAAAGTGTGAGAGTCTGTGATGCAAGTTCTTCTAAAATTGTTACAACAGTCTCTATTTTCGGTTTTCCAAATTCTACAAAATCTCCAAGCATTATTGTTATATCTCTCTCAATGTTTCGAAGTTTTTTGACGTTGTTAAGAGAGTCATGTATGTCGCTTATGACTAGTATCTTCACAGTACTTCCTGTAACTGTTCAGTATTTATGCATGTCTGACGAGCAGATGGTAGTTCACTTATTTAGATCCTTGCAAGATCTCACATATGCCATCTATAGAGATCAAGATTAAGCGCATAGAGAAGGATCCACGAAACACGCTGATAATAGCATGTCCTGAGCCAAGTCTAGCATCTGTAGTGACTATAGAGTACATAATAGATACGTTGAAGATGGAGGAGATTGGAGCAATAAGATTCAGAAATGTGCCGCCAGTCATAACGGCTGTAGATGGTGCAGCAAAGCTCCCATATCGACTATTCTACAGGAAGGATCTCGGCCTCATAACCATAAGACAGCATGTTCCTGTGCCAATTGAGCTGTATGGAGAGTTCATAAACAAGATACTTGACTGGGCAGAGGAGAACAACATCAGGAGAGTAATCTGTCTAACATCCATACCTGCCGTAGGAGAAAAAGAGAGTGACACCGTGTACTTCGTCACTGAGGAGTACTATGTGGATGAGTTCAGGTCACTCGGCTTTCAACCTATAAAAGATGCGATAATAACAGGCGCTGAGGCAGTATTCCTTGACTCAGTCCTGAGCAGAAGCATCGTAGGTGCACTAATTATGGCAGAGTCAAAGGTACTGACTGCAATAAAGAAGCTTGTCGAGTCTGGAAAGGTCACATCTCATAGAGACGTCATGTACATACTTGGCCAGACTGTTGGACAGCTTGGACCTGACATAACAGCTGCAATTAAGCTAATTAAAGCAGTGTCAAAGCTAATAAACTACGATATTCCACTTGATGGACTGACAGAACATGCAAACAGGTACGCTTTCCTTGTAGAGAAGAATCTTGAGATGTATCTAAAACCTCCAAAAGAGACACCGACAACGCCTCTAGTGTATTAATGGACATAGCGGATCTTTTCTTCTAAAATCTCCGAACTGAAGGAATGCACGTGCATAACATCCTCCTCTACAAACATTAACGAAACGACAGTTTTTGCACTCATCGGGTACATTCTCTAGGACCAAGCGTACAGTATCGTGAGAGAAGTAGCTTTCGATACATTCACGTAGCTTACCGGGACTCCATCTGCATATCTCAACATTCGTAACATCGCACAGTAACAGTCGACCTCCAGGGCTAATGTCAACGACGCGCAAGTTTCTACATGCGTACGCAATTAGCCTTCTCGAGTCTGTATATGCAGGAAGGCAGGGTAGACACCATACACGTACATTCACCCCAAGCTCTTCCGTCTTCTGAACAAGCTTCTCTATGGACACTCTCATGTGCTCAACATGCACATATGTAAGTGTCTCACGTGCACGTCCACTCGCCATTACAGGAATGACGTTTATACTATCCGGCTCGTATTTAACAACATTTTCAATATATTTGTCAACTACCGTATAATTAATATTTGATATAGCCATGACGGTTCCAAACTGAGCATTCTCACGATGAAGAAGCTCAAGACTTTTTAAGACGCGATTCCAAGTTCCTGCACCTCTGAGCTTCTCATGTGTCTCTTTTATACCATCGACACTTATGTATATGTAGACGTCAAGTCTGTTTAGTTTCTTTACAATATCCTCATTTAGTAGTGTGCCGTTTGTTACTATTGAGGTGGATATGCCATAGTCTCTAAATATTGATATTATTTTGAAAATATCATGAAGAAGCAGTGGCTCTCCACCAGAGATAGATACGTGAGGCACCTCGAGTTCACATATTTCTTTAGCAAGTTTTTCCCTATCTTCTGGAGTTAATTCATTTTCATTTTCGTAAAGTTTTGCATAGCAGTGAAGACATCTTAAGTTACATTGCTTAGTTATTATCCAAACTATGTATGACAACTTCATGATTATGCACGTCTTGCTAGTCCTATTGTTTGAGTAATTAAGACTCTACCTCAATACACTCAGGTGGGACATATTTAGCCAGGTATATAACTGGGCTAGCTCTGTATATTGCGTAGCCTCTTCTTCTAACGCAGTCTGCATCTATCCTAAGTATGACAACATCCTGTCCATGTCTCTGCCCTATCTCACGTGCAATTTCAGGATTTGTCGTAAGGTGAACGTATAGTCTTCTGCCAGGTATGAGACCCTTCTCAAGTATTGAAGGCAAGTTCCTTCTCACAGTGCCATGGTACAGGATCTTGACCTCACGATCTTCAACATACCTTATCCTTACAGGAACGCTATGTCCATACGTTGCCCTTATCTTATTGTCTCTAACTTCGAATCTCCCACGAGGATCGAGTAACGCAACAGCAAGTACATGGTCCCTCGTTACCCACTGGTAAAGATGCCTATTTCGCCAACGCTCTCTTATGCCTCGGACAAGCTCATCAATGTCGACAAACCCCTCCTCATCTAACTTGAGACCAGCCTCATGAGGAATGTGTCTGAGAAGTGCACTCATGAGATGACTAAGTGATTCCCTCTGCTCGTCACTCATCAGGTAGATACACTTCTTGCCACAGTGCACCGGCGATGTTGTGTATGTGCCACAGACCTTGCATTTATACACGGGCATAGTCAGCCTTGGCCACTCTAATCACCGCTCATTAAGGGTGTGTATTCATCATCCAACAGTGAGATACTTCACTGAATCCCCGACAATTTTTCTAACTTCCTCAAGATCTCTAAATGGCCTTCTCTTGACTATCTCAAGGGCCTTCCTTCTATCTATCCCAGGCACCTTACTCAGCAATGTAAGCGAACAAGTGTTAACATTGAGTGGGTACGGTATAGCTATGACCGATCTAGGAAGATGATCCACAACTACTACATTTATCCACGTGTCCAGTGGAAGCTTTTCAGGAATGTACACTATCAGTGGATAAGAACCTACCTGTCTTGCATATGTTCCACCTTTAGGATCATGCATCTCCGTGTACAGCCTGTACAGTATCGTTCCTGAAGGTAAGATACGTCTCAGGTTTTCAACATCAAAGACGTTTCTAACCCAGTGTCGAAATGATTCAATGTACTTTCTGTGTCTCTGAATGTTAGATTTAACGATGTGACGGAGACTCCAGAGTGGTGTACCAGGAAAGACCATGGCCAGCCTAATGTTAACTCTTCGAACTAGTATGTTCTCAGAAAGTAGTTTTTCTAGAAACTCCCTGTTTAACACATAGGTCTCCTTAGTTTCCCCAGGGAGACCCAGCACAAAGTTGATGCCAGGTAGCAGATGTGGCATGCCATTCCATCCACGCACTCTGCCAAGCTCGCTGACTAGCTTAACGGCAAAGTATGCCTCGTCAGGATATACTTTGAGATTATTTGACTTAACTACACGAGGATCAGCAGTCTCGATGCCCATGGCAGCGACATCGCCTGGTGTGTGGTACAGCATCACTATCTTCAATGCCTCTCTAGACTCAATTGGCCAGTGGGCAACAGTTCCAGGGTTCACATTGTCTATATGCAGAGTCTCTAAGTCTGGTGCAGCGTTCCTGATGCCATGAAAGAGCTTCTCAATTATCTCTGGCCTTGGTTTAGGAAATTCTATTTTACCAACATCCTTAGCCATGTACGTAAGTATGTCTGCTTGTCTGCCGATCCTGAAGTGTCTGACACCGCACTTATAGAGAGCCTCGACCTCCTTGACTATGGCCTTCAAGTCTCTAAACAAGGGCGGGCCCCGCCTCACAGTTGTGCAGAAGGAGCAGCCACCAGTCACATACCTTGGACAGGATCTGTAGGTTTCAATTTCAACTATTAAATTCTTTCCATAACAGGGATGTTGCATAACTATTTGAGAACCTTTCACTGCAAACATGTTTAACAGTCTATCATCTCTATGAAAATCATTAACATCGACTTTACTTTCTTGAAAACCTTCTTTAACTAAGTTCCATACAACTAGATCAGGATCGCCTGACACAACTAGATCATACATTTTCTTGAAGTATGAGGGCTCCACAGCAATGTCGCCTCCAGCTTCAGCAAATCCGAACCTTGCGACAGGTCCACAGAGAATGCGAAGTTTGCATTGTGAAGCAAGGTTTGCAATATATTCAATTTCTTCTCTTGTTATTGGAGTGTACTTGAGGTATTTTCCAGGAGTTACCACTCCTGCAATTACTATCAGAATAGTCTCTCTGTCAAGTAACTTGGCTAGGGTATCGCGATTCTCTCGAACCTGATCAATGGTCAGGTAATGTACAGGTATTGAAGGGTCCACACACCATACGGCACCTGCAATGTATCGTGGATATATGTCAACGTACGGGGGAACACCAAGTCCCGCTGGCTCATCGGTGTAGCCGTCGACAATTACTATCTTCACACAAGCTACTCACGTCTCTACAGCTTGTGAACATAAAAGCTTATATCTCAACCTCTGTCGAAGAGACGAGAAAACAATGCCATTAATACTGAAGAGACAGTATGTCAGGACTAAGCCATACCCAGAGAAGAAGGTTAGAGCAATTGAGGAAGCTTGCGAGCTTCTGAAGAAGTACAAGTACGTCTTCGTGATAGACATACACAAGGTCTCTAACAGAGTGCTGAAGGAGTACAGGCTAAAGCTGAGACGCATAGACTCTGTAATGAAGCACTTCAAGAACACATTATTTAGAATAGCCATTCAGAGAACGTTTGGAAAAGTTACAGATGATGTTCTGAAGGTTCTACAGGGCGAGAACATATTCATATTCACCAACATGAACCCTGTAGAGTTCATATTCTGGATCGAGGAGAACGCCGTTAGGAGAGAAGCACGTCCCGGAGATATTGCACCATTCGAGATTGTCATACCTGCAGGAGACACAGGTCTATCGCCTGGACCTATACTAAGCAAGTTCGGTAAGCTCAGAGTACCTACAAGAGTACAAGGTGGTAAGATCTGGGTCGTCAAGGATACCGTGGTCGCAAAGCCAGGAGATGTTATAAGTCCTGAACTTGCTGAGATTCTGCAGAAGCTTAAGATCAGGCCAATATTTGAAGCTCTGAAAGTCAAGGCAATAATTGTAGAGGGAACGAAGGTAATAACAAAGGATGAGCTACTTAAGATGTTTGAGGAATTCAAGTCAACGATACCTGAAGCAGCTAAACATGCTGTTAATCTTGCAATCAATGCAACGTTATTCATACCCGAGACCTTGCCAGTACTTATTCAGAGAGCATGTATCGAAGCTCAGAACCTTGCAATTAATGCAAACATCATAACACCTGAGACAGCCAAGTTCATAATACTCAAGGCAATAGCGTACGCAAATGCGCTAGCTGCACTAGTTGCACAGAAGGCCCCTGAACTAGGAATACAGGCACCTACAGTACAGGTAGCGACCGCCCCAGCAGCTGCTGAGGCTAAGCCTGCTGCTGAGGCAAAACCAGCAGAGGAAAAGAAAGAAGAGGAGAAGAAAGAGGAGGGCCCAAGCGAAGAAGATATCGCAGCAGGACTTGCAGGACTATTTGGATAAACCGAACAAGAAAACTAGAGTCCATCATAAAATTATTAATATTCGCACAGCCCTATTTTTATAAAACAAACTTCTCACTCCCTAATAACAGTCATCTTATCTCCTGTCGTCACTTGCACAATCTTAGAAAGAACCTCACTCCAGAGATCCTTGGGAGATCTTACATATAGCCTAATTCTCCTGAGTTGATACTGTTTAGCATACTCATCGTCTAGCTCTATCTCAATGTACTTTCTACGCTCATTTATTACAACTCTCTTTGCTTTCACAGGTGCTCTAAGTAGGTAAATATCGTCAAGTATTATAGCGTCTTTATATATTACTAAACTGCGCATTGGCGTGTACGGTATATCCATCATCGCGCCCATTGGATGTATTTTCAGCATCCTTATCATTACAAACCACGCAATCACAAATATTGAAAAGTATGTTAATGTTTGTAGAAATGTCCTCCAGAAGACGCTACTTATGCTTGAGAATAGTGAAGCAACATATTTTGAGAAAAACATGCTATATATCATGAATATTGCGAAGAATGCTCCAAGTGTTATAAGGACGTTTCTCAGCTGTCTCTTCTGTAAGTTTACAAGCTCCCTAACGTATTCTGTGTCTTTTTCAATAAGTTTGGATAAGTCAGCAGATGTTAAACGTTCAAGAGCTCCTGTTTTGACATTCTTCAAGTACTCATGAACTTCACGCATTCTCTTTCTAAAGTTTAGGCCGACTTTGACAAACATCGCCGCCATTATGGCAATTATGTACACTATGACCAGGTACTCGAAAATCGGCGTATGATATGTCTGTCCAAGTGCGACAAAGAAAGG
>CAYPXK010000136.1:0-4013 GCA_964414695.1 uncultured Thermoproteaceae archaeon | reverse complement strand
AAGTGAAGGATTTGAGAGATCCAGTATGCGGAGAAAGAGCAAACACATTGCTGAGACTTGCTGTGAGGTACTGAAACTTAGCTTATTTTTAGCACCCCTACTTTAATGAGTGACAATATTTCAGTCTTACAGAATGGACATGTTGGACTAACGAACATTATCACGTAAAGGTCCGAAGAACCGTTAACATCTATAAAGCCGAACTTCCTCACAAATGTTAAAATTGTATTCAAGGTCTTATTTGATAAACCTGTAATATATGCACCTAGGTACACCTTTCCGCTTAGAGTCTGTATATAGAACAATTTCGTATTGTTTATAGTCTTAGCGTTTGCTCCTCCAAAGCATGCACGTATCAATGTGTCATTGCCCGTGTATGTTGCCTCTAGACATGTTAGAAATAGCTTTTTCACACCTTGGGCAAAGTTTAGTGGTACTGTATTGTTCTCTAAGGCTTCCCTGACTGCGAGGTAGTAATTGCCGTATCCTGGCGCTATCTGAAGACCAAGGTAAATTAGTGCACTTCCCGTCCTTGTGTTTAAGTACACAATTTCAGGTGTTCCAAGCATGCCATATAGTACGATGTACCTGGATAGCAACAGGTTAATGAAATACCATGTTCGTGTACTATACACGGCCTTGACTATGTTAATGTTTGTCTTATTGACTATTGAATTAATATAATTCACGCATAGTTTTTGACAAGTCGTCTTATTATTCTTCGATAGACATTCTTTATAGAATTCCTCACTGCAGTTTATGAAAGATGCATATAGAACCCCACCTCCTATTGGCACCTTAGTATATACTATGCGTAGGGGAGGTCTCAGTTTTATACATGTCTTATTGAATTCGAGACCTAGTTCCTGAGCTAGTTTAATGACATTTGGATACTTTACTACATATTTCTTACTTCCTGATATTTCTCTATAATCATAGTATAGTTTTAACAATACTTCAAATGGTTTAAGTTTTGTCCTGTTTATTGCACAGTAGTAGAACACAAGATTAAGATAGTCTGGTAGGCCATGTTCAGCTATTGGGACGATTATTATTGTAGGCTTTTCAAATGATTTATTAACTAATGTAATTGATGTATGTAGTTTTTTGTATAGTGTGTTCGAGTAGTATACTACATATGCTGATACGGCTATTATTATTATTGTAGCAACTACGCCAAGTATAATCTTCGTTAGTTTACTCATCAAACCTCAGCTACATACGTGTAGGGTAATTAGCTTTGTGGAACAGTTACAGGTATTTACTATACTCTTTCTCACAGCCTTCCCGAAAGTCACATGTTGAGCAGTATGTTTCGACCCACGTCCTTACTATGGACTTTTCTGTTCTCAGCTTATCCTTAAGATCTTTCCAGTGTATCTTCATGCCAGGACGCAGATTCAGTAACTCAAGCGCTTTCCTGTCCATTTCACGTATTTCCTCCTCAGCCTCATCTGTGTACTTACACACACCATCCTTAAAGAAAGGACAGGATATACATACGTCGTCTGGGCCTTCTACAATCTCTATCTCCTCGCCTTTCTCTGCTCGTTCCACAATTTCCAGAACCTTATTTCTCAAGCTCTCAGGACCATCACGGAAGAAGTGTAGACACATCAGATGATGTCCTCTTAGTCGTATCATGCCGTTACGAATATCGAATATCTTAATTTTGAGAAATAACCCATGTATTAACCTTGTTAGACTTGGAAGGATAGTAGCAAGGATAAGGGCCGCCTTGTTTAGTAAGATAACGAGATTTCCCGCGAAGCTGAGTAGGTAATGTACTTACTTTGCTGCGATGTGTAATGTACTTCTTGTTGCCTTTAGACCAGGCTCACCGTGCTGGACGATCTTACAAGTAATTGCGAATTCGCCTAGGTAGTGACCGATGTGCCATGGCGATATGTAGACCGGTATGTATGTTATTCCGTTGTATACATGTATCGTCAGACCAACCATTTCAGGAAGTATTATCATGTCTCTACAGTGTGTCTTTATTGTAACTTTCTTACCCTCTGCCATGAGCTTCTTTGCTTTCCTGATTTTCTCGAGAAGCTTCCTGTGCTCTGGCTTCAGCCCCCTCATTAGTGATCTTCTCTGTCTTGCTGGCAGTAACTTGATGAACTCCTCCATTGGCATCTTGAGAAGCTCCTCAAGTGTGTATCCTCTGTACCTGAAGTTTTTCCACTCCTCAGGTGGTATTACAGGTGGTATAGGCCACCCTGTACGTCCTTCAGATGCACTCTCCTTCTGCTGAGCCTTCGACATACCTAACTCACTGTGCCTAAAGTCCCTTTTTAAGGGTTCTAGCTAAGCTCAAGACCGAGAGTCTCAACAATTACTTGTTTCAATTTGTCACGTCCCTCCCTGTAGTATGTCTTTGCAAGCTCGAACAGGCTTCTGACTCTCATGAGTCTATTAAACACCTTCTTCGCATTGTACTTGCCGTCGCTTTGAACCTCTATTTCCTGACACACTCTCCATATGATGTCCTGTATCTGTGATGCAAATTGGGAATCCATTGAGTCTGCAAGATGCACAATCTGACCCTCAATCTTGCTGAAACTCACTGTTCCATGGGTCTCGGCAATGACTCTTATGAGATCGTCGGGTGCACCACGTTTAGTTAGTTCAGCAATCATCGAGAACTCGTGACTTAGATACCAGTCACTCCTAGGACGGACACCTCCAGTAACTGGATCAGGCTCATATTGATAATACTTGAATAGATCATGAAGAATCGCAGCACCTACAATGAGGTCAATGTTTGCAGATATGTTATACACCTTCTCAAATGTTTTAGCAATAGCTACTGAGAGCTCGACAACACTTATTGTATGATCTATTAATCCTCCTGGATAAGCGTGATGTCTAACAGGTGCTGCAGGTGATTCAAATATGCTTATCTTTGGCTCAACCTTTGTGAATGTTATTACAGGGTTTTCAAGTAGGTCGAGTACGATATCTCTAATAGCCTTGTCTTGAATATTCCTTGCAATGTCTTTCAAAATATTGTAGAGCTCTTGACGTGAAAGACCAGCGTACTTGTCGTACTTTGCAAGAACCTCACTTAACATAGTACTAATGCAAAGGCATGTATCAAGTGTCTAAAATAGTTTCGTTTGCCGAAATTCGCGAAGTACCCTCTGAACAGTGCTCCAGGTCTTTCTAACAATTGGGGGCAACGTTCCATGTTTTCGGAGATACTCAATAAGAAACTTCAACGTCCTAGGATCACTTGGATAGCCGCTCCCAAAGTCACCGTATGTCTGCTTAAGCTTCTCAATCTCCATATCGCGCACATGTTTAGCAACTATACTTGCAGCAGCAACAACAGGATATTTACGGTCAGCTTTATGCTCAGCCAGTACATTACAGGACAACCCCCTACTCAGTAGAAGTGCCTTGATGTGTCTAGCATATCTTTCAGGATTCACGTCAGGTGAATCCACTATGACAAGCTCAATGTTCTCAACATGTCTGAGCGCTTCCTGAATAAGTGCCGCCGTCTTCTCTGCCTCAAGTACGTTTAACTTATTCATTACTACATATCGATCAATTTCTTCAGGTTGCACAATGATGTAATTTAGATATTTTGAAACTTCTCTAATTAATATTGAAAGTTTTGCTCTTTGATATGGCTCAAGCTCTTTAGAATCTCGCACACCTATGCTCTGAAGCTTTTCTACGTTCTCCTCCTCCACACAGACTATTGCAATTACCATCGGCCCTATGACTGGTCCTCTACCAGCCTCGTCGACTCCACAGATTATTCCCATTACCTCACTTCTCGGCGATTATATTCCTGATCTTATGAGCTACTAGCTCTAGCACACTAATTGAGCTGTACTGTGTTTCGATCGTATCACTACAAATAATTTGGTCAACACCTGCTTCACGAAGTTTAACATCGGCATTACCTAGAAACTGACAGTGCGTCGCTATTGCAAGTACCCTTCTCGCACCCATGGACTTTACTATCTTTGTGGCCTCTCTCAATGTTCCTCCTG
>CAYPXK010000135.1:0-11268 GCA_964414695.1 uncultured Thermoproteaceae archaeon | reverse complement strand
CCGATCAAGAATCTAAGAAAGAATCGAAAGGTCTCTCAGCAGTGACAACGCTATCTCTGCGTCGTACTGTGAACCCAAGAATCTAAGAAAGAATCGAAAGACATGGTGCAGAGAATGGTCAGGGCAATGAACGACATTTTGCAAGAATCTAAGAAAGAATCGAAAGGTACCAAAAGTTGCAAGGTAGCAAAATCTACTGTACAAGTCCAAGAATCTAAGAAAGAATCGAAAGACACTTCGGCTTTTTCTGTTAGGTATCTGTCTACAACTATGCCAAGAATCTAAGAAAGAATCGAAAGACTAGCTTAGCTTGCACGTTCTTTGCTACACCAAGTATGTACATCAAGAATCTAAGAAAGAATCGAAAGATGGGTTGTTGCGTAAGAACTCTGGTACGTCACTGTTTTCGGTTTCAAGAATCTAAGAAAGAATCGAAAGCACGATATCAAGCAAGTAAGGCCACAGAAAGATATCTTTTATAACAAGAATCTAAGAAAGAATCGAAAGAATATACCTCTCATGGTAAAGTCCTTTGATACTAAACTTATCAAGAATCTAAGAAAGAATCGAAAGTCAACTTCAGGAAATTGAAGTCGAGACTTGAGACAGGATGATACAAGAATCTAAGAAAGAATCGAAAGTTGTTCGGTAGCTTTATCTTCAGTTTAGTTACCTTGGGAACATCAAGAATCTAAGAAAGAATCGAAAGGAAGTCTTTGAAAATGTTACAACATCTCTGTCTTATTTCTTCGAAAAATCTACAAAAGAATCGAAAGTCGTTACTTCTCCCCGCTGGTATGACTGTTAGTGAGATGCAGGAAAAATCTACAAAAGAATCGAAAGAGGCATACGGATGCCACATTCTGTTGCATGCCTGTGTGCATGCCGAGAATCTGAGAAAGAATCGAAAGACAATAGCATGGAGTGTAGCACTATTAGCAGTATCTACAATATTGTTGAAAGCATGTGGATCAAAAATGACAACTTAATAAAGTCTAGAATTAAAGCTGAGTTAGGAAAATTCTTTTGAGTTTGTGAATTTTAAACAGATTCTGAGTGTTGAAAAGCCGTTTTAGAAGTTGTCTGGTTTTGGCGCCGGGGGTGGGATTTGAACCCACGCCCCCTGTACGGGGACGGGCTTAGCAGGCCCGCGCCTTGGGCCAGGCTCGGCCACCCCGGCGGTGTCGTGTGTAGGTTTTGTTGTTGTTTTTTAAGGGTTTCCCTATCCAGGTACTACGAATCTATATACGACGACCTCTCCTGCTGTTGGTGATTTTCTAATTATTTTAATTACATCTCCGGGCTTTGCGCCTATTATCCTGACTAGTGGATCACTTGCTCTTATCCACGGTAACTGCCAGGGCGCTGCATTGAGCTGTTTTAGTATCTTCTTTGCTTCTTCCTTTGGCACTATCTCTGCCTTTGGTACAAGTTCGTGTTCTACAATTCTTGCAAGAAGGTTCCTCTCTTTCTTACTTGACCTAGCAGGCATTATGTTACTCCTTACTTATCTACTCATATTTCTTATGGCTCTACCTGTGCAGGTGAGAGTAAGGATATTTAATGCGCTGTGTTTTGCACATGCATGAATGAATCCGTACAGTGAGCTTGTTAGAGAGATAAGAGGCTTTGTTATTGAGCTTGGAAAGGCAGTAGGTAAGGACTTGTCAAATGTTGACATAATAAAGGCTCAGCCAAGGTTTGGCTACCTTGCAGTTCCTCTTCACAATGTTATGAGAGAAGTTCCTGACCTAGGCAAGTACATTGAGGAACTATCATCATCGTACAATTTTAGGTACGTAACAAGGCCAAACTTTGTTAATGGTTTCTTGAACTTTGATATAAATCCCAGAGAATATGCTAGACTCGTAATTGATACAGTACTATCGAGAGGCCCTGAATATGGCTACTCTGAGGAGTGTCCAAAGGGCAAGTACATTGTTGAGCATACTAGCGCAAATCCGCTACATCCACTACATGTTGGACATGGCAGAAATGCAGTGCTTGGAGACACACTTGCGAGACTGTTAAGGTTCTGCAAATGTGACGTCAGGACACACTTTTACCTAGACGACTGTGGTGATCAGGTAGCATATGCAGCACTTGGCTTCTACCTCGTGAGAGACCTCGTGTACAGGAGAGTGAAGGAGGGCAAGAAGCCGGACCATGTTATTGGCATAGTGTATGCCGTGATGTGCACTGTTGCTGAAATACAGAAACTGAAGAAGGAAATTGAGAAGCTTAAAGACACAGATCCTGAAAAATGTAGAGAGCTTATACGTGAATGCGATGACCTTGTCGCTGCTCTAGCAAACCTGAAGCAGAAAGATGAAGAGCTTGTAATTACACTTCTCGAGAAACTACGCGATTTTCCTGATCTTGAGTCTGAGGTTAGGAATTTTGCAAGATTGTACGAGAAAGGTGATGAAGAAGTTAAGAAACTTGTGAGAGAAATGGTTAATCTTGTAATTGAAGGTTTTATACAGACGTTGTCTAGGCTAGGAATAACATTTGATTCGTGGGATTGGGAGAGTGACATAACGGTATATTCTGGAAAGGTTCAGGAAGTTATTAAACAGCTAGTTGCTAGAGTACCACAGTATGTTGAGATTTCAGGAGGCTCGATTGTGTTCAGGGCGGATAAGTATGCACAGGACCTAGACCTATGGGACAAGCTTAAGCTGCCGAGACATCTACCAAAGGCTGTACTGACTAGAAGCGATGGAACAACGCTCTACCTTACTCGTGACATAGCTTATGCACTATGGTGTTTTGAGAACTTTAACCCAGACAAGCTAATACGTGTCATAGCTGCAGAGCAACAGCATCCTCAAGCACAGTTACGTGTAATTGTTCATGCGCTTGGACATCCTGACTGGGCTGAAAAGATCGTACACTACGCGTACGAGCTTGTGAACATTCCAGGCATCAAGATGAGTGGAAGAAGAGGAAGATATGTCACGCTTGACGAGCTTCTCGATGAGGCAAAGCGCAGAGTTGCAAACATGATAAGAGACAGATTCTCTCCTGAAGAGGTTGAGAAAGTATCTGAAGCTGTTGCGATAGGAGCTGTAAGATATGCCTTGCTCTCAGTTAGTCCAACAAAACAGATAACATTTGACTGGGA
Organism: uncultured Thermoproteaceae archaeon; assembly: GCA_964414695.1. Taxonomy (GTDB): domain Archaea; phylum Thermoproteota; class Thermoprotei; order Thermoproteales; family Thermocladiaceae; genus JAADER01. Next base: position 8,141 of record CAYPXK010000135.1, on the reverse strand, counting down.
TAAGGTACTGAACCTTAAGCAGAACAGCGGTCCCTTCATACAGTACACGTATGTACGTGCGAAATCGATACTAGAGAAGGCAGGCGTCATAGACATAGTACACTATAATGTGCCTGAAGAGCTAGGCCCTGAGGAGATCGAACTTGTAAAATACATCGGAGAGGTGCCTGAAGTAATAAAACGTGCAGCATCAGAACTGAGACCAGACTACATTGTTGAGCACGTAAACAGGCTCTCACTGACATTTAACTCATTCTACGAGAAGTATCCGGTAATACATGCAGATGAGCCATATAGAGCCTTCAGACTTGCACTAGTCAAAGCTGTCAAAATAACATTAGAAAACATAATGAACATACTTGGAATACCGATACTTGATAAAATGTAGAGATGGTCTATAAAGTCAAAATAACGAAAACCTACTACACGGTACGTAGAGGTACAAAAACTTATCGATATATTAAACTTATAGTGAACCTGCCTGTAGATGAACAATTGTTAAAGACAGAGTATGTGTATGTTCTAACGCCTGAAGAATATGAAAACCTCGTAAAGTCAAAGATTCAGGAACAGAAGATAGAAAACAAGGAAGAAGATAAATGCAGTAAAATAAGAGAACTAGTTAGAAGTCTGTTCATAGGGAAAAAGTATGTAAAACTAGAGAATGTTATAAAGGTACTGCAACAGCAGGGACTTGATGTGAATAAGGATGTTCTCGAAGAATGTGGTATTGAAGTACTGAACAAAGGTAAAGAGAAGGGATTCTACGTCAAGATTCCTACATGAACGCGTTCTCTGTTCTTCTTTATCTTACCGTATATTTCAACTATATTTGATACCCTGTCAAGTATCTGTAATATTAATGCTAATGCTCTGTTTGCATGATATAGTATTCCTTCAATAAATCCTTCAACATACGATTCCTCAAGCTTCTTAACTTCTTGAACGAGGTTTGACATGTAGTACTCTATTGGCATTGGAGTTATTAGATCACTAACCTCAGGTACTTCTTGGAGTTTCTTAATTATGTCGAAGTAGAGTCTTTCAAAAGTTTGTATTTTCTCAAACATTCAAGTACTGTCAGTTTTTCTTCACATATTAACCTTGTCACTCCTGCCTGATCTAGAAAATACGACATGTTGTGACAGTAACCTGATGCGAGAGTTATCGAGGTTCCAATCTCGACAAGCCAGTAAGCCACTACTAGGGCTGTCCTAGGCATTGAGGAAGCCTCATTCTTCACAATGTCCTCCTTCACGACTTCTCCATCCTTTATGTCAACTATTGTGAAGAACCTCGATTTTGCAAGATCTACAACGTCTATCTTCGCATTTAGACCATTTGGGTCCCTGACCCCTGCAGTGACTCTTATGCAGTCCTCAGCTGGAGGCTCCAGCGTTGGCAATGGCACGTTGTGTGGTTTAACTATCCAGCTTGGCCATTCTGGTCTTCTTATCTTGTTACTGGTTCCCAACATATTCCAAGTTTCTTCGCGTACTCATAGGCTTCGGAAAGTTCTTTACTTGAGGGTCTCCTAGCAATTTCTGGCCATCTGTGTGGGTACTTTGCTACAAGCCATTCAGGTCTGTACTGGTCCATTATGTTGACTAGTGCTTTCTTGTAGTTCTTTGCTATCCACTCAAGTACAGGTTTTGTACAGCACTCAATGTGTGAAGGCATGACTAGATGTCTAATTATGCAGTCTTCATCGCGGTCAGCTAACATCTTCATGTTCCTAGTAATGACTTCCCAGTACCTCTTAACAATGGAGTATCTCTCTGCACACTTGTCGTTTCCATACTTCATGTCAGGTAGCCATATGTCCATCACGTGTAGTATGAGCTTCATACCTTCGACAGTTAGGTACATGTTACTGTTCCATAGCTGAGGTACGTTGACTCCCCACTGTGCTAAATATTTGAGAGATTCCAAAATTGCGTGAATAGCAGGCGTTGGATCACCACCGACCCAGTTTATGTTTCGTGCACCATTTTCACGTAGCCATTTCTGAATTATTGCAAGCTGCTTAGGAGTCACCTCATCTCCGTTATCAGGAAACTGTGATATGTCCCAGTTCTGACAGAATACGCATCTGAATGTACATCCTGTGAAGAATATTGTTCCTGAAGGAACAAGTGGAGCCTCCTCACCTAGATGATGGAAGTATGTTCCAATACGGGGCGTAGCCTTAGTCAGACAAGCGCCTCTTCTCTCATAGCGATTTACTCTACATTTTCTCTCACAGAATATGCACGATGCCACTATCCTCTTTGCGAGAACTATCTTGACATCGAGAAGACTGCAACTTGGCAAGTCTTGGCTAGTCCATCTTCTAAACTCGTCCTTCGAACATCCTTTCTTAAGTTCTCTCCATATCCTATCAGCTTCCTCGCTATACTTATCATGGATCTTCCAGAGCTCCTCGAGGGGGATCCTCCATAGATCGTCTAGTTTTTCAGGAACCTCGACACGTGCACATATGTGATATTTTGCAGGTGCTTGATCTCTCATTACAGCATAGTACCAGCTCAGTCTCTCAACAACTTCAGGCTCATACCACACGGTGACCGCATCTGGTCTAATAACTTCCCAGTGCCTAATACGCGCAAAGAGTTCTGCCATGTAAGATTACTATGCCTAGGTCTATAATTTAGCTTCGCGTTTACGAGAAGGTCAATATGGTCGTCACAGAGTACTTAGTCATGGACCTTAGAGAGGGCACATTGTCGAGACTTTACGATCTTTCCCTGACTTTTCGTAAATGGGAAGCTTTTAAGTGATAAGATTGTGCAGAGATGAATGAGTATGGTGCTATTAGATGAGCTTGATAAGAAACTTCTAGAGTTTCTTCAGAAAGACGCACGTGTTAAAGTCACTCGTCTTGCAGAGATTCTAAACAAGCCTAGGACCACAGTCATGAGTAGAATCGAGAAGCTGGAAATGGAGAAGCTAATACTCGGCTATAGGGCAATAGTTGACTTGAGAAAACTTGGCTACAATGTGCTTGCATTTGTGTTAATAAGTGCAAAGAGGATTGCTCCAATATCTGGACGCTCAAGTCAGGAAGTTCTTGTGGAGAGAATCTTGAGAGACACGGATGATAGAAGTGAACTTCCATGGATAGAGGAGGCTCACATAGTCACAGGAGCGTACGACATAATACTGAAGGTATGGGCACGAGACATGAAGCAGCTCAGCGATTTCCTGATAAAGTACCTTCCATCACATCCTGAAGTTGCTAAAACTGAGACGTTCCTCGTCTTAGAGCAGATATGTGATTCACGTGAGCGTTATCTACCCGCAACTAAGATATAGTTGAAAATTACAACACTTACACGCCCTAGAATAAGGTCAAGATGTTCCAAGGCTATGGCTATCGATATGGTCGTAGGAGACGCTGGCAAGTGTACTCGATAACTCATGAGGAAGCATTTGACTTTCTGTTAGCTGCATGTGCACTGATGGCAACTTTCCTGCTTGCTAACTTCCCAGCAATAATATACACTCCCATAACAATTGTGTTTGTCCTAATTGGCGTCCTGTCAGGGTTTCTACTTCACGAGCTTGCACACCGCATGGTTGCGAGACACCTTGGCTATATTGCATTCTTCAAGGCTTGGAAACTTGGTCTTGTTCTCTCAGTGCTCAGTGGAGCCTTCATAGGGATAGTACATACGCTTGGTATTCCTCTCCCCATTCCAATAATTGCAGCACCAGGAGCAGTCTACATTGTGCCAAGCCCATTCAGGATGATGTTCGATCTTAGAAGAGATGAGCTTATGATAGCTGCTGCTGGGCCTCTGACAAACATCCTGATAGCTGCGCTGGCCCTCGCATTTGCACCATATGTGCCCTACCTTGTGATAGTTGCGTACATAAATGCCATACTTGCAGCATTTAACTTGCTGCCGCTGCCGATGCTTGATGGGCTTAAGATACTTCGCTCAAGCTTCCCGACTTGGCTCTGTCTGTTCGTTGTCGCTGTCGCCCTGTTCCTAGGCATACATTCGATAATCGCTTGATTAATGTAGCACACATGGGGGAAGGATCGCTCATCAGGAAACGACACGCATTTATTTTTCTTCTAGTTCAAGTCACGTTCGATAAACATGCAGTATCTAATAGATGTAACAAAATTGACACCTGAGGAGCTTCGCGCAAAGATTCATGAGCTTGCAAAGGAGGGAAAGAGAATTGACGGCAGAGCACCTGACCAGCCACGTCCCATAAGGATGGAAGTTGGCGTGTTGCCAAATGCTGACGGTAGTGCACTTGTCGCATATGGTGATACTGTAGCTGTCGCAGCCGTGTATGGTCCCCGTGAAGTTCATCCACGTCATCTAGCGCTTCCTGATAGAGCAATACTCAGGGTCAGATATCACATGGCTCCATTCAGCACTCACGATGAGAGAAAGAGACCAGAACCTACGAGACGTGAGATCGAGATTTCAAAGATCTTGAGAGAAGCTCTTGAGCCTGTAATCCTGTTAGAGCAGTTCCCAAGAACATCAATCGACGTCTTCATTGAGATAATACAGGCAGATGGCTCAACGAGGGTAGCATCAATAACAGCCGCGTCTCTGGCCCTAGCGGACGCTGGCATACCGATGAAGGACCTGGTAGTTGGCATATCGATAGGCAAGATAGGTGACCTAGTGATCATTGACTTGAACCGCTACGAGGATGCCTACGGTGATGGAGATATGCCAATAGCAATAATGTGCAGAAGAAAACTTGTCACGCTGCTACAAGCAGATGGCCAGTGGACTGTTGAGGAAATTGAGAAGGGCATAGAGATGGCTATGAATGTGGCTGACAACATATACAGAATGATGCGTGACGCCCTAAAGGGCAAATACATAGAAGCTTCAAAAGCGTTACAACAGTGAACTTTACATAGCTCAGTGCAGGCAATAGGTCGAGGTCATGAGCAGTGTAAGTATAACGCAACAACCTGAAGTCCTTCCACAGCTCAGGAGAGAGACAATAAGGAGAATAGTTGAGCAAGGAAAGAGAGGGGATGGACGTGGCCATCTAGACTTCAGGAACATTGTACTACATGTGAACCCGATAAAGACAGCCGATGGAAGCGCAATAATATCATTAGGAAACACGAAGGTAGTTGCAGGTGTTAAAGTTGGAGTTGGCGCACCTTATCCAGACACTCCTGAAGAAGGTGCACTCATCGTAAATTTAGAGACACCGCCGCTTGCAGCGCCGACAATAGAGCCAGGTCCTCCTGACGAGAATGCAATAGAGATAGCTCGCGTTGTGGACAGGACAATTAGACACAGCAACTTCCTTGACTTAAAGAGCCTGTGCATTGTACCGAAGAAGTTCGTCTACATACTCTGGGTTGATCTATACGTACTGAATCACGACGGTAATCTATACGATGCAGCATGCATGGCTGCAGTTGCTGCACTAGCAGCTACTACGTTACCGAAGGTAGAGATTGAGCAAGATCAGCCAAAGATAATAAGAGACGAGAGGATACCACTCAAAGTCAATACAGAGAACTTACCACTAACAATTACATTCGTAAAAATATCAAACTCCATACTAGTAGATCCAACACTTGAGGAAGAAAATATCTGCGATAGCAAAATAACAATTGGAATTTCGGCAGGAAAAGTTGTGTCAATACAGAAAACTATAGGAACATTCTCAATAGACGATCTTAAGAACATATTTAGGAAATCTATTGAAATATACGACAAGCTTAAGAACGTAATCACAAACGCAATAATGAATCCTGATAGAGAGCTTAGACTCTAGTAAAAGTAAAAGTATTTCCTACTCGCGAGATAGGTAATTATACAGATTCGTTACACCATTTAACACATCAGCCATAGTTTTAACATACTCAAGAGTTCTCTGAAGCCCTTTCTCAGTAACTCTTATAACAGTGCGTACATATCCATTTTCTAGAGATTTCCTCTTTTCTATGAAACCGTTTTCTGCAAGTTTCGATAAATGTTCTTCTAATGTACTTGGACTTATCTTGAGTATCTTGTAAAGTTCGGAAAATGTTATAGATTTTCGAATCATTAATACAAGCATAATGGAGAGTCTAGTGATGTTTGACAGTATTGACTCTTTTGATAATTTTTCAAGTTTTTCAATTAAAGTTTCGATATGTTGATTATCTACAGGCTTTGACATAGCTCCCTTAATTTCTTTTAAATCCTCGTCACCTGCGCTGTCCTCAGAGAACCCGCTTTGTGTAAACATTGGTAAGACGCAGAGTAGGGCAAGCGCCATACATTGAATTTGTTTACTAACGCCACAATTTGTGCCCCAGTGTACTTGAATGGGGAGGTATTTAAACGTATGTGTACCACAGCTCATGAAGACATGCTGTATGTTTGTGAAGTCTATTTTCGTCATCTGATCCGTCCCTAGTTATAGATGTGCTGACTAGTTAAAACTTGTTGCGTATGTTTAGTTTAGGAGAAATAGAACGTGTTAGAAGCCTGACAGGTCAACAAAGCCTTCTGATGCCTTCTCTGCAAGTATCTGGTTTGACAGTTCGAGTCTGTACTTCACCTTAGCTGGGTACTTTACCTCATTCTCTGTCTCTTCCTTTGGAGTTAGAGAAATCTCGAACTCTGCATATGCTGTACCGACCTTCTGACCTGACTTGAGCAAGTACCACTCTAACTTTGCGAGAATCTTATCGCCTTCTCTCTTAATGTCCCACCTTTTGTCTCCTAACTCTAGACCATACTCGGCTGCTGTCGTCTTAACGATCTGCATGTAGTTTCCTCCCGACTCATCGAGTGTTAGTGAGAGGCCCGCTTCGCGAGGCCATCGTTCAAGTCTCCTTAATCTCGCCTCTTCGTTTGTCTTCTTGCTGACCGAGATCTCTGTTTCAAGGTCTCTCTCGTATATGACTGTGTACTCGCTACTCATTGGACTAGGCACACGTTGAGAGTTAATAACAGTGTCACTTCCGTTACGTTAACCATAGTGAAGGTAGTGCTCTTAACGGGAGGCAGTGGAGGTGTGAAGCTTCTGCTTGGTCTTGTTAACGTTGTGCCAAGTCACGAGATTGGAGTCATTGTGAACACGGGAGATAACATGTACTGGAACGGTCTTTACATATGTCCTGACGTTGACTCTGTGATCTACGCCCTGTCTGGTCACCTTGACCTTGATAGAATGTGGGGAATAAAAGGCGACACCTTCAACTTCATGAAGCAGGCACAGATTCTTGGACTTGAAGATACTTGGTTCAACATTGGTGATCGCGATCTCGCAATGCACATATTGCGCACTTACCTAATGTCTAGAGGCTACAGACTGACAGAGGTCATACGGTATGTAGCATCGCGACTCCAGATCAGTACTCAAGTACTTCCAATGACTGATCAACATGTTGAAACGCATATACTGACTGAGGTAGGCGACCTACATATACAGGAATTCTTAGTAAAGTATGGTGCCCAGCTAGAGCCATTAGGGATAAACTATGTGAATATTGAGCATGTTTCCGCTCCTCCAGAGGTTGTAAACCTGTTAAAAAGTGATTTAAAATTGGTAATAATAGGTCCGAGCAGTCCTCCTGTTAGCATATTGCCGATACTCAGGACAAAGCCAATAGGTGAGCTACTCGAGAAACTTGACGTTCCCAGAGTAGCAGTATCACCTATCGTTAAAGGCAGACCTGTGCACGGTCTGACTGATAAGCTACTCAGAGTACTTGGCGTTGAGCCCTCCGTTGTCGGAGTGGCTGAAATGTACAGGAAGTACATCACGCACATGGTTATCGATAGGAGAGATGCAGAGTATGCGAATGAGATTAAAAAACTGGGAATCGACGTTATTGTAACAGACATCGTTATGCAATCCGTAGAGGAGTCTATAAGACTTGCAAAGACAATTATTGAGAAAGTAGTTTAGAGTGATGATAACTACGGGCACCGATAGAATGAGGACTACGGGGTTGTCTGATACATTCACATTAGGTAAAGTAGTATCAATGCTATCTTCAGATGCTGCAAAACTTATTGAACTTATGTCCACTGCATCAAGAATAAGAGATAGTACTTTTGGAAAAAGAATAACATACTCGAGAAAAATTTTCATACCACTCACAAATATATGTTCAAATAACTGCAAGTACTGTAACTTCAGTA
>CAYPXK010000134.1:0-19842 GCA_964414695.1 uncultured Thermoproteaceae archaeon | reverse complement strand
ATTCTACCAGATATGTGTAATATACGCTCGGTAAACATTGTAAACTTGGACCGATGCGTGGAGAAGCTCAATATAAGGAATTTGCTAACTAGCAATAGATCAATATACAAAATTATTATGAGAAACAGAGATTTAAGAGAGCGACTGTTGAGGTGTCTTAATCTTGAGTGATTGCATTTCAGTATTTTTCCTGGACCCGAAGTTCAAATTTGTATATGGAGCTAAGTGTATGTGCAGATTCTATCTCCATCATAAGCGTAGAGAGGAATGCTCTATTAATCTCAGTGCAAGATTGCTGTACTTCAAAGAGGTGCCGTTAAGCAAGTCTAGGAAGTATATAGGCAATATGTTGCACATTAGAGATTTCGAAGATTTATCACCTCCATTCTATACAGCAAGCTTGTTATCGCGAAAGATAATAAGACACTTCCTAAATACGAATGATTTCATAAAAGTCCCTCTCGATCCAGTAAAATTTCCTTACATATCTTCTGCTCCCCTAGAAATTTGTAGAAAAGTGTGTATAATATGTACTTTAGCTAGGGGAATAATTGAGAAATTTAGTTTAGATATTAAGCTTACAGTATCGTTAATACATTACTTATTCAAGCTTATGTCATTTAACTATGATGTGGAACAAGCGTGTATTGGAAGACTGGTGTATGAGAATATGTTGTTCTCAAAGAGAAATGTGTAGTTACTGTTTTCTGTCTTTGTCTCTCTGAACATTTTCGTCGTCCTCTGGTGCATAATGAGTATGTACATGATGTATTTCAGGTATCCTGCGCCGTATCTCGTGCTCTACGACGTGTGCCAGCTGGTGAGCTTCTCTCAGGCTTAGTTTAGGATCTAGAAGAATGTCGACCTCAGCTACATAGTATCTGCCGTAGTCTCTTACCTTGATGTTCCTGATACCTCTTATGCCACTTATGTGTTTGACAACTTCCTCAACTCTTTTTGCAAGTGATGGCACGGACCTATCCAAAAGTATTGATGTCGATTCTTTCATTATCTTTAGCCCTTCCCTAACTATTAAGATACATATAGCTACTGCAGCAATTAAATCAACAAATTTCATATGAGTATAGTATAGTAAAGTCATCGAAAATGCCACAAAGAACGTAATTATACCATCAGCTAGGTGATGTTTTGCATCCGCAAGACATAGTCTCGAGGAGTATTTCACACCTAAGTACCTTGCAAATACCCATTGGGCAAGCTTCACAATTCCTGTACATGTTACAATAAGCAGATACTGCATGAATGTTACCGTAGCCAGACTGGTTATCGTGCTTGCCGACAGGTAGCGTTGAACAACCTCGTATAACAGCATCACTCCAAGTGCAGTCACTATGACCCCAATGATGTTTGACCCAACTGCAAGTGCCCTGCCATGTCCGTATGGGTGCTCCTCATCCGCAGGCTTATCAGCAAGCAAGCTTGCTGCAATCACTATCCCAGAGGTTAAGGCATCGATAAGTGCATGCCATGCATCTACAAGCAGTGCAAGACTGTTTGTTGCGATCGCTACAATGTACCTAAGTACGTAGACTATAACTGATACAACTATGCCGACAATACCCTCAATCTTCTCTGCAAGAGATGAAGTTAGCCTCACGATTAATCCAAAAACAACAAACTTAACAGAGAATTAAGTCTCTACTAGTTTAGCAACTATTTCCTGAATACTCTTAATCAAATTATCAAGTATGTTCCAAGGTGCCATAGTCACTCTAATGATATGTTCACACAGGGGCTCACTTACAGTCCTGACATAGTACCCTCTCTCGACAAGTTCTGAATACAGTTTCCTAATGTCTACAAATTCTTTAAATTCTATACTTACGAAATTTGTGTAAGACGGAAATACTCTCTTCACATATTTACATAATCTCGATATGACCTCCTCTCTAAATTTTTCTCTAAGAATTTTCACCTCTTCAATGTATTTCCTAATAATATCATAGCATTCTAACGCAACTTCCAATATCCGAAGTGCAAGATTACTTATGTTAAACGGCTGCAGTATTGCATTAAATAGTTTAACTAAATCGTGCGAAGTCACAACATAGCCTAGTCTAAGCCCTGCTAGACCCCAGGATTTTGAAAATGACCTAATGACAACAACATTATCAACTTTCTCAGCTAGTTTAGCAAAGTCATTTGTACCAAATTCAAAATATGTCTCATCGATTAAAAATAATGCATTATCAAACTTGGTCACAAGTTTAAATATGTCGTTGAAATCGAATTCAATACCTAGGGGATTATTTGGTGTACATAAATATACTAGGCATCCTTGTGTATGTAAAGTCTCGAGTACGTTCTCTAGTGTTTCCTGAGGTAGTTTCAAATTCTCTACATCTATTAGGACGTCAATTATCTTAAGACCGTAGTTTTTAGCGTAAATGCGTGGAAGAGAGTAACATGGTCTAACTATCACAAGAGTGTCTATGTTCAATAATTTGCATATATCAAACATTGCTTTTATACCTTCGTCAGCACCGGCTATTAGTGTCAGTTTTTCTCGAGGTATCTTGTACAGCTCTGCAACTTTATCTGTAACGTACTTCTTATACGATACTGAGGGATAGAACCTGATCGCGCTACTCAGCTCGTTTCTAATCTTGTTAATTATGTTGTTATAGTACTCGTCTGGCAGTAGTAAGTTCTCGTTAAATAGAAGTCTATTTGATAGGTTTAGTCTTGCTAGATCTGTCCGAGATAGAGGATCAGCATACTCCTCTACCTTATCTGCAAGTTCCCTTATCCTATCTAGGATTGACAACATCCGTAACTCGGGTCTTCGGTAGGAACAAGAACGCTTATAAATTGTCGAGAACTTTGCCGTGAGAGTACTCATGGCTATAGTACCTGAGCTAGATCTAAGTCCATGGATTAAGCCGAAGTGGGAGATTCCTAAGAAGGTTAAGGTATTTGACCTAGAGGGCAATCCTGTAGGCGAGATAGAGCTTCCACCACACTTCTTCACACCTGTCAGGATAGATCTCATCAGGAGAGCCTTCCTAAGCGCATTCACAAAGCGTCTCCAGCCAAAGGGAACCGATCCCATGGCAGGTAAGAGAACAACTGCAGAATCGTTTGGCGTAGGTCTAGGGCTAGCCAGAGTACCAAGAATCAAGGGTCACCTGTGGCCACGTGCAGCATTTGCACCAATGTGTGTTGGTGGAAGAAGAGCACATCCGCCAAAGGTCGAGAAGAAGATTCATGAGTACATAAACAAGAAAGAGAGGAGACTAGCCATAAGGTCGGCAATAGCAGCAACGGCAATACCAGATCTAGTGCGTGCGAGAGGTCACATAATTGACAATGTTGTCCAGATACCACCTGTCGTAGTTCGAGATTTCGAGAAACTCCAGTTCACAAGTGATGTTAAGAGAGTGTTCAAGAAGCTTGGACTGTGGGATGATGTTGAGAGAGCACACGAGAAGACTAGGATTAGAGCTGGAAAAGGTAAGAGAAGAGGACGCAGGTACAAGACGCCAAAGAGCGTGCTTGTCGTGGTAAGTGAAAAGTGTCCAGTAATGCAGGCAGTAAAGAACCTGCCAGGAGTAGATGTCGTAACAGTGAACAACTTGAACATGCTTGTACTTGCGCCAGGCGGACAGCCTGGAAGACTAACACTGTGGACTGACGAAGCTTTAAGAAGACTAACAAACCTCTTCGTTGTCTAGAAACTATGCAGCCGCACGAGATAATTATCAGGTTTGTCCTAACAGAGAAGAGTCTCAGACTTGCAGAAAGAGAAAACAAGATAACAATAATAGTAAGGAGAGACGCAACAAAGAAACAGATCAAAGAAGCAATAGAAAAGCTATACAATGTAAAGGTAGAGAAGGTTAACACGTTGATAACACCCGAAGGAGAAAAGAAAGCCTATGTAAAACTTGCACCAGAGTATAGTGCAATGGATCTCTTAACGAAACTAGGACTAATATAATACAATTCTAAACTTTTCTCAGTAGGACTATCTTACGCGTTAAGGAACTATTAACATATTGATAACCGACACACTCAACTTCGAACCCTACCTCATTTGCATAATCTTCTATAGGTAATGTACATATTGTCGATATTGCAAGTCTGCCTCCATCTTTCAACACTCTGTAACTCTCCTTAAGAAATTCTAGGTATAGAATATCTATATCTCTATCAATAACCGATAACCTGGAGTAGGGAGGATCACATACAATTACATCAAATGTGCATTGCCTTAAACAGAGCTGAGCTGAATCCGCAACATAAAAATCGCTCATGAACTTATCTAAGTTACGTAAAGAATTCTTAACATATCTAAATACAAGATCTCCACATACAACATATGCACCGCACATACGGGCTTCACTTAGAATACCGCCAGAACCACAGAATGGATCAAGTACACGTGAACCTTCCTGTACCTGAGCTAAGTTGATTAATAGTCTAGATACTACAGGTTCAAGCGGCGCCGAGGCAGTGTCGACGCGTTGTAAAGGTACTCTATTTACTGTGAATCCTCTCCCGTAAATGATTTCCCTGTTATCAACGACTACACTTTTGATAAATACGCTTCTACATAGGGTCTTCAATACCTTGTCTAAGTTATCAGTCTCTATCTCTATCTTATTATCATGTATCTTATAGACTTCATAGTATGATTCGGATAATTGTAATAGTGCTAAGACCTCTTTAATTACTATGTTTCTAGTGAAATTGTTATCATTCACTAAGTTTATTGTTAATTTAATCATAGTTCTCTATATTGTAACCTTTTTGATATTCTATTTACAAATGTTAGAACAAGCAAGTTTATCACAATGTATGCAATAATGCAGACTACAAAGTCCATAAAGGATAGCTGTCCTAGTATGAACCATACAGCATCATTCAATATAGTAGCTGGAAATAGTGAAACAGCAACTGCGAGAACTATTCTCCTACTATCTATTACACCACGTTTTGCATATATTTCAACTATGTTCGTTAAGAGTGAAACTGCAATTACTATGCTCATTACGTCAAATATCGTCGGTCTTTTTAATAACAGGGTTTCATAGTTAAGTTTAAGCACGTAAGCATTTACCAGAGGATACAATATCATCAACATGACAGATATCACAATTGTGAAGAATGTTAGCTCATACCTCCTTATGAATTTCAATACTTCTGAATGAACGTTGAATGCATACAACAGGGCAGACACTCCAATTAACATTGCAATGACCGCTCCAAGTATTACTGTTATGAAAGATGGAACATATGCTGCAACAATTGAGAATAAGCCATATAAGAGAAGTACTGCACCAGGCAAGCCCAGGGCGTATTTTCTGTACTTTGGCTCTACAATGAGTTTGAGTATGTAATGTTTCATCAGTACGGCAAATTCTTCGAATCCTTTAGATTGTCTTACTACAACACGTTTTATCGATATTACAGGTCTCTTAGATTGCAGTAGTGGCACAACACTCTCATCCGCTGGACCATCAGAGACTACTATTATTGAATCTGCATTGAACTGTGAAAGAACCTTATCAACTTCATTCAGTAGCTTAAGGTCAGCCATTATATCTTCACTGCTCGATCCTGTGACAAGTGCAACTTCGACGTTTTCTTTACCTAATGTTATCGAAAGGTTGTCGTAGAGCTGAATTGCTGCAAACATCGCATTAGCATCTGAGTCATCAGGATAGCGGAGAATATATTGAATAGCAACTCTTAGCAAGTTGTCCCTACCTATGACAGGTGTAGGTATGCCAAGACGTTCCCCAACGTCGTTGTCCCTGTCTATGCACAATATCAGTACTTTTCCCGGTACTGTACTCATTCAGATATCATTGTTCTTCTAGATACTGTGCTATATTTAGCTCTTCTAGAGACACGCGCTCACCACGGAGGAGTCTCTCATATGCCTGCCTGAATCTTTCCTCTAACATGCGTTTCTGCTCAAGCTTCTTCTGAATCTTTTCACGCAGCTTCTGACTCTTCTCTGCGGCAACCTTCAGTATCTGTATTCTCTGAAGCTCCTCCCTGAGAGCATATAGCTGTTCTCTCAGTTTCTTGATCTCTGCGTAGTGACGCAGAATTTCCTCCTTTATGCTGTCTCTCCTAGACTTGAGCTCTTCACGCTTAGCTATGAGTGTCCTTATCTGATTGACAATGTTAGATATCTCGTTTCGAATCTCCTCTATTCTCTTACTTACTTCAGGTAACTCCTTCTCCGAGATTCTCCTGATATCCTCATCAACAAGCACAAGCTCACTCTTCGCGTAGTCAAGCTCCATCACGAGAGAATTCGCCTTCTCCCTAAGCTTGTCAACAAGCTCCATGAGATTTAGTTCACGTTCAAGACTCATGATCTTCCTGAAAAACTCCCACTCCTTAACTGGATCTGTTGGAGAGATCTCGTGCTCAAGCTCTAGCTGCTCAATCATCTTCTTTATGTCCTCTTTACTTAACTTCTTTCCAAGTTTGATGTTCTGCTTAAGCTCACTTATGAGCTGGCCAAGCTTCTTTATGAGCTGCTTCTTGTTCCTTATTTCGACAGATAGCTCACGTCTCCTCTGCTTCAAGTCACGTAACTTCTGTATAAGCTCACGTCTCCTCTCCTTAAGTTTAGATAGTTCATTGCGCTTGTTTTGCAGCTCTTTATTTAATACATCTAGCTGAGATCTAACATTGTTTATCTCTTGTCGAACATTCTCAAGCTCCCGCCTAAGCTCCTCTATTTTAGAAAAGTGAGTCTCTATCTGAGTGTTTATTTCATTAAACTTATTTTCGATTTCCTGCAACTGACGTTCAAGCTGTTCAATATCGATTAACATTTTTCTTCATGTCTCCAAAGATCAAGGTTTTAAACATTGCTACAGATGCGACATACGATGTTAGAATTCGGACGAGACATAATTTCAGACATTGCACGACTTATAGCTGGTGAGATAGCCCTATCGGATAATCCTGGCAGGGTGATGAGAAAATGGAGAGAATTCTTCGAAATTTCCCAAGCAGAACTTGCTGAACGTTTAGGAACTACACCAAGTGTCATAAGTGACTACGAGTCAGGTAGAAGAAGAAGTCCTGGAGCACATTTCATAAAGCGCTTTGTCACGACACTGATCTCTATTGAGCTTGAGCGAGGAGGCAGAAGACTTGAACTTCTAATGCGCCAACTTAAGCTCAGTGACAGGTTTTTGATTGCAGTAATCGACATGATGGACTTCGAGAGACCTGTACCTTTCGAGAAGTTTGTAGAGGCAATAGAGGGCAAGATAATAGTTCCGCCAGAGACGCAGAAAGTAGATGTTCATGGGTACACGATCGTGGACAGCATAAAATTGATACTGGAAGTATCTCCTCAAGAGTACTTCCGCCTCTATGGATCTACCACGGAGAGGGCTGCAATTTTTACAAATGTGAAGTATGGAAGATCCCCCCTCGTTGCAATTCACTCATTACTAGCGTTCACGGATCTTAAGCCTGCGGTTGTCGTCCTGCATGGCATAGATATGCCTGATCAACTTGGCATCGAGATAGCTAAACGCGATAAGATACCGCTCGTAGTCACGAAGATAAATATTCAGGAAATGATACGAAATCTGAGAAAACTAAGTAGTTTATTTGAACTTGCTTAAAATCCCTTGGTCATGCTTTAAAACTCGCTTAAGCAGACGACAGTTACTATGAGATATAGGGTCGTATTCTTCGAAATTCTGAACACGCTTGTCAAAGTAGAAAATTTTGAGGAAGAAGTTGCAAAGCTTCTACAGTCAGAACTCAGGCTCAGTGCATCAACACAGGAGCTTGCAGATAAGATAAGGAGCGAGTGGCAGAGTAGATATAGTGCACTAATCGCAAGAGGAAACTTCCGCTCATTTAGACAGCTTGCGAGAGATGTTATAATATCAGTTGTTAAACACTACACAATTAGCCTAAGTCCACAAGAGCTTGACTATTTCAGCAATGCAGTATCCTCAATACTTGTCGAGCAGTCAGTCCTGTACGAAGACGCAAGTGAAACCATACAGACCCTGAATGAGAAAGGACTAGAACTTTACATACTGACAAACCTGGACAACGACATCGCTAAGAAAATACTCCTGAGATACAACATGTTGAGATTCTTTAGAGGTGTCGTAAGTTCAGACCTATCAAGAGCAGGTAAACCTTCGTTAAGAATATATCAGGCAGCACTCGCACGTGCAAAAGTCGCTAAAGAACAGGCGCTACTCGTCAGTGGACTCGTAGAGGATGTCATAGGATCGAAACTTGCCGGAATGAAGATAGTGTTTGTAAATAGAGAAGGCAGGAAACTTGATATATCTCCTGACCACGTTGTTCAGAGCCTTAAGGAAGTAATTCCAATAGTCCTTGAACAATAACAATTCAATAGGCTCACCGTTATTTAATACATTAGCATAGTACTAGGTAGGCAAGATTATCGAAAAATCTTGAATAAGATAGGGTAGAGAAGTCGTTAACGAGTTGCGAATAACTTTGTATACAGATATAGACGGAGAGTATATTCGTATAGCGACCCTTAGTGTCCTCCTTTTGCGCGTGCAGCCTCGTGCCTCTTCTTGAGCTCTCTCTCTTTCTGCTTCTTCTTCCACTTATGCTTGTGGGTCTCCTTTAGCTTGACTGACATTAGACCACGCATTCTTCTTCCAGCTGGTGTTAATCCACGGAATACTCTACCACGCTTAGGCTTTATCTTAATGATCTTAGGCAGTGTTGGGTCTGGTGGAAGTATCTCGCCTTTAAGAACTTTCAGGAGCCACTCTTTTAGGCGCTGAATGTTGTGCTCCCAGACTGTCTTTCTTCGTTCATCGACATATATTCCGAGTAGCCTTGCCTCCCTCACTGATAGACCTACAGCCTTTATCTCACCGATGGAGTAACCTCTACCTATTTTCCACTCTCTGGGCTGTAGACCAGCGTGCGAGATCAGCCTTGGAACTTTCACTAGTGGCGGTGGGGGTGGTACTACAGGTGGCTGAGTTTGTTGAGTCGACATTTTGCTCTTCCAACATGCTGAATAAACTGAATATAAATACTTTGCCTACATCAAGCTGGTGCACAAGCTACTTACAGTACTCACTTACATTAGGCTAATTGAGCTGTGTCTAGCGTATGTGCTGCTCTTCGAGTTTACTTACAGGATGTCCGTCAGGATGGTGTTAACATTCTATGCAACTAGCTTAGCGGTATGTACCTGTGCGACAGTGTTGACGTACGTCTATCAGAAGAAGAACATAGTATTGCTGTTAACTGCACTAGCCTGCTTCTGTCTAGATGTTGCTATTCTTTCAGTTGCCCTACCGAGTGGGCTACCACTAATGTACATCTATGTCTCAGCCACAGGTAACGTCCTCGTCGACTTACTAATGCTTCTCCTGAGTTTAGAATTAATAAAACATTGAATTAAGCTTAGTAAAACACAAGTTTTACAGTTTTAGTGACAGAGTACTCAGCTAATTTACCAATAACATTGACAGTAACATACAGCTTAATCACTCTACTCTGGATATCAGGTAAAGCATCACATATAACTAACTTATCATTGCCAACAAGATACACATGTCCCTGAGGTGAGGAAGCATTTACAATATTTACATTTTTACAAAGATTATACAATCCTAAATCAATTACATAGCACTTGCTGTACTCAACTTTGTAGCTTTTCTGTAACAGTTTCGAAATTGTTAATACTACCCTGTAGTCGTGTACTAATCTTATAAACAGTACTATCAATATTATCGATATTAGAAGAGAGGACAGAATATCGTATAACATTGCCCAAAATTCGTTATTCGAGAAGTCTTACGCCAAGCTCCTGACATATTGACCTTATGTAACGCACAGTCATGTGAGGTGGCTCTGCGATCACGCGAGTACCATGAAAGACTGAGACAAAGCTGGCATCACCATTCCATCTGGGGACGATCTGTATAGCTAAGTGGGGTTCGTGAACTATGTCGAGGTTAAAGCCATGCGGTGTATAGGCTTTTGATAGGACGGTGAGACATTTCTTAGCGATTTCAAGCATTGTACTGAAAGTTTTTGAATTAACATCGTAGATTGACTTGTGTTCACGTAAGGCAATGATTATGTGACCATTATTGTACGGTCTCTCACATGCAAATATTATAAAACGACTATTCTGCTCAATAATGAGGTCGTCTCTAAGTTTTATGTGTCTACAGATTGGGCAGTTTGTTATGTAGTCGACGCCTGGTATTCTAAACACATATTGAGACTATTTGATGGGTATTTTTATATTGAGCTCTCGTGCCAGCTCCTTGTACCTGTTTCTCACGGTGACCTCTGTGACCTGTGCGGCCATTGCAACCTCCTTCTGTGTCCTGATCTCACCTTTCAACAATGACGCAATGTAGACTGCGGCAGCTGCCAGTCCTGCAGGGTCTTTACCTGCTGTTAGTCCTCTCTTCTTAGCCTCGTCAAGTATTCTCATAGCTTCTCTAATTATTTCACCGCTCAGCTTAAGCTGCTCACAGATTCTTGGTACGTACATCTTCGGATCAGCTAGTGGCAACTTAATTCCAAGCTCTCTTGCTATGAGTCTGAAGCAGCGAGCAATCTCTTTTCTACTAGCTTTCGTGTACTGTGCAATCTCGTCAAGGCTTCTAGGTATTCCATGTTTCCTACAGGCCATGTGTAGACATGCTGCTACTATTGCCTCAATGCTTCTGCCCTTCACAAGTCCTTGTTCTAACACCTTCATGTATATTGACAGGGCCTCATCAACAACCGTCTTCGGTATACCGAGCTGCGATGCAAGTCTATTAAGCTCGTTAAGTGCCTGCAGCGTGTTACGCTCGTGACTTGTCTGAATTCTAATTCTCTGCTGCCATCTTCTGTACTTGATTATCTCTAACTTATGCTTGAGACTGAGCTCCTTGCCACTTGAGTCCTTGTGGACAATGTCTATCTTCGTTGTTAATGCCTCACTAGTTAGTCCAAGGTGCCTCAATGGTGAACCTGTTCTTGAACGTGAGTCCTTCTCCTCTGGTGTGAATGCTCTCCACTCTGGACCTAGGTCGAGTGGTCTGTCCTCAATTACGAAACCACAGCGCTCACAGACCAGCTGTCCAAGCTCGTTCTTTATAATCTTGGTTGAGCCACAGTGTGGACATACCTTAGGTAGCTCCTGCTCCTTCTGCTCTACCTGCTGCTCAGCTCGCTGCTTCTTGTGAATAGAGTAGAGCTTCTCTAGAATGGACTTTGCTTGTGACTGAGTGGAGGACTCAGTCTGCTGGTTCTCCGTGGCAGGTGGCACGATCTGAGGCTCAGGCTCCTTGCCCGGAGGTGTAAGGTTCGTACTCATATGCGACCCCTTTTAAGCTTTGTGTCCACTATATTCAGGACTCTCTTAAAAACCTTTCGCTTACCTATATAGAGCTAGCCATGCTTTTCATATTCTTCGACAATACGTCTTATTTTAGACAGGAGACCAATAATTTGAGAACGTGGGTCAGCGCCCCTCAGTATCCTATAGTGAGCCTCACTTACTAGGGCAATGAGCTTCGGCTTAACGTACTCGGGAACCTTTATCTGTCCATAACTTGACATGACCTCTCTATGAACTGCCTTGACAATGTCTATAGGGTCAGCGCAGTATACGTTGAATAGGTCGTCTAGCTGTTTTAAGGCTCTTGAGAAGCTACCATATATCGCCTCCTGTAGGAACGCCTTTATGAGCGAGGGACTAGCCTTACCAAGTGCCTTATACACGGCTTCGGCATCGATTTTCGTTGTTGTAGATGCTGCTGCCTGTAGTATGTTTATTGCTTTCCTCATGTCACCCTGAGAAATATCCCAAATAGCCTCAAGACCATCGTCTGTGATCTCAAGCCCCTCGCACTTAGCTATGTACCTGAGACGCTCAAACATGGCCTCCTTTGGGATTGGTGCAAAACGAAAGACTGCGCACCTTGACTGTATGGGCTCTATTATGCCTGAGACATAGTTTGCAATTAGTATGAACCTTGCAGTCGAGTAGTAGAGTTCCATCAGTCTTCTCAGTGCCTGCTGTGCATCCTCAGTCATGTTGTCTGCCTCGTCAAGGATTATCAGTCTGAAAGATACATTGCCACTTGTTGGAATGCTTCTCGCAAATTCCTTAACCTTCTCACGAATTACAGCAATTCCTCTTTCGTCGCTTGCGTTTAGTTCTAGGACGTTTTCTCTCCAATGTTCACCATAAAGTTCATAAGCAATAGCAAGAGCCATCGTAGTCTTACCAACACCAGGAGGACCATAGAACAGAAGATGAGGCAGTGTGCCCAGCTTTAGGAACTCTTTTATTCTCTCTTTAACATGCTCTTGATCTATTATATCATCAATACGCCTAGGCCTATACTTCTCAACCCACAACTGTTCAAATCGTACAACCTCACTCATAGCTACGGTGAAGAATCTACCTACTCAACTAAATTTACCTATGTCTTACGCTGAGGTTTTTCAAAACGTATCAAAGTATCGTCAAAACGTATAACACCTCGCTTATGTAGTTCCCAAAGAACGTCCACTACGAGTGGCCTGATGTCAGCTTCCTGCTCCTCGCTAAGCTCAATTTGCTCACGTAGTCTCCTTATCACACTGTCAACAAATTCTATAGTTTTCATTCGCGTTCCTGGAGGTATCTTTTCTAACTCCTCTTCAACAATCTGTCTAATAACGTTCTCCATCTAGAGACTACTTAACTGTTAACTGTATAAATTTCTTACACACATCCTTTATAGGGCACTCTTCACAGTTAAGCTTTGAGCAGTATCTATAACCGATGTAGAATGCACCTCGCTCATAGAGTATTGGATCGAGACTTAGCTTAGCTACTGCCCTCACGATTCCCTTCACAGAGTCAAGTCTGACCACTATGGTACCCTGTCCAGACTTAAGCTGAGCCTCTAATTGACGAACTTTTTCGCTATCAAGCTTCATTATCATAAATGCTCCACTTCTTAAGGTAACTAGCGTACTGTACATATCGGCAGTTGCAACATATTTCCTATACTCTTCATTCTTTATTGCAAATATTGCAAGCGGAACATTTGACTTATGTATAAACATTCTAATAAGTAGCTTAAGTGCTCTACGCATACGCTCATTCATCTTCCTCATAAAGAACAGTCTGAAATCCTGCTCCATCTCTCTAAGTGACTTCTTCGTCATTATCCATTCAAACACATCTTTCTTATACGCCTTCACGACTTTTCTAACACCATGTGTAAACTTCATGATATGTTGCACAGCCTTCTCCTTGTCAATCTTCTGATATAACTCAACTAGCTTATTTACAATTTCGTCAACTTTCTTGTACTCAGGATTCTCTAGAAACTCCTTAAGAACATCTGTATACATTGTTTTCAAGCACTCTAGAAGTTTTTCCGATCGCAAATCTGTTGCACAACATGTGGAACATGCGTAAAATATTATGTACCTAGTGAGTAGTTCGAGCTTGGGAATATTTTTGAAAGCATTCACTATTTCTGCAAAAGTAACATCACGCTTTTTAGTATAGTAATCAAACACTTCTCTAACTCTGTCAGGTATATGTGATAGTTCATCAGGAAGATGCTGAATGACGAGCTCCTTAACAGTGCTGCCAAAATCACGTATCCTCTCTACTACAGGGATGAATTCCTCAATCTCCTTCAGCTTATGTTTCTTAACTCTGCTACGTATATCAAGCTCACTCATATTGAGCAGACTAGTATCTACATGAACCTGTTTAAATAGGATGATCGAGGGTGCATAACTTAAGTTAGGTCGAGCAGTTACCCGTCTTGTGACCAGTCCAGTGGTGAAGGTCGACAAGACCGTGTACGACATGCTTAGAGAGCTGGAACATGATCTTCAGGAAGGTGACATAGTCTTAGTAGAGCGTCTTCCACCAGTTAGGGAAAGCGAAAAATATCGTGACCATATATTGAACATACTTAAGGAATTTCATAAAGCATTCATATTCGTTAGAATAGTATTCCGTGACGGCTCAAGAAGAGGGTACGCAATAATAATATCAGGTGAGGAGGGAGAACTTGGAAATATTCCAGAGAAAGGAATAGTAGAAGGATTCATAGTAAACTATAGCAAAGACGGAACAAAGACAAAAATCGTATATAAAGAAGTCAAGTTTAGTAACTCAAGAGAACTTGTACAAAATCTTGAGAAGTTCGCAAAACTGTATCACGAATCTGAAGTTCGCATAATTGACCTTAAGCTTCCTGAAGCATATCGTGAACATAGTCTACTTTATTAACTACGTTAACGGTCGAAAGTAAAGTATAAAAGGACGAATTATCCACGAGCACATCAATGACAGAGGAATGGGAGTTTCCTGAAGATTGGGAATATGCGGGAGGAGAACCAGAAAAGTTGCTTAAGGTACGCGTAAAATGTCCTAACTGTGGAGCACAGTTTGAGATAGAGATTGGAGAATCTTGGTACTCGATGGGCTTTTCAATAAGCTGCCAGAAGTGTGGCTACTCATTCCCAGTAAACATGTATGGAGAAGTCATAGGAGAAGTAAAGAAGAAAAAGTAAGCTAGGCAAGAAGCAAGCTTTCACAAAGTTAAATATAGTCAAATTATTGTCCTATTAAAAATCGTTCACTAACAGACCGTTATTTACTCTGCACTAACTGCTTTGCCATTTCTAGTATTTTCTCCTCCCAGTTCTTTGCTTTCACTATGGCACTTGCGACTAAGACACCCTGTGCACCTAGCTCTAGTGCACGTTTCACGTCCTCTCCACTTTCAATTCCTGCTCCACATAGGACAGGAACATTTGGTGCAACCTTCTTTACAAGCTCTACACTTTCCGTTATTAGCTCTGGACGTTCCTTAGATACTGCACGACCTGTTCCAATTAGCTCTGGTGGCTCTACAGCAACCGCAGTAGGCTCCAGGATAGCAATAGCTGCAGCTTCTCTACAAGTTGCTGCACATGCTATACAGTACAGGTTGTACTTTCTGCACTCCTCTATGACCTTGCGAATCTCATCAAGTCGAACACGCTTCTCACTATGGTTCACAAGTGTACCAACAGCACCTGCCTCCTTTACTGCAAGAGCAGTAATGTGCCCAGTATGTGCACCGGGCTCAACGGGATCTATTGACTGAGCAAGAACTGGAATCTCAACAGACTCTGCTACTTTTGGAAGGTCAACATGTTGTGGACAGACCGCAATGCACACACCTAGCTCTTTAGCAATTTTCTCCGCTACACGAGCAAGCTCTATAGCTCTCTTTCCTGTGGCTTCTGGGTAAGTTTTGAAGTTTATTATCAATATTGGGAATTTTAGTTCTCTCACAATTAACTACTCGTTAGCCAATTAAAATATCAATCTCGCTAGGTTAAATTCTACATTGAATAATGTTTAACAAAGATACAACATTCCTAGCCGAAAAATCAGTTCTCGGCGATATCATCATTCTCAGTTAATCCCCTCCTCATCACCGCGTATGGCATAGGAAAGAAATGTTTTAAAATTAAGCAACATAGCGAAACTCGAAGAGAAGCGGGGGTGCCCGAGCCTGGCCAAAGGGGGCGGGTTCAGGTCCCGCTGGCGAAGGCCTGCGTGGGTTCAAATCCCACCCCCCGCACCAACACCATCTTCGTAGAGCTTCTCTATGAGCTCATCTATTCTAGAGTAAAACTGTTCTAATATCGATACCTGTTGACGCACATTCAGATTAAGCATCTGAGCAATGATTGTTTTCCTAACTTCTAGTTCAACAGTATCAACATCTATAGACTTTGGTAAATATATCTTTGATATTCTTCTAATGTTTTTTAGAACTCTAATCCCATGCTTATCTTCAGGTATCTTCTCCACTTGCATCACTACCACAGCTACCTCATTCAATATCTTATCTGTCCCAATCATATTTTCTAGTCTTATTCTCAGTGATGAAATGTCATTTGCGTGAAACGTTGTTACACCACCGTGACCTGTCGTAACTGCGTCTAGCCATGCACGTACCTCATCTCTCGTTCGGACTTCATTAACAATTATGTAATCAACACCTGTTCTAAGTGCATGTGCTATAAGTTCATCCTTTTTTATACTCTTTATGCCTAGGCCATATGATCTTCGTTCAAATAATTTAATAACATTATGATAAGGCAGGTACATTTCGTCTACATCAGAAATAATTGCCTTGAAACTCGATGGATTGCTAGTGAATGCTATTGCATTTGCTAGACTTGTCTTTCCACTGCCCATTGGGCCAACTATCAGTATCGGGATCTTTCTATCAAATAGGAACCACAGAAGGGCAGCATCATCAATTGTTAGTGAATCTCTTTCAACAAGTTCAGGAAAAGTCCAAGGTTTACGAGGCATGAGACGAACGTGAATATAGGGATCTGACACCGGTGGAATAGATATTGAGAATCTCGCTCGAAGTTCTCTGTCGGTTACAGAGAGAGTCGGCATATATGCAGTCACTGGACTGCGCGTCCTTTCTGCAACCTTTGAAACTAAAAACTCAACAATCTGTTCACCTGCCATATGTGGAGTAGAGACAAAATCTGTATAGCAAAGTCCAAAATCAAAATGCATCACATATATGTTACTTGAAGATATGTAGATATCTGAAAAATGCTCACATAAAAGAAATGAAGTTAGTGCTCCGTAGTAATTAATCCACCTGTTCCATATTGCTAAGACTGTGTCTCTTTCAATATCTAACTTCTTCACTTGCTTATCTAAAAACTTCAGTGCCTGATGCTCACCTTTAGTAAAATACAAATCTCTAGCTTTTAGATAATCGACTTTTGAAACTTCGTCAGGAACGTCGTCATGTAGTGTAACAATGAAATTAGAACCTACTTTACGTATTTTTATGTATGATTTAAGATTCTCAAACTCTATGGTATATGTACGGAACAGCAAGCCGATGGATACTTCTCTAGCAATGATCATTGCCTAAGAACATAGAGGTACATGTTGCATGACATACTCTATGTATGCACATGGGTGCATAGCTAAGAAAGCTTTTAAATCAATGCACCCATCTTGACCTCCCTTAATGTGCATACCTGATGATTTATCAAAAGTCGAAAAACGATTAATAAATGCAATGGAGGTTGTGCGCAATGAGATACGAGAAGTGGAGTATTAATAGAACAATAAGATTTCCACCAAGATCATATAACCCATCTGTAATAATGCCGGAGTCACTATGGAGGAAAATATACAATAACTCACTATTAACTCTCAAGGGGCTCATTGTGCTAGGTTGGAGGACTAGATCGCTTAAGGAATTTGCGTTATTTAATTCAATATTTGTGAGAGATAATAAGCTAGTCGATATAAATTCACTACTTAGATGGGAGCAGAAGAAGCGTGTACATGTGAAGTTTGTTGGTAGGGAGAGCGATGAAGTTTCAAGAATATATGAGGAACATTTGAGGCTTGGTACAACGATAAGTAATTTCATGCTCAGTCTCGCATTGCGTGGAATGTATACTTATGTTGAGACAGTTGCATATTATGGTGGTTATACTCCTGATGTTACTAAAGTCGCACTTGAGGATGCTTATTTTCTTAAGGACTTTCTAAGAAGGTTCCTAGAGGAGAGAGTTAGAAGGGAGGGAGTCGAGTCGCTTGCAAAATCAGTGCTCGACAAGGCAAATCTTCTGAACTCAAGAATTAGGACGAAATTAATGAAGATAGACTATGGTAACATAGAGAACTTTGTTAATGGCATAGTTGACGCAATATTTAGTGTAAGGCCCAGGATTGTGTGCAAGATGTATCTTGGAATGTACACTCCATTGGGTGCATACTATGTATGCTAACTCTACAACAACAATAATCGAGCAGAAGCTTGTTTTACCATTCCTACATAACGCATTTGACATTATATCACTGATCGGCGGGCTAGGTCTCTGGGCACTCATACTATGGGGAGTACTGAAGCTTGTTGAAGCAAAACTTGGACCAACAGGCTGGTCAAGAGCATCTGCATTAACGAGCTTCATAGAGCATTTCAAGTGGCTTATAATTGGATTATCAGCATTCTACATAAGCATATACACAATAATTTTCGTAATGAATATGTTAGGTGCAAACATTAATCCAACACAGTTTGTAACTAAGCTGATAGTTGATTTATTATTTAAACCGTTTATCTTAATATTCAAGAGACTTGCCACCTAACCTCTATGCTAGATTTAGTCGAAGTCTGTAGCATCGTAGAGGTATCAGTACTAGTTCTGTACTCAATATTTAGAAAAGATAGAAGATTGTTAATAAATATACTGATTGTATGTTCCTCGATATATGCAATATTTTACATACTTTGCGGAATTCTCAAACTTAACGAGTTTAATAGCCTAGTGCAAAGTGTAGACCTGCTCTCAGACACAATAAGACATGTACTCATCATAACGACTAAAATTTCACTACTTATTCACGTAGTATTATCGTTTCTAAATGCAGCACTGACCATAATAAGTGCAAATCCATTGACGGCAGAGATAGTACAAGCAGCTTTCCATTTAAATCCTCTTGAGAAAATTATAGATCCTACGACATTATGTATAATGTCTATTGTATCAATTATGCAACTATGCCTTATCGTGTTAAATGCAATTAAAGACCTTCTTGCAATATCCTGTCTATTGCCCTCTATTGCATGTCCTGTAGTACCATTTCTAGCGATTAGGAAAGTACGTCCATTTGCTCTGACACTGGTATTAATGGCACTTGCATCATTAATAGCAACTAGCTACATAGCTGCGCTAAGCCAAAAGTTAGGATACTACTATACTACAGTTAGTAAATTCAGTAATACACTACAGAAGGTTTACGATACTGTATCTACAACATATTTCCCGTCTAATGATACTCTCGTTTTTCTAAACTGCAGCTGCAACATACCTTTGATATTGAAATGTAAAGAAGGCATAATACCATGTCCAGGAGAGGGCCCCTTCATAATTTCAGGATCCTTAACGCTACATAACTGCAGTGCACTTGTCTTAGGTTATTCAGTCCCATTCACGCTTAACGAAAGGGTATACAGCATACATAATTTAACAGTAATAAGGCTAAATGTAAAAGTACTAAATTACAGAGCGGAATTCATGAACAATAAAGTATTCTACATTGTTAAAGTCTTAGTAAGTAAAGGACACGTTGTTGAAAAGCTAAACGAAAACAATATAATGTTAAGACTTTCAAATAATTCGGACGCTAAATTATTTATAGTAACGTTACCCGATGCAAGGTTAGAAATAAGGACTACCCGGGGATGTAGAGTTCACATTAGTTCATTAGTAATTTTAAGAAAGGACAGATCGGCTATACTAACTATACAGAAATATTACAATTACCTACGTGAATATTTACATAGGGACATACAGGTGGATAATGATCTGAAAAATTTAGCTGAGAACAATATTGTAATACACGTAGTAAGGATCTCCTGCAGAACATTGAATTTATCCTCAACTTATGCTCTTTTAAGGTTCAGGAATCTATCCTACTGGAAACTGCCAACAATTCATAATAAAGCATTACCAACATCCTCTACAATTATCGAATCTCTAAGGAAAGTAATACATATTGATCGGAATATTGACAAAGTATTAAACTCGTACGACATTAAGAATATTCTACTTAGTTTAATTACAATACTCATCTCAATACTACTTCAAGGTCTCGGTATTGCTGGTGCTATAACTTTGGCACTAAATTACATTGAGGAGAGACCTTTAACTTCATTCTTCATAGATTATATACGTTCCCTGGTCTACGACTATGTAATGTTTATATATTTCAAGATTATCGAAAAATCCTACTTTAAGAAATTT
>CAYPXK010000133.1:0-18110 GCA_964414695.1 uncultured Thermoproteaceae archaeon | reverse complement strand
AAGAGAAGTAACATAAGGAAAGTACTTGAACTTGTCAGACAGTACTACGGTCCAGAGACATATGTTGCAATTGTTAAAAATGCACTGAGGGAGGGACAGCAATATCATGTACTTAAACTAGGGGACGTTAAAGAAGATATGATAGATATGAATACGATAGTTATCGTATGTTCAAAACATGTTCATAAAAGAGGAAAGTGGCTAATAGCTGAGAGAGGGTATGAGGAAAAACTGAGGAATGTGCTAAAGTTGTTTAGTACCTTATTTGATTTTTGTTCGTAGTATTGTTGCTGCTACTATGAGTGGTATTGTTGTTGTTGTTAGTATTATTGCGAGTTGTGGACTGTAGATCCATAATAGGCCTGTTATTGGTCTTGTAAATGCAGCTAAGTCAACTAATGCTCTTGCACTCATTAGAGCAATTCCTTTAACATTTTCATAGCGTTCATTTACGTATAGGCTAATTGCTGCAAAATACGTTGATGATATTACTTCAGATACTGCAATAATAGAGATCAATATTGGATTCATAGTTGATAAGATCATGGCCAGTGCTATCACTATACCATCAGTTAGAAGGTATAGAGCAAAAATCCTAGGTATCTCATGTCTATGAACATCAAGCACATGACCTAGATATATTGAACCAACTGCACTCACTACCTCAAACAGTGCGTAAAGTGTTGCAATTGTCATTATGTTGAGTTTTAACACATTTTTCATATATGGTGATAAGAATACCTTAGCATTAAGTGCCATCCCTATAAATAGCGCAGTAATTACAAACCATATATAACTTCTATCCTTAATTAATGAAAACACCTCTCTAAAGTACTCAGACCTACCTCGCTTTCTATGAACTGTCTCAATAAGGAAAATTCTCGATATAAGTGCAATAAATGCAAGTACGAGCATTACCTGTAGTAGAAGTGTAAGACCATGCACTGTGTAAATGTAGCCAAAGACTACTGAACCAACTGCATATGAAGCTGTTGCTAATGCAGGTGCTATAGTCAAAATCTTTCCTCTCCACCCACTTGGAACAGACTCCATCCTGAGCAACTGAGCAGCAGCTGTTGGAAGAGCATAGTAAAAATACCAAAGAAACACCAGGAATAGCAAACCAACAGCACTACTATGAAGTAAAAGTAAACAAACTAGAAACGATATTAGGAGAGCATCTGACAAAGCAAGAGTCCACTTTCTACTAAGATCTGCTAAATAACCACCAAGTAGATGAGCAAAAAACATTACAAACCTCATTGTAAAAACAAGTGAAAAAGCTATAGAACCTAAACGATTCATCACTAATATCGGCAAAAACCATGAAATAAACGAATGTATCATACCCTTAACAAAACCAACACCCTGAATCAACAACAAATTCCTAAGAATAAGACCTCCCTCACAATTACACCTCTTGTAATTCTTACTGAACATAGCATATTACGCCTTAGCCTAATTCCTAAAAATCCTTTTGTGCTAACAACTACTAAACTCAAATGATCACCTTATTAAACACTCAATTATTTTCGATTCTTTTCTAGATTCTTGGAGCAGACCAAGCAAAACTTGCGCAGTTGCTAGATATGACAGTCTTTCGATTCTTTTCTAGATTCTTGAAAGTGGAACTTTCCACATGAACACCTTAGCATTTCTGCAATTACTGCAACTTTCGATTCTTTTCTAGATTCTTGTTTCTGATTTTTCTATCTGCGAATTCTTTGTATTGACGGACTTTCGATTCTTTTCTAGATTCTTGATAAGAGACATAATAGATGTTGTATACGATAAGCTATGGTTTCTTTCGATTCTTTTCTAGATTCTTGTGAGGGTTTATTAGGGGGCTTTATATACTCCTACTTTCCACCTAACTGCTCCCTTAAGGTCTTAAAGGCATTACCATCTCGAAAATGCCACAGACATCACGTCAGGATGAGTAAAACTTCGACAAGGACATCGTAATACAAGTAGTACGTGTTACAACAGTATGTATCACAAGGTTGTTATTTGTTGTGCAAAGGCTATAGTATGGTATATCTGTTATGGGGGCGGTAGATGTTTCTGAGAAGTGGGGCATTCGGTTTGTGTGAGTCAGCCGGGTAAGTTTTCTTCACCTGTCTGTGCCGGGTGGTACTCATCATTGTAATGTTATACGTGGTTGAGTGTTTGTTTAAAGTTATGAAGAGGGCGCGCCGAGTCATTGAGGGTCTATTAGACCCTCTCCTCGGCGTGTCGCGGGCTGGGAAGTGCTTAGCTGTTTGAGGATTTATGGTTTTTGTGTTAGTCTCTGATAGAGGTTTTTACATTCTTCAATATTACTAACGTTGCTTAACATTTTACTTATTTCAAAGTCTTTCTTAAGCATTGGAAATGGCTCTGTAGGAGTTGGTAAAAGTTCATGCTTTGGGTAAAGTGTTACAAACAGTAGAGTTTTTGCAGCAAGGAGCTGTAATTCTTCCCGTGTTATGTTTCTATGAAGTAGAAACACTTCAGTAAGCTTTCTTCCAGGATGTTCAAAACTAGCCATGTTAAGTCTTTTCTGCACAATCTCATAAAGGTCTATTTCAGAGATCTCATATTTGTCACCTAGTCTTTTCTGAAGTTCCTGAGCTATTAATCTATTAAGGAAATGTGTATGTACAACTAGTGGAAACTTCACAGCTTTCATATTTATCAATTCGATTATTTTTCTCACTCTTAGCTCGGTCTTGAATCTAATTCTCTCGGCGTCAAATTTTGCGTATCTTATTGTTAATTCTACTAGTTTATCAAAGTCTCCATCTTTACGAGCTTTTTCATATTCTTGAAGAATTTTACTTATTGATAATTCTATCATTGCAATGTATCTAGCTGTTAAGTCTTGTTCAAGTTTTTCAAGTCCTTTTCTTAGGAATAGTTTTACTTTAATGTCTACTGCAATTTCTTGATAAGGATCTACGAGGAGTATGTCTTTTCCATTTTCTTTAAGTCTCCTGAGGCATAGTAAGAGTTCTCTTGTGAAGAATGGATAGTCTAGTTCTAGTTCAAGTAGTGCATCATCTACTGGGAGAGAACCTTGAAGAAACTCGTTAATAAGTTCTCCATATGGTAATTCGGCAATTATTGATGCTGCATCTTTTGCAATGGTTTCAAATTCTTTAACAAATTCAGGTCTTGGAGGTGTCAGTACTACGAGTATATGTTCTTTCCTTTCTGACACACCTATAGTTACGAAATGGAGAATTTAGCAGTATAGCCTGGTGACTATGTTAGACAAGTTCTCATGAAGTGAAGTGTCGATAGGACAGCAATTATTGCCTCCTCAGTCCTGACTGTGTCTACTCCCTGTTCAGGTATGAAATTTATGAACATCATGCGTGGCTCCTCAATCTCAATGCCTTCCTGAGAAAGTATCTGGTCTACACCCATTCTAGGTGAGCCAAATAGGACAAGTATCTTCTTACCATCTTCACGTGCTGATCTTAGTCTAGCAATGAGCTCCTTGTAGACTGTCCGTAGATCCTTTCCTTCCTTTCCTGTTAAAATTATGAGACTGTAGTCTTGGCTTCTGACGAGTTCTCTGAGCTCTTTTACTTCTGTCCTGATGTTCCAGTATATTCCGAGCTTATCCTTATCAACGACATGTGCTCTAAATGTGTCTTCTCTACCTGTCTCGGCCTCGATTCTTAAGGTTAAAACTGTGCCAATTGGGTATGGTCGTGGAACTTTTGCATACAGGTTCTCACCTATCTTGACTATGCTATAGTACCCGTCCCACCTTATTACAACACCTTCAGCATAGTCACCAGGCTTTGGTCTTGTACTTGTTGCATAGTGACTAGGTGTACGAAGAGGAGCGAGAAGACCAGCGAGTTTAAGCTCTGGCTCAAGCTTGAAGAGCTGCTTACGTAAGTAAGGTGGCGTTATCAGATACTCAAGATTTCTTACAAGAAATCTCAGTTCCTTGGGGTCATACTTACCGAAAGTGTAGACGTACAGGACGCTTACCTGAAATATTGCTGCTCCCCTACAGATGTAGCTGATTTTCCTCACTTTTTCACGTTCATCAGGAGCCTCCTCTAGCACATTCCAGGGTACTGCAATATCAATTATGGGTTTCAGAAGTTTTGGAAATCTTTTAGACATCTTATCAAAATAGTTTTGAAAATAGTACTGTGTCTAGCTCTAAGTTTGAGGATTTTACTTCTTCTTGCTCTGCTGAGCTTTAGCAGTCTTCTCTTCCTCCTTTATAGATATCTTGCCTCCTAGCTTTCTCTCCTCCTCTTCAGATGTCATGAAGAGTGATGTTCTCTGTCTTCCGCCCATAGCTACCCAGTGTGGGTCTTTGCCTTAGTTTAAAAACCTATTTCATTGCTAGATAGGTACTCTGGGTAAGACTGTTATATTTTCCAAATGATTGGAACTTTATGGAGAAGGGTCTCATAGTTTTCGACCCATCTAAATGCCTTGGATGCAGGTCCTGTGAATTTGCATGTGCACTAGAGCATTCTATGTCTAAGAACGTGTATAGCATAGTGTTCGAGTATCCGAAGCCCAAGCCTAGGATAAGGGTGTTCCAGGTTGAGAAACTGAACGTTCCCCTAACATGTAGACACTGTGATGATGCACCCTGCGTCCAGGTGTGTCCAACAGGTGCAATGTTCAGGACAGATGAGGGAATTGTGCTAAACCGTCCTGAGAAGTGTATAAGGTGTAGACTATGTACACTGGTCTGTCCCATAGCACATCCATACGTTGACAGGGAGACCAGGACACTGATCAAGTGTGACCTGTGCATTGAGAGGCTCAGACTTGGAAGAAAGCCAGCATGTGTGGAGGCTTGTCCAACAGGTGCCCTGATGTTCATCACTGAGAGAGAATTAGCAGAGACTAGGGTATCCACCATTGCAGGTGTGTTGAGCAAGGTCCTCGAGGAGCTCAGGAAGGCTAGGGCTACGTGATAATTTGTAAAAAATCCTAACTGATGTTCAAACTAGATTTTGATGAGTACAAAAATCGACCCTACTAAGGTAACGTCAGACAAGACAACACAGGAACTTGTTGAGAAGTCTCTGGAGGCCGGAATTGAAACTATATGGCATAGATTTGGAAAACAGCAGCCTCAGTGTGGATTTGGTCTACTTGGTCTCTGCTGCAGAAACTGTCTAATTGGACCCTGTAGAATTGACCCATTTGGCCAAGGTCCTGACCGTGGCAGCTGTGGCGTTGATGCTGACGTCATGGTATCAAGGAACTTGCTAAGACATGTTGTTGCTGGTGCAAGCTCGTACACTGACTTACTAATGGATGTCCTAGACTACTTACTAGCTGTTGGAGAGGGAAGATGCAAGGACCTGTCAATAGTGGATAAGGCTAGACTCGAGGAGCTATGCAAGGTTCTTGAGGTTCCATCAGAGGGACGTGATGAGCTAACGCTTGCACGTGAGGTATCTACTAAGCTTCTTGCTGAGCTTTCAAGTCCTAGAAAGGGCACAATAGTTGAGAAAATAGCACCAAGAGAGCTTGTTGAGCTCTGGTCAAGTCTAGGAATCTTACCACGTGGACCTGCCCGTGAGATCGTTGATGCACTACATAGGACACATGAAGGCGTATGTCTAGACCCTGAGGAGCTTCTACTGTCCTGTCTACGTGTTGGCATTGTTGCACTCTGGCAGTCTGCATATCTTGCATATGCTGTACAGGACGTGCTGGCAGGCACTCCAAGTCCAAGAAAGGGTCCAATAGGTCCCAGAACGATAAGCGAGGACTACGTCAACATACTTGTAAGAATTGCCAAGAGGCCAATAATGAGGAAGCTGATAGAGATAGCTAAGAGTAAGGAGTTTGAACAGGAAGCAATAAACGTCAATGCACTTGGAGTAAACGTTCTTGCTCCTGCAAACTACGTGATGAGCGAGGTTGTGCTAAGTACAGGTCAGGTAGAGCTGTTCGTAGTCGATTACCTATGTACAATGCCGGGCATTGTACAGGCAGCAGAAAAGTATCATACCAAGCTTGTCTCACTATCACGTTCAGGAAAGGTAAGAGGAGGCATACTTGTCGAGGTCACTCCTGAAAACCTTGGAGAGAAGCTGAGAGAGGTCGTCAAGCTGGCAATTGAGAACTTCAAGAACAGGAGAGAGGAGAAGCTGTTCACGCCAAAGACTCCACCTGAGACAGCAATGATTGGCTGGTCCATAGAGGCACTTAAGTCTCAGCTCAAGGGCTCTCTTGAACCGTTAGCATCGGCTCTTCGTGAAGGAAAGATTAAGGGTATAGCAATACTGTTCGGCTGTACAACTCCAAAGGTTGTTCACAACAAGGCACATGTTGAGATAAGCAAGTACCTGATAAAGAACGACATCATAGTCCTTGGAACAGGATGTTGGAACATTGCAGCTGGAATGGCTGGACTCCTGAAACCTGAAGCAAAGTCTCTTGCAGGACCTGGACTATCGAAGTTCTGTGAAGAGTATGGTATTCCACCATGCTTATCGTTCGGTGGCTGTGCTGACAATGCACGAATAATGAGACTGATTGCAGAGGTTGCCGATATCCTGAAGGTCAGCTTCAACAAGATGCCCGTTGTAGCATCTGCGCCCGAGCCAATGGCCGAGGAGATCGTAGCACTGATGTTCGGCATGGCTGCAAGTGGAGTCGTTGTACATACAGGAGTGCCACTCCCCATATACGGTAGCAAGTTTGTAGTTGAGTGGTTGTCCTCAAGACTTGAGAAGCTTACTGGAGGTAGGATATTCTACGAGGAAGATCCTGAAAAGGCAGGTGAGGCTCTCGTGAAGACAATAGAGGAGAGAAGACGTGAACTAGGGTGGTGATGTGTGAATAACATTCTCGATCTCTTAAAACAATGTGGACTCTATAATATTGACAGGATTAGTGACAGGATACTTGAGGCACAGACAGATCCTGAAAGTCTACCTGACGTAGTTGAGTGTCTAGTAAAGAAGCTCGGCTTACACTTTGGAACCTGTCTTGGTATAGACTTGTCTGGTCTCGGTAAGTCTGGTAAGGAAGTCATTTACTTACTTACCATACCGGACCATGGTAAGGTTCTCATTGTAAAAACACTGACATCAGAGAAGGGGTGCATACGGCCAACCTACGTTAAGGTACCAGCAGCAAAATGGTGTGAACTCGAGTATCATGATCTTGTTGGAGTTAAGCTATGTGACGTTCCTTCAGGAAGATTTATGTTGCCTGACTCCATGGTTGAAAATTATGCTCCTCTATGCAAGTTATACACTTACTCTGAGAGAAGAATTTCTACAAAAAGTTGCCTACTTTCAAAACATCCTGAAGGTTATGTTGAGCTATTTCCTCATCATCCATACTTCTACGAGCATGAGGACATATTTGTAGAAGTTAAGGATGGGAAGATAGTAGACGTTTATTATAGAGGATTTTACAATCATAGAGGGATAGAGAAGCTGGGAGAATCGAGACTTAGAATAGATCAACTCCCATTTTTAGCAGAGAGAATATGTGGAATCTGCGGATTTACACATTCAACAGCTGTATGTCAAGCTATCGAATCTGCACTTAGGATAGAAGTACCTGATAGGGCAAGACTTGCAAGAACTTTAATGTTAGAAATTGAGAGAATTGAAAGTCATCTACTGTGGATTGGATTAATGTGTTATGCACTTGGTAGGAAGGATCTATTTTTGAAAGTTATGAAAGTGCGTGAATTTGTTATGTATATGTGTGATGTACTTGTTGGTAATAGAAAGATGTATGGTCTAAATACTGTAGGTGGTGTACGTGAATTAATAACAAGAGAGCGCGTAGATAAGATTCGTAGTGAGTTTCCAAGGATTAGAGAAGAAATTCTAAACACTTTGAAACTTGTTGAAGATTTTCCTGAACTTAGACAGGTCAGGAATGTCGGTGTGCTTAGTCGAGATGATGCACATATCTTAGGTGCTGTAGGTCCGGTCGCACGTGCATCAGGTATAAAGTACGATGTTCGTAAGGCACTGCCATACGCTGCATATAACGAGGTTAGCTTCTCAGTTCCTGTACTTGATGAGGGAGATGTGTATGCTAGATACGTTGTACGTGTCCTAGAGACTAGAGAAAGCTTGGACATTGTAGAGCAGGTTCTCTACCGTGAGGAGCTTGTTCAGGGACCTGCAGTTGCTGAGTATGAGTTTGAGGAAGGGAAGGTAGGTATTGGAATAACAGAGGCTCCACGAGGTGAGAATATTCACTTCATAGTTACAGGAAGGGACATGCGTGCATATAGATGGAAAGTACGTGCTCCAACATATGCGAATCTTCACGTTTTACCAAAGGTGCTGATTGGACAGGAACTAAGGTATGCAAATGTGATAGTGCTAAGCCTGGATCCCTGTCTGTCCTGTACAGATAGGCTAGTGTTCCTGAAGAGGTGATGTACATGCTGCGCGGTATACCTATAGTTAACGTAGAGCGCTGTCTAGCCTGTGGCGCATGTGCATATGCCTGTCCTGTAGACGCAGTATCGATACAGTACACTAACGATAAGGCAATCCTGACGTTCAACTATGCCAGATGTATAAGATGTACATACTGTAGAGATAAGTGTCCAGTCGGTGCGATAGATATTACCGATAGGTATGGAATAGTTGCAGATAGTGTAGAAAATCTCTACGGAAAATTTGAAATATTATTAGCTAAGTGTTCACAGTGTGAGAATGCTCTTACTCACAGTGAGCGTGCCTTATCTATTGTTAGGGAAAAGACTCCTATTGAAAATGTTCTATGTCAAAGATGTAAGATAGAAAAGTTAGGTAAGAATATTCCATGGATGAGAACATGAAGATACTTTATTTAAATACCGGAAGCTGTAACGGCTGCGATATTGAGATATTAGTAGCACTACTTAAACTTGAGGAAGAAAGAGGACAGGAACTTCCTGTCGATACTTCAATAAGGGAGAGTCACTACGATGTTGCAATAATTACAGGTCCTGTAACAGCACAGTCACTGTGTAGAATTGTGCGTCAAGTTGTCAAGGTTGGGAAGCTGCACATAAGTAAGGCTATCCTAGTTGGCTCTTGTGCATGTGGTGGAGGCATATGGTATGACACATATGCAACATTGGGAGGATTTGACAACTTCCTGAAGCTCGCGGAGACTGAGGGTATCCCCATAAGTGTTGACCATGTCATCTATGTGACAGGCTGTCCTGCGAGACCTGAAGATATTTATAGTGCTGTGAAGAGTGCACTAAATATATGAGACATCAAGTCTTTAATGTCCTGTAGTACATGTACCCTCTTAAAACTTGATGAGCTGTGTAATACATCTTCCATATCCTAAGATCGTTGGAAGACTTGTACTGGAGGAGGCAATACTCCTACGTAGGAGTGTGCGCGAGTTTGATAGGAGAGCCACAATAACTCTCGAAGAGCTTAGTCAGCTTCTATGGGCTGGTCAGGGCTTGTCTGACGTGAGGAGAGGCTTCAGGACGTGCCCAAGTGCAGGAGCAACTTATCCATTGACAATGTACATCGTTGTGCCTGAGAAGAGGGTAGCTAACTTACAGGCAGGAATATACAGGTACATTGTTGATACGCACTCACTTGAGCTTGTCCGTTCAGGAGACTACTATAGTCGTCTATATCGTGCATGTCTTGACCAGAGGTGGGTGTACGATGCTGCAGTTAACATTGTCATAATGGCTGACTATGATAGAACATGCATATACTATGGAGAAAGAGGCATTCGATACGTAATACTTGAGGCAGGTCACGTGTGTCAGAACATTTACCTGCAAGCAACGGCACTGGGGCTTGGTGCTGTTGCTATTGGAGCTTTCTATGATGAGGAGATTGAGAGTCTTATAGGCACGAGAAAAGAGAAGGCTCTATACGTTATTGCAGTTGGAAAACCAAGACAGGACATTTTTACAAAAGAGCGAGCTAGAAAGATCATGGAAGAGCTAATAAGTTTCTACACAGCTAGAAGAGCACAGAAGTGATGAGGGTTGGACCGGTCGGACGCTTGATGAAGAGGCTACACCAAACTGAATGATGAGGGGATCACGGCCAGATTCTTCTTCAGATGAAGAGTTCCAACCAGGCTGATTTTTAATAAGAGCATCGACATTAAGTTCAGACATTTTCAACTTGTAGCATAGGTTACAGATTGTTTAAGGACAATGAATTAGGAACATTAATAACAAATGCTTATTAAGTAAGTGATACTTAGAGCAGTGAGAAATGGTCGTACTCAACGTCCCAGTAGTCGATCCAATAGCAGCTAAGCTTGTCGAGAGCTTTCCATTTCACAATGCCGTATGTGTAGACGGAAAGCTGCTTGGCTCTCTTTGGGTCATCTCTCAGATAAGGAATACGCTACCTGTAATTCATGGTCCTGTTGGATGTAGTTGGCAGAGAAGATGCGCCCTGATGGGTCCTGTAGTACACTACTACACCCCCTGTACTGCATGGACAGAGTTCGAGGTCATATATGGTGGAGAGAAGAAACTTGCCGATGCACTAGTAGAAGCATACAAGCGCTACAATCCTGACATGATTGTCGTATTGACAACATGTGCCAGTGATCTGATAGGCGACGATGTTGAAGCAGCTATAGAAACAGCGAAGCAGAGAGGCGTCAAATGCCCAATAGTCTACAGTACTGGTCTCAAGGCTGGTAAATTTAGGCAGGTAGGTTCACAGGACGTGCTGCTAAGCATAGTAGAGCAGTATGTGCTGCCTGAAACAGAGGGACATGACATTGAGGAAGGTACAGTGAACCTCATGGTCATAGGTGGAGAATACAGCATCGGGATTAGGCAAGAATTAGCGCCATTGTTAAAAATGTGTGGAGTCAAGGTCAATAAGATATACTTCACAGATGTCACTGTACAGGATCTTCTAGATCTTGCACATGTTGAGCTCAATATTGTTCCATATACTCAACTTTGGGCTAACCTACTCGAGCAAAAACGTGGAATAAAGACACATGTATTATGTAGATTTGAAAGTTCTGACATTTCAGAAGCCTATCCAATAGGAGTAGAGGCATGTAAAAATCAGCTAGTGAAAATTATCGATAAGTTACCGGTAAAGAATGTAGACCCAGAGAAGGTGTTCTACACATTTTATGAAAAGGAGATAGATACTATAAACAAATTGAGAAGCCAGCTAGCTGGTAAGCGTGTTGTAATAGAGAATCCGTGGGGTCCTGAGATACTTCTTGCACTCGAATTCAATTTAAGCATTGTAGGTGTAATATTTTGGACACATCAGTTTCGTAGTCATGGAATGTCTGAGAAAGTTGTTCAGGAATACATAAGTTCAGTACAAGCAATGTTGCAATCAATGGGCTATGACGTGAATATTATTGTTGACGAGCCTCTTGAACAGGTTATTGAGAAAGTTAAGAGACTTTCACCTGATCTAGTTATGTGTGCATGGTGGAGTAGACAGTATGAATATGATAGGGCTGGGCTCAGGACAATTTCTATGAGACAGTTTCACCTATTCTTTGATTATGGGTTACGTAACCTAGTTAGGGCAGGTGAGAAGATTTTGAAAGCAATTAACTCTAAGATTGTTGATAGGCCAATAATTCCAAGGACCTCCGCTTCATTTCCTGATCTTCAATATCTTCCAACACCTTGGGATGCATTAGCAAAACTGTTCTATCTGAGTAGGTATGTCTGGGCAGAATAGGTATCCAATACTAGATCCCTGTCAGGATTGTGCACTTATTGGAGTAGCACGAGCACTGATAGGTATAAGAGACGCAGTCCTGATAGTACATGGACGTCTCGGATGTTACAGTGGGTGCATTGGCCTATGCAGCCTATGTTCAAGTCATGCTAACCTGAACATAACATACAGTGGACTTAGAAGTGAAGATATGACATTTGGAGGCGAGAAAAGACTCGAAAATGCTATCAAACATGTTGAGAGAGTACTTAAACCAAAGTTAATTGTTGTTGCTACAACAACTTCAACAGAAATCATTGGAGACAACGTCGAAGACATAATATCATCAATTAAAACTAATGCAAAGATAATACATGTAAGAGCTAGCGGATATACGAAGCCGGAATGGCAAGGCTACGAGGAAGTTCTCATGAAGCTTGCAGACCTTGTGAAAGATACTGACGAGAAGGATCCAGATGCAGTCAACATAATAGGATTTCGTCCAGACATGCCGCATTGGTATGCTGATCTACTAGAGATTAAGAGAATTTTAGAAAGCTGTGAAATAAGGATAAACACAGTAATATCATGGTGTTCCGTTGAGGATATTGAAAACATGGCCAGAGCTTCTTTGAATGTTTGTTTGGGTGGTGATGGTTTGTTTTTGTGTGAGGTTCTTTGGAGGAGATTCAAAATCCCCTACATAGTTGTACCATATCCATACGGAATAAAAAACACAATAGAACTAATAGAAAAAACATGCAAAAAACTAAACAAAAACCCAAACAACAAATTCATAGAAGAAGAGATAAAATTTGTTGAAGATGTTATGAGACACAACTTGTTCTATGTAAGTGGGGTGTATAGGAATCTGTCAGCTGCAATTATTGGAGAATCTTCACGTGTATTTTATCTAGCACGCTTTCTACATGATGAACTTGGTATAGATGTTGATCTTGTATGTGTAAGATGTAGAAATGCAATGACTGAGCAGCTATGTCAGGAATATAGTAATTATGGATTTAAGATCTTAATTGAACCTGATAGATACGTCTTCGAGAAGGAGTTAGAGAATCTTGATGTTGAAGTTATTTATGGATCAACATACGATAGACTAATAGCACTTAAATTAGGTATAGGTCTCGTGAGACTGTTCTATCCTTCGTTAGATGAAGTTAGTCTAGGTACAAGTCCTGTTGCGGGCATTAGAGGCTCATTAACAATAATAGAGAAGACAATAAACGAAATTTTTAGATTACAGGAAAAGAGAGAACTTGCATATTTAGCAAAGATTAATTCTACACGATTCACGTCTCCTTAAGTTCTTCCTCTGTTCTTCTTCTCTTTACAGCTCTATCAAATATTATCCAATTGTGATACCATTCCTCATTTTCCTGCTTTAGAAGTTCTAATATCCATCTAGTTAATTCCCTAGCTGTTACTTCCTTTCTATCCTCAACAATTAATCGTGCCAAAATCTTTGTAGCAATTTTCCTAGCAACTTCAGGAGGTGCACCTGCCTTTATACAAGACATCACAACTTTCTCATAAATAAATGGCTCTCTCCTCCCATCTCTCTTCACAACAACTACCTCAGGAACCCAGAGTGCCATATCTAAATACTGTATCTAGATATTTTAGAATATTTACACGCTCCTTAACAGAGTTTAGACAACGTTAATGACTAGAGATCTGTTACAGGTATGTAACAGCACAAACATTAACATTCAGCTTCGGCAACGATCATCATACACTCAGCTTCACGTGCCATCATCACCAGCATATCCGAATTTCAACACATTTTAACATGCATTAACTCAACAGGTAAATCTGTGGCGTGAGATATGTGTTTATTACTGATGTCACTGGGTGATGCTGGTCGAGTCTCTACGTGACTTTGATAGTTCTTCTAGTGCCTTTTTACGTAGCCAGCATCCCTCACATTCTCCGCATGGGCCGTCAGGTCTATCGCAGGAGTATGTTATGTCGAGTAGTCCGTAGTCTAGAGCTAGTTTGACGATTTGCTTTTTCATTAGTCTTGCAAGAGGGGCAACTATCTTCACCTTTCCATGTGAGACAAACAGCTTTGCAGCCTTGTCAAGTAGCTGTACTGCCTCTGTAGTGTTATCAGGAAATACGCAGGATTCCTCAAGATTAAAGCCAGTGTACACATACTCAGCACCTATCTGCTCTGCCATGGCTACAGCAACTGCGAGCAAAAGCAAGTTCCTGGCTGGTACCCAGCGTCTCTGTGTCTCTGCAGCTTCTACACCTGCAACTTTTGTGCATAAACCTTCAACATTTAAGAATGTTGGCAGTTTAACCTCAATAACTTTTGCATTTATTTTCTGTGCAATTTTATACACAGCCTCTCTTTCTCTAGCTGCAGCAGGCTGTCCATAATCTATGAACAGTAGATAAATCTCTCTATGTCTCTTATGTGCAATGTATGCAACAACACCACTATCAAGACCTCCACTACACAGAACTATTGCTCTATCACCTGCAGGTTCAGGTACAGGAGCTGATGTTGATAATTTAAAAGATATTTTATCTACTACGATATCTTGCACATTTACTCTAATGTATGTTCCTGGATCCGGTATCTCAACATTCTTAAAACCAAGTTTATAAATCATCCAAGGCTCCGATGCAACGACAATATAATTATTGTCGATGCTTATTGCAAGTGGTTGAGAACCTTTAACTATATGTAAAATATTTGACCTTCTTAAGTTTATGCAGACAGCAGAAAAGGATCCTAACACACTTTCTAGAGAACTTACTATTCTCTGTATATCGTCTGTTTCGAATACTTTACAGAACACGTAAGCATCAATCCATGGAGTTGGTGCATCGGGTTCTTTAAATTGCTGATCGTTCTCTACGATTCCCTGCATTGCAACAACTACATTTCTCCAAATTACTGGCTGTGCAACGTTTGCTTCCTCAGTTAAGGGTCTTGCACGACAGTGAAGTAGTGCTATGACATCTCCTGACCTTTCTCTACTTAGCATTGTCCTAACGTGGCTCAGAGTACCACACACATGAGACACAACTCCTCGATCAGGATCTACAAGCACGTAACCTGCCGCATCACGACCACGTGTTGCTAAGAAGTTCAGAAGTTGAACACTTTTCTCAGCGTCAAATGGGTACATTAGACCTATTCCACACACTGTACTGTTGCTAAAGGAAAGTATATATCAGAG
Organism: uncultured Thermoproteaceae archaeon; assembly: GCA_964414695.1. Classification (GTDB taxonomy): domain Archaea; phylum Thermoproteota; class Thermoprotei; order Thermoproteales; family Thermocladiaceae; genus JAADER01. The sequence goes on along the minus strand of CAYPXK010000133.1, from coordinate 3,250 downwards.
AAACGTTCGTGGGACACAGTGCAACGTCTCATAGTGATACCTGACTCGCACATTAGGAGTAAGGTAGATGCTGAGCCTCTACCAGAGAACGTTAAGGTAATTAAAGTTCATGAGAGCAAGCAAGCCGCACTCAAGATCATCGGCGTACCTGATGACGATCTGCTGCTTGCTCACATAGCAATTAGGATTGCACAGTACTTTAACACTCTCTTACTAGTCTTTGACAACAGGATATCTGATATTGCATTTACACTACTTAAAGAATATGACTACGATACATGTCTTAGAATATGTTTAATGAATGTTAAAATGCCTCTTCACTACACATTTAGAATAAGTCTACTGTCGCTACTTAGATATGTTAAATTTGGTAAATATCTTAAAGTGCTTTATCTACAGGGTGACTATAGAAGTAGAGAAAGAGTGTATAGGAGACTCATGTACAAGCTTGAACAGATCGACAGCGATGAAGACCATCCTGGATATCGTATTGCAGTATTCTCAAAGGATATCAAGCCACGTGTAGATAATGTAGCTCAGCTTGAGAGGTATGACCTTTACAACACTTGTAATAACAGATGATTCCTGTGAACGAGCCTCGACAAAGCTCATCGAGCTCATTGAGAAGCTACGTCAAGTAAAGTCTGCGAGACTCTACATACTTATCAGAGGTCAAGGCGTGTCAACTGTCATACCGAGAGTACGTGAGGCTCTCCTATCTAACCTGAGTACAGGAATTAGACTCTACATATTCTCAAATGCTGATGAGCTACAGAAACTTGTCGATGACTGCGTTAAGGAACTTGGTAGGGTTGATCATGCCTATGTGATAATCGACGATGATAGTCTACGGGATTCTACTTTAAGAATCTTGAATAGGTACGGGATTAACGACGTGAGTATATGCTAGATCTAGACTTCGTAATAACAGTCGACAGGACATTAATGACCAATCACCACGGTAAGGAATTCATAGGCTTCATGACTACAAGCCCAGCAATCGGCTTGCCTGAATTTCTATGGATGTGGATATGTGCACCAAAGCCAAAGTGTGACAAGTATGGTAGACCCATAGAGGCTCCGTATGGACTCAGGAAGATTGAAGCCGCTCTACAGGACGCAGGATTTAAGGCAGCGATAGTTGACCCGGATTACCTATCACGATACTTGCCCAGAGCCAAGGCCCTCATGATTGGCCATCACGACTTCTTCGCATTCTGTGCTCCAAGTAACACATGGTGGGCCGTAACTAAGAGAGAGCCAGTAAACAGGAAATACTTCATAAAGCTCATGGAGAGCGAGCCCGTCAGGACGTTCAAGAGAAAAGGAGGAAAGATAGTGATTGGAGGGCCAGCTGCTTGGCAGTGGCTACATGTTGAGGATCTATGGGAGAAATGGGGTGTGGACTGTGTAATCGATGGAGAAGCTGAGAAGGTGATTGTCAAGGTAGCTGAGAAGATACTCAACGATGAGCCACTGCCAAAGTACATATTCGTTGGTGCTGATGAGGTGCCAAGCATTGAAGAGATCCCCATAATCAAAGGCGCAAGTGTGAATGGACTTGTCGAAATCATGAGAGGATGTCCACGTCACTGCAGATTCTGTAGTGTAACACTCAGACCACTGAGATATATTCCACTTGACAAAATTGAGGCAGAGATCCTAGTCAACAAGAGACATGGCGTAAATCATGTTCTACTGCACTCAGAGGATGTCCTACTCTATGGTGCTGACGGTGTTCGTCCAAGAGAAGCTCCACTAATAAAGCTACACGAGCTCGTCCTTAAACATGCAGAAAGTGTCGGATGGGCACATGTCAGCCTTGCAGCAGTTGTGTACGCTGAGAAGAATGGAAGAATTCTACGTAAGTTAACGGAGATGATATTCAGCAAGACAGGACAGACATTCATAGGTGTTCAGACTGGCATTGAGACGGGGTCTCCAAGGCTCGCGAAGATAATAATGCCAGGCAAGGCAGCTCCATATAAGGCAGATAACTGGCCCGAGATTGTTGAGGAGGCTTTCTCAATAATGGCAGATGTCGGTGTTATACCTGCGGCAACGGTCATCTTAAACATCCCCGAGGAGACTCCTGATGACTGTATGAAGACTGCAGAGCTCATTGACAGGTTAAGACCTTACCCAAGCCTTATTGTGCCCATGTACCTGGTACCCATGGGCGTGCTCAAGGACAGGAGGTCCCTGCTGAACTTCAGGATAAAGCCTGAGCACATTGAAGTCATGTGGAGATGCCTAGAGCACTCACTATACTGGGCTCCCAAGCTTGTTGAAATGTACGTGAAAGAGAGGAAAAACTTCCTAGTACGCGGACTACTAACACTCTTTATAAAATTTGTAGAATGGAAAAAGAAAGGAATAGAAAAGAAACTGAAAGAGTACCTAGAACAGGTTACGGAAGGAGCAATTGAGCATAAAGCAACAGAGGTTATAGCTACCTAATTCTGCGGTCAGTAGTTCCCCAGCTAATCATCTTCTCATTGAGCTCCGTACTCATCATCCCCAATTTCACATAATGATGAGACCTGCGACACCTGACAACATGATGATCAACGCCTAGACTGACATCAGGTCATGTCTCTGATCTTTTAACCCTACTATAAATTAAGATTACTGACGTCCGGGGTCTGAAACATGATGATGCGCCTCCCTCCCGAAGATGAGGCTTCTAACATCACACAGTCTTTACAACTTTAGCCGGGAGAATCCAAATGATGAACCCTCACCTCCTGAAAAATACAGTGATGAGCTTTGCCAACGCTGACCTCAGTCATAGACAAGTCTAAGGTCGTTTTATTTTTCTTACTGTAATATCAGTCGAGTGAAAAGTCTTCATCGATCAGGGGAGGGACGGCTCATCATTTTCACAAGGATCAATTTCTAAGTACTAGAGTATAAGTGTTGGTGGACCGGCCGGGATTTGAACCCGGGATCACCCGCGCGCCAAGCGGGCATCCTTCCAGGCTAGACTACCGGCCCTATGTCCTCCGTATGGTCGAGTATTGAGATGAGTCTATAAGTCTTTCTCTCACATGTCTAGATAGTGATGACGCACCTCTCAAGCTGATAGATGAGGAGAAGGGCCGCACCCCCTGATTCAGGATATTTTTCACATTTGGCAGAGATTACTTGAATGGTACAAGTCTCAGTCTCTTTGGCACGTTCTCTGCCGGGAGCTCTACACCAACAATCTCTATGTGCACTGTGTCCTGAACCCAGGGTGTTGCTCTTC
>CAYPXK010000132.1:0-2304 GCA_964414695.1 uncultured Thermoproteaceae archaeon | reverse complement strand
AGAATTATATCGAATGCAGGTTTCTCGTTCTCCGATATTCTTGAGCGTAATATCAGGATCGACTATGCTATGAGGTTAGCACAGTCATACGTTGCTTACAAGTTGATACAACATATTGATGATAGTAATGTTGCTGCACATCTGCTTCTTAAGCTAGGGCTAGGATTTGCATATGCCGGCGGTGATGACTATCTCTCAATTGTTACAGGATTCCTGACACTACCATTATCTCTAATGTTCTCTTCAATGTATACACGTGGTATAGGTTATGCAACTATTCTACAGATAGGTGCAGTAACAATAAATGCACGTGCACCACTCTGGGCTGTATTAAAGGCATGTGATGAACTATTGAATAGTTGTAAAGATGCTACTAGATTATTATCATTTGCTAATACTAGACAAATACTTCTCACAGAGAAACTACATACAGAAAAGGAGTTAGCAATAACTTTATGTAGTTTAAATGTTCATCATGTAGAGGGAACATTTACAACAGATGAAGTAGTTGAATCAGTTAGGGGCGAATTAAGTAAACTATTATTAACATATCAGCCTATTGTTGTATTATCAAAACTTACACGAGTATCACAGACTGATGCAGTAAAATATTGGGAATATACAACTCCCAGTTTAGCATTTGAAGAAGATTTAACTTATGCAACACAGTTTGATACAATACTAGATGCAGAAAGTAAGCTCGTAAATAGCTTGCCAGACAAAGACGTCAACATAGGAGAATTATATAGAGTATGTCGTCAAGATGTTAACTATTTAATAACGCAGAATGCTTGTAAGACTATCATATATCCATTTATGACTTATCTACTGTACATACTTTACAACATAGTAAGCAGCATAGTAGGAGAATCACAGAAGGTTGGTAACTTCAGTATTGATCTGTTATACAATAAGCTTATCGATATTGGAGTTAAGAGGTATGAAGCATACATTAAGCAAGTCCAGTCAGGTGATAAGATTGAAAAGTTATTTGAGGAGCTTAATAAGCTGCTTAATAATACTCTGAGACCGATGTATGATCTATACATGAAATATGTAGTAAAGTTCTCTATTGCTGATGCTATCAATTCTTTAATTGCATATCTTGTTAGAGAGTATGCACGTCTTATGAAGGTGCAGTCCGCTGAATATGTGGGAGATAAGTTACTGGTAGAGGGCATTGTTACACTCTTGTCGAATGTGAAAATTGTGCCTTTGGAAGATATTGCTACATTTATTAAAATGTTGTTTGGTGGTGTGAGATAATGATCGAGCGTATAGTACTTAATGTCTATCTTAGAACTCAGACCTTGTTTAGTGTTGGTACAGGATTTAGAAGAGGTCTATTAGGCTCTGACGTAATTATTGTTCGTGATGAAGTGACAGGTCTGCCATATATTCCAGGTACTACACTTAAAGGAATTATCAGGAAGATTGTTGCTCAAATTGTTCCTAATTCCTGTAGCTCTGTTGCAACAATGAGCATCGATGAGCCTCTAGTATGTGGAGTAGCTATTGAGGAAGCTGGATCCCTAAGTCAGGAAATATGTCCTGTATGTAGATGCTTTGGTACTCCTCACGTGCCAGGGTACATAATTGTTGAAGATGCACATGTAGTTGATGAACATAGAGAACATCTGCTTAAGTTAGCTAGTCAGGAAGCTCAGTATACACATATTTCCATATCGAGGTTCCTAGATGCTGTCGAGAGAGGAAAACTTTGGACATGTGAATATGTGCCAGTTGGCACATTGTTTAGAACGAGAATACTATGTCTTGACCCTGATGAGTGTCTCAAGATGTTGCTTGTGGGACTGAGTCTACTTTCATATGAACATGCTGGGAGAGGTGGTAATCTCAAGGTTGAGAAGGTTGAGGTTATTGAGGGATTGAACTATGTTAAACGTGTGGTAACTGAGCTGGGACTTGCAGAGCTGCTTAATGTACAGTAAACCTTTGAATTATGTACATGGAGAGTAGCTCAGTGTATACGATAGTTGAGCTCTGGCTTAGACAGGAGTCACCGTACCTGCTGACTAGGAAATCGGAGAGAGGATTAATGTATAGTACAGATTGGCTAGTGGAGGCAAATACTGTAAGAGCAGCTCTCTTGACAGCGTACATGTATGAGCAGTGTCAGAGATTACGCGATCATGTAAGTCATTGTCAAAGATTTGATAATATCTGTCGTGCATCTCTAGTAGAAGTATGTGGAAACTGCAACATGAGACAGAGATGTCCTGTATATGTAGACACTGTTAACAATGTAATAACTTGGCACTCGCTGTTACCTACAGTAGATGA
>CAYPXK010000131.1:0-18646 GCA_964414695.1 uncultured Thermoproteaceae archaeon | reverse complement strand
CATCGTTTTATGCAATTATAGATTCGTTAATACGTCTGTACGGTCTTAGACAGCTCTCGCCAGAGGCAGCAAAGTCTTTAGAGATTGCTCTATCCCTTGTATCGAAGCCAATCTTGCTCAAATTCTTCCACAGGCTTATAGAGCTCTTTAAGGGGGTAACAGAACCGAGAAAGTATGGACTACCTGTTCCGGGTGAAATTCTTCTAGGTCCCTCGGCATCTCTATCAACGCCGACGCCAATGATAATATACCACGATAGTGAGAGGCAAGTGAATTTGCCAATAGCTCTCTCACCTTCCGGTGTTGTTCAGCTAACTCCTGTTGCAATAATGCTAGAGTCTGTTCGCAGAAGCTTTGTTGTACTTGAGGAGCCTGAAATTAACCTACATCCTGATGCGCATTTACGAGTTGCTGAATGGCTTGTTGAGCTCCATAAGAGAGGTAACGTAGCAATGTACCTCATTACAACGCACAGTCCATTTCTATTGAGTAAGCTCGCCCTTCTTTATGCAAAAGGCCACATCAAGAATTTGCACACTTACCTCATACAGGATGACGGTACTATTCGAGAACTAGCTATTGATCGCGAGAGATGTGAAATTGAGCTACCACAGAGCATAACCGAAGGTATACAGTGAACTTGCAAGAGAGTCTCTCGAACCTGCAGGACTGAGACTACCAGAGACCATCGAAGAAGTGCTCGAGGGTAATGAAAAATCAAGAACCTATGTCGAGTAGTTATGACTCAGCGCCATCTAAGAAAGTTAAGTAAGGTCATACCATTCGACAAGCAATATGGCTATGGGGTCGACCTGATAGTTCAAGTGCAGAATCAGGACTCAAGTGGCACTGAGCTATGGCTTGTTGAAATTAAGAGCTGTTATCTTGATGTTAACGATGTCTATGATGCATTAAGACAGTTTCAAGTCACTGAGCAAGTGTTACAAAATCAAAAAAATTTTAAGGAAATGTAGACAAGTACTGAGAATATTGCTTCACGACAATGTTGGTGGCTGCGGCATCTATGACAAGGCAATGAACCTAATTCAGCATTTTTAGTATTGATGATGCATGACTAACGTTTACTATGACCATATCACTGACTATCTACAGTCATATTAAATGCTGAAAGGCTCATTAGTCACTTGTGTATATTTATCAGTCTGAAATTAAAACAGACACCTTCTGGAAAGATAATACCTCGAAGTCAGCATTGGAGTGAAGTTATGTCCCGTGTGCCAACAATAATGTGAAGTTATGATTAAGCTATTATGTAATTGATAGGTAACTGATAATGAAGTTCTTAATTAATTACTTTTGTTTTAATTCGTCAGCCTAAGCCGATGTCATCATTTTTCAGGAGAGCAGAACTTCATCATGGTGGAGTGGTGCCAGAGGGTATTAGCGTAAACTTTTCTTTTAGGGATTTGACGCTAGCATGCGATAGTCACTATGTTGAATGTTGAGGAGGTGAAGGAGATTGCATTGAAGTATGCTCTTCTTAATGCGGTTAAGCATGATGGTAAGGCCGATGTTAAGGCTGTGATGTCTAAAATAATGGGAGAGAGGAAAGATCTTAGGCAGTATGCGCGTGAGATTGTCAAGATTGTTCAGGAAGTTGTTGAGTATGTAAATTCTTTAGGACTTGAGAAGCAGCGTAGGATCCTTCAGGAGAGGTGGCCTGAGCTTCTGCAGGAGAGGAGGGTTGAGACGAGGAAGGATATTGAGGCCTTGCCTCCGCTGCCTAATGCAGATAAGTATGATGTAATTGTCCTACGTTTTGCACCAAATCCTGACTTCGTCCTGACTCTGGGAAATGCGAGACCTGCAATACTGAACTATGCATATAAGATAAAGTATGAGAATCTTGGTAAGAAAGCGAAGTTCATTCTGAGGTTCGAGGATACTGACCCAAAGATAAAGAGACCATTCATAGATGATCCGCAGATCAGAGAGAAGTATAGTAAGGAAGATCTGCTTAACTATAAGTTCATAATAGAGGATCTTGAGTGGCTTGGCATAAAACCTGACGAAATTTACATACAGAGTGATAGAGTTGTCGAGGGAATATACTACAAAGTTGCTGAGGAACTTATCAAGAAGGGACTAGCATATGTCTGCACATGTAAACCTGATGAGTGGAAACTGTATCGAGATAGTTCGAAACCCTGTCCATGCAGGGAGAGACCTCCAGAGGAGCATCTTGAGCGCTGGGAAAGGATGCTCAATGGAGAGTATGGAGAAGGTGAAGCCGTTGTCAGGATTAAGACTGACCTGAATCATCCAGATCCATCTGTCAGAGACTGGGTAGCACTGAGGATTGTCGATGCTCCACATCCAAGGCTTGTGTTGAAGTATGGAGAAGAGAAGGCGAGAAAATATAGAGTATGGCCAACGTACAACTTTGCAGTAGCTGTAGACGACCATCTGATGGGCGTTACACATGTCCTACGTGCACAGGAGCATGCCGTAAACACGGTCAAACAGAGCTACGTATTCCAGCACATGGGATGGAGACAGCCTGAGACAATACATTTTGGAAGACTAATGATCGAAGAAGGCACACTAAGCAAATCAAAACTCAAGGCGCTTGGACTAAACTATAATGACCCCAGACTGCCAACATTGGCTGGTCTACGTGAACGAGGCATATTACCTGAAACTATCTGGGAGATAATGCTTCACGTAGGCATAAAATCCACAGATGCAAAGATTTCATTAGAAAACCTATACTCAATAAATAGAAAACACCTTGATCAACGAGCTGACAGATACATGGCTGTTATAAAGCCTGTCAAGGTAATTATAACAGATATCGATGTTGATAACATAGTTGTGAAAATACCATATCATCCGTCAAAACCTGAGAAGGGATGTAGAGAGATAAAGATAGTTCCAAAGAATAGAGAAGTTTCAGTGTATATATCTGAGAAAGATGTTGAAATACTTAAGGAAAAGAAGCATGTTCGACTGATGGAATTTATTAACATTGAGCTAGTAGAAATATGTGATAATTACATAGTCGCAAGGTATCATAGTCAAGACATCGAGACTGCACGAAGATTGAAGATGGACATAATTCAATGGGTTCCTGAAAATAATGTTAAGCTAATTGTTGAGAGAGTTGACCTAACGCCACTGGACTCTAAGGAGTTTGTAGTAGAAGAGGGTCTTGCAGAACCTGCAGTAACTAATACGAAGGTTGGAGATTTTGTGCAGTTTATGCGCTACGGATTCGTGAAGATCTTACAGGTATCTGATACAGAGGTACGTGTTAGATATATACACTCCTAATTCAATACTACACTTGTATAACTATTCCCCTATCATTTGCAAGTCTTATTAATCTATTACATATGTAGAGCAGAGTCTCTCGTAAAACTTCATAGTTATCATATTGTTTAAGTATATTTTCAAGCTCTTCTCGAGGTTTTGTCTTTAATTCACGTACAATCTCTGTTAACTTCTTGAACGCTCTCACAACATTATCAACAATTGTTATTGATGCTGCTCTTGCAGTTCTCGATAAAGGATTTAGATCTATTGCTATAACTGTCTTGCCAAGTCTCCTGAGTGCCTCTGTTCTATCACCATCCTCTATCGCTACCAGAACAACATCTGCAATATATATTCCTCTACAACTCACTTTCCTTCTCTCGCTATGAAGTTCAGGAATTGTACAAAGTTCATCATCATCTGTGCCCAGGACTTCGATGTTTCTTTGAGAGAATTTTTCTGCAATTTTCTTAACTCTCTCAGCTGTTCTATAGAATAGGTTTATCTCTATTTTTGCATTCACTTCTTTCGCAAGTTCTATAACATCATCAATTGCAAGTGCTGTTACATTACCATTAACCGAGATTACAGGATGTCTTGCAAGTAGCAGAGCTGCAGCTGCAGCATACATTGCACGGATTGCAGGTGGTATAGTTTCCTCACCTATAAGATAGTCAAATGCTTCTCCACGTCCATGAGCTATGAGTCCCTGAGGAACAACGTAGCCCTCTAGAAACCCTTGAACAAGCTTCTCCCTAATGACTAGGGACCAGTACCTTGGGTGATCTGGAGGAATCTCTATATGCATACTCGTAGTCACCTAGCTAGAGGTACTTATGATGACTGTCTCACGACCTGATGAGTGATGACATCAGCACAAGCTGATACTGCGAGGCTTGAGGTTGGCAAATGCCAGAGTCAGGATAGCGAAGTGAAGTACATTTAACCCATAGTACAATCCTGCAAATAGATCGTCAAGCTTATGCAGGCATGCCTCAAGTTGATTTATTGTACTGACTATATGCACAAGAAGTACTCTCCTAAAGAATTCTATCAATGCTAAACATGTTGATAGAGAAACTAGCACAAGAGAAGAAATTAAAAAATACTGATTATCAAAAATACGATAAAGTAAAAGCTCAAGAGCAGAATATACTATAAATGACAATAGTACTATAACAAATGTTATATAATCTACGAGACATAGTACCGAAAGCATTCTTATAGGAAGAAAAATAAGGCTAAGCACGAATCTAGATACCGCCTCAAATACGTAAATCATGTAAAACACAGCGAGGTATCTCAATGTTATTAACGTTAGCTCTATTACTGAAATTATTAATAGTATAGGATTTTTAATTCGTAAAGACAAGCTTACAATAAGGGAAATCACTGCAATATTTAATACAACTTCAACTATGAACATTGGAATCTGAATAATTACAAGATCGAAGTACGGTAATCTCTTCACTAAGAAGTTCCGTAGCTTTGCTATGTAGATTATTGCACAGAGTATAGATAATACCGTGCCTATCCTCTTTATAGTTCTAATACTTTCATTATATATCAATGCGTATCTTTTTGGGTGTTTAACTTTCCTTTTTTGAAAATTACCATAGAGTCAGAGGGCCTGTAAGGACCATTGCTTAATTTAGGTCAGCTAGGGTGAAGTTCATCAGTGGTCAGTGTTCTGACGTGTCATCATACGCCGATACTTACTTACCACTTCAAAGGTACCCCGTGTTTTGCTATATGTCTTTCACATAGTCTCGACAGTGCCAGGGCAAGCATCGCTTGAAGAATTAGTGATGGAACTAGTGACGGCAAGAGTAGATGCACAGGAAGTGTGTCAGTGCCATAAGCTGCTCTCAGTATCTCTGTTACAAGAGTTACAGGAATTACAAGTCCTATCTCAGGAACTGGAAAGACTGTGGGAGGGATAAGTGAACACATGGCTACACATGCCTCAAGTATCCCTAACCACATCTCACTTATGGCCGTGTAAGTGTAGAGACATGCCACTAGCATTCCAAACAGGATGTGTGACAGTGTGAGTGCTGCAAGGCCTAGCATGAGTAAGGTCCAGGATTTTGGTACGAGTACAGTAACACCAAGCTTAGCATATGATAGTACCAGCAATGAGGCAGCAACATAGCTTGGAATGCCTATGACCAAGATGTCGAGTAGGACATTAGCAATGAGGTAGTGCAGCACTCCAAGTCCACACTCTCTGAACATGTCGAAGATTCCTTGGCGAACATATAGTCTAAGAAACTCGGTACTCTCGTGCATGCCGCAGCTTACCACGATTGTGGTAAGAAGACCAGGAAGGAACATCAGTAAGGCACGCGCACGATCCTGTGCAAGCAGTGTTGTTGGTCCAACTATAAGCACGAACCAGAGTGCTGCACTCAGGGAGAACAGCACCATTACAGGAATATAGAAGACGTTCAAACGTAGACCAATGTAAATGAGTGATAGTACCCTTCTTGCAAGCCTAATAGTTTTATTTAGAATCGTCATACTAGCGCAAGTCCCTGCTTTCTAGACCTTGACTCTGTAAGTCTCACAACTCCTGATGATACGACAAGATATAGCGTAAACATTATCGCTAGTAAGACAATGGGTAAGGCTGCTTTACTAGGGACGTTCAGGAGTACCTCTTGCAAGATCTCACATGTTTCAGGTAAGGGCGATGTGTATGCTAGGATCCTCAAAAAGATAGGAACGACAGCCAGAGGTATGAACACTCCTGAACCTGCCAACAGCATTGGCACAAGTAGCGAAGGTATGATCCATAGCTTCTGAAACTTTGTGAGGTAAGACACCGGTACCATTATGATAGAAGCATAGAGCATCAGGGCGATGCATGATATCAGGAACATAGGAAGCAGATACATATATGTCACGAGTCCATTAACTCCTTCAATGAGTATCATCAGGGGTACCAGGTAGGCTGTTGACACTGGAGCAATAACGATTGACGATACTATAGAGTAAGTCAGGTAATATCTGGTCAGTGAAGTGCCTAGAAGCACATGCTCTATTGCGCCTGTAAGCTTGTCATTGATTACCTGCTGTGAAAGTTCTGACATGACTATGCTAGTCAAGGATATTGCTGCAGAAAGCGTGAGCATAAGCAAGAGAGCCTCATTGAAACTGAGCGTCTTGCCAAAGAGGATGCTCAATCTCTTGAGCACATACTCGACCTCTGTGTTCAGGAACATGCTGGGGCCGTATATGACGGATAGGCTGAAGAGTATGGAGAATGTCCACATTGTGACTACTTCAGGAAATCTTCTCTTCAGTATAGCAACCTCACGGTAAAGCAAGGCTAAGGCCAGGGACATCTTTACCTAAACTTCTCCATAATAGTTATGTACACATCCTCTAAGGTTGGCTCACTTATTGAGAAGTCCAACAACCTGATACTTACCTGCTTAGCTAAGTCAAATATTGTTGATACAATGTCCTCTCGACTTGACTTAACATACAGTACAATATCAACATATTCATCCGCAACGTTAACTTCCTCTTTGACTACCGTGAGCCTTTCATTTAACTTCTTTAAGAATAGCTGAGCATTGTCTAGTGCAAGTCTAGCATATAACCTGTACACACTTCCTATGTAACTCTTAAGTGAGTCTATGGGACCTGTAACAACTACTCGTCCCCTATGTATTATCGTGACCTCATGTGCTATCTGCTCTATCTCGTACATGTTATGTCCTGTCACTAGTATTGTCCTTCCCTCCTTAGTGAGATCCAGGAGCAGTCTCCTGACCATTCTAGCGCTTTCAACATCTAGGCCAAGGGTAGGCTCGTCCAGGAGCAGTACTTCAGGGTCGGTCATCAGTGCTTTAGCAATTGCAAGTCTTGCACGCATGCCAAGGCTATATGTGTGGTATGGTCTTGTGGCTGCACCGTCCTTGTCAAGGCCCACGAGCTCAAGTACCTGACGTGCTCGTCTTCTAGCCTCTTTGATAGACATGCCGCGGAGAAGACCGTAGAAGACGAGGTTCTCGTAGCCACTTAGCAGGAGGTAGAAGCCTCTTGAGACATCGAGGACTACTCCAAGATATTTCCTGACCTTATCAGGTTCCCTAGCAACGTCATGTCCAAGCACCTCTACGCGTCCCTTATCAGGAAGTAGTAACGTTGCAATTATCTTCAGTGTTGTAGTTTTACCAGCGCCATTGGGGCCAAGCAACGCGTGGATAGTCCCTTTACGTACCCGGAACGTTACTCCACGCAAGGCTTCGACAATTCTTCTTTTACGTAGTCCTTCGCGTACTATGTAGGTCTTGTACAGGTCTTCTACAAGAACTGCATCACTGGTAAGCATTCCTGACAACGATCATATTATTAGAGTATTAACATAAGGCACGTGGACATTCTTCAGCGGTCCCTTTATGTAGACTCCTCTTCCACGTTCAATACCGATCTCGTATATTCCTGGATTTACAGGCATCCACCTCATCTTCCTGATGAAGAGGTACCTCTTGAACTCTCCTGTCTCTGTCCTAGCTATTCCCATTACGAAGACTCCAGCTGCAAGAAATTCCTCAACACCGTATCTGGAGAGCGCATTGCTTCCTGACGGTATTTCCGTCGTTATTATCGTTGTTGTTCCAACGTGCTTCTCTATGCCCAGAACAAGTGCTCTAATGTATTCACGTAGTATCTGCACATCTTTCTCAAGCGTCACAAGTGGAGCTATTGGGTCTATTACTAGTCTAGTGGCATTGAGACGACGTACATGTTCTGCGATAGAGACAACAATTGACTTAGCAATTGCAGTGGGATCCTTCTCACGAATCTTCTCTATCAGGTCTGGGTCAGGGAAGAGAACCTCAAGCAGACCTTGCTCACGTAGCTGCTCGATGTCCCATCCAAACATATATGCACCCTTCACAAGCTGTATATAGTCCTCGTCAACGGACACGTAAATTCCAGGTTCTCCATGTCTTAATGCTCCATTTATGAGAAACGTCAGCGAGAACAGTGTCTTACCTGTGCCAGTCTCTCCAGTGACAAGGTAAGTCCTTCCTCTAAGTAGTCCTCCTCCAAGAATGTCATCAAGACCATCTATGCCAGTGGGTACAAGATCGTAAGTTGGCTCGCGTGCCACATCAAGACATGGACATGATTAGGTTAAAAAACGTACTTATGAGATCTATAGACTCTAGTAGTTAAGGGATCCCACGTTGAGAAGAGGAGCAAAAGGCTATGACATAACCTCACTACCCTACAAGGTGAAGGTATACATAAACAATCAAGTTCTCATACCTGCAAAACTGGTACGTAGCCTAGGGATAACAAATTGGAAGTATGCTGACATAGTTATTAGACATGGAAACAACACAATTGTAATAAAGAACGCTAAACTATTACGAACACGCCACACAGATTCGAGACAGTTCACAATACCCAAAGAAATTAGGGAAAAATATGGAATTAAACCGGGAGATGAGATAGAGGTTCTTGAAATTAGGAAACCTTCAGAACAGACAAGCGAGTAAGTATGAGACTCTCACAGGAGGAGATCTACACAATATACTCAAAGTTATATGAATTAGGTATCGAATGGTGCCTAGGTCCTGAGACACTGCTTAACACAATTCTCAATAGGGAAACAGACAGACTAGACATAGCTGTGAATTATGTTGATGTAGATAGATTACATGAATTTAAGGATCTATTGGCAGAGTTAGGAATTGAGAATGTGTTTGTTGTACCCTATGTAGGCTTCTCCAGAAGATGTGTGTATGTGCAGGCTTTGCCATGTATATCTATTGAAGACTCTATCCTCGGTATATGTATGGATTATAATGCTAAATATTTTGAAGTTATTAAAGAATTGTTAAATATCTCTAGAGATAGGCTCGACATAGTTTACCTCAGGGTAATGTGTAGAAGATTGGGCATATGTGATAAGTTGTGTGAGAAAGTTAATCTATGTATTGATGTTGGTGCGCAGTATTGAAAATGAAGTCTAGCACCTGATTATCGATGAGTGAGACATTTGAACGATATTCAAATTTACTACAGAGTAGTCGAATACTCGTAGGAGTTACTGCAAGTGTCGCAGCTTACCGTGTTATTGACGTCATCAGACTTGCACGTAGACATGGGGCATCTGTCAAAGTTCTGATGACTAAGAAAGCCACGAGGTATGTTACACGTCACATCCTGAGATGGGCCTCAGGCAGCACAGTCCACGTCGATGCTAGAGGCAGACCACTTCACGTGGAGTTGGGCGAGTGGTGTAGTATATACATCATAGCCCCATGTACCCTGAACACGTTGGCCAAGATAGCACATGGCATATGCGACAACTTGGTAACACTTACTGCGCAGTACGTCATTGGACGTGGTAAGAAGTTGCTACTTGTACCGTGCATGAGCTTACCAATGTGGGAAAACTCCATTACTCAGAGCAATGTGCAGAAACTTAGACTTCTAGGCATTCATGTGCTCCAACCTGACATATCTGAAGGTCGTGCGAAATTCCCTGAACCAGAGCTCATTGTCGAGAAGATGATAGATCTATCATGTCCACTTGACATGACAGGCATCAAGGTACTGGTTACGGCAGGTGCAACAAGAGAATACATCGATCCTGTGAAATTCCTAACAACTCCAAGCACAGGACTCACAGGTGTCTACTTTGCACGTGAAGCATATGCTAGAGGAGCTTCTGTCCACCTCGTACTAGGCTACGTGTCAGACAGAGCAGAGAAGCTTCTTCGAGACGTGAACATACATGTTCACCGTGTAAAAACTACCGAAGAAATGTACAATGTAGTTAAATCACTCTGTCAAGAACATGCCTTTGACATAGCCATATTCACTGCAGCACCTCTTGATTATTCGCTAGAGCCTAAATTCGATAAGAAAATAGATACAGATTCGATAGAAGAGCTTTCAATTAGATTAAAGAAGGCTCCAAAAGTAATAGATGCGGCTGATAATGTTAAGGTGAAGATAGGTTTCAAAGCTGAGTGGAACATCAGTGAGGACTTGTTAATATCTAGATCTACTGAAAGACTTCAAAAGCATGGACTAGACATAGTTGTGGCTCACGATGTCTCTAGGGGACTTGGATTTGGAACAGTTCATGACTCTGTCCTGATTATTGACAGGGTGGGGCTCGTACATAGACTTGAAAAAGTACATAAGCGCGAGCTTGCGCGCCTTGTCCTGACGAGAGCACTGAAGGAGCTAAGGTTAGCTAGGTAGCTGACCATATTGCTCCAGATATTACACTTGGTAAGATCGTCTTACCCTATAAAACTGGGTAAGTAAGTAACCTTACTATGAGCATCAAACTGTCAAAGACTGAGCTTGAGGTTGGTAAATTGTACTTTGAGAAGGGGTTAAGACCTCAGGAAATTGCAAAACAGCTCGGATTATCCATAAATACTGTATACAAGGCAATATCAAAATACAGAAGCTACCTTAAAGAACTTGAGAAACAGAAAGTAGAGAACCTTAACCAAACTGAACAAATACAAAATAAACAACAGGACGACACTAACAAAAACGTCGAGCCAACAGCTAACGTACACAATACTACAACATCGACAGAGATACACCACGTTAATGAAAATGTATGCGAAAGATCCTACAGAACTTACAGGCATGTAAATATGCTGAGCATTATATGGCAGTTCAGTACACGTATGCCACCTATCTACAGAAATTTGACATTAATGTCAACATATGGTAATAACATTAATGGGCAAAATCTAAACAACGGACATGATAATGATATTACAGTAAACACTGTCAATAGTATGATAACTGAGGTACTGGGAAAATTATGTGAATGTCTTCAACAACTTGTAACAGAAATTAAATCACTTAAATCAGAGCTTATTAAAGTACTAAACCATGGCATAGTACAGATACCTGCGAGACCAAGTAGTGAATTTGTCGTAAGTGAAAGTGAGCAAAAGCAGGGTAAGGAGGACTCCGAAATACCGGAGTTTCTTAAGGATAATGTATGGGTTGATATTATACGTTCAAAATATTCGACATAAGAACTATTAGAAGTTTGTTATGATTAATGGAATATTCACTTCCTCAGGAAGTAGTGATCCATGCACAGCCTTTAGTGGCTCTCTTTCCTTTTCCTGTAAATTATAACTGTACCTCAGGTATCTGCTACCTGTTGAAAGCAGTACATAATCGCCCAGTCTCCAAGTAATTTCTTTCCTAACTTCCGGACCTAGGAGACCCATCTCTATTATATCCTGTTTAGACAGTACTGTGAAGCCTAGATTCTTGATTAATTGAATATCCTCTATGGACTCTATGCTCTCCATAAATTCCTTGTTAACTTTAAGAAAGGAAGCTCTCGATTCTCCAAAGGGTGGAACTTCGAGAATTTCTAATAGTTTTCTAAATTTCATCATATCTATTAAATCTCGTTCCTGTGAATCAACAAGCCCATGGTCACTCGTTATTATTAGTGTGATAGGTGCATACACGTTTTTACTAACTATCTTAACAGTGGAGTATAGTAACTCTCTAACAGTCTCATAATAATGTTCAGACTCAACATGTCTCCGATGGGCAACTTCGTCAGGTTGTGGAGAGTAGACGTAGGCAAGTCCTCGATCTAGAGAGTTCAGGAATTGCACTGCCTCCACAATTGCCTCTTGGAAAGATGCGTATTCCTGAATTTCTGCACCTTTATATATCAGTCTCGAGATTCCATTCTTCAATCCTTTGGGTATTAATACTAAACTCCTGATGCCGCTATATGAAAGTTCTTCAAATATTGTTGAATCTATATAAAATAGCTGTGATACATCTACACCAAGCTTAAGGAGGCCATCACGTTCATCAGGTCTACTCATTGGGCTTAGATTCAGTGTGTTTACAAGAAGCCCAAGTTCGCGAAAGTACATTACGCAGCCAAGTACACCATGTTGACCAGGTGCCAGTCCAGTACTTAGACTCGTAAGTGCCGTGGGAGTCGTTGTTGGAAAGACTGTAGTTATCTCATCTATCGACTTGAGAGCCTTCGACAAGTAATCGTCCTCACTGCAGATTTTCTTAACGACATCGAGACACAGACCATCGAGAAGCACCAGCAGTATCTTCTCTGTCAATATCTTAGAATCAAGTTCCTTACATAGACAACATCCCTTGACGGGCACGCCCAACGCTTTGAGTATCGAGTTTGCTAAGTTGACTATGGACCTTCCATTGTACCTAGGCAGTGAGAGGTTGCTCGGTAACTCTACGATGGTTCTCACCTTGTCCCGTGTAGATCCTGTAGAGAGTGTAAGACTTTCCCTCTACTCTCACCATTACACTAACTCGATAACTAATGCACAGATTAGGACATTGCATGACTTAAAGACTGGACACAGAGTAGAAACGCACTCGTGGAGAAGTTTCCTGAACTCGAGGACATTAACGATCCTAAGGAACTGGAATCAATATTCGTAGAGACTCCAATACACGATCTTTTAAGTATTGCAAACAGACTCACAGACAGACTTTGTGGAAAATATGTAACTTTTACAAATAACATAGTTGTAAACTACACAAACATATGTGTGGCAAGATGTCCAATATGTGCTTTCTCAAGATCTGCACATGACAAAGATGCATATCTTCTAACACCTGAAGAAGTCTCAAACATAGTACACGAAGCATATTTAAGATATGGCATCGTTGAAGTTCATTTAAACGGTGGACTAAATCCAGAGCTTGACATTGAGTACTTTGAAAGAATGTTCAAACTAATAAAATGCAAAACCCCAAACGTAAGAATAAAGGGTTTAACATGTTGTGAAATAGCATACTATTCAAAATTATGGAGAATGAGCTATAGAGAAACAATAGAACGTCTAAGAGACGCAGGACTCGACATGTTAAGTGGTGGCTGTCTTGAAATATATAACAGAGACATAAGAAAGATAATATGCCCAAATAAGATTGATGCAGATGAGTGGTTCAAAATTGCTGAAATAGCATCATCCTGTGGTGTTCTAACTAATGCAACAATGCTGTTTGGACATATAGAGAAGCCATATCACATAATTGAGCATTTATTGAAAGTTAAGGAATTTCAATTGAGAACTCGTTCAATAGTGACTTTCATACCTCTGAAATTCATTCCATACAATACGAAATTATACAAGGACGGTATTGTACAGGAGGAATGTTCGGCAGAATATGTACTCCGTGTGATTGCAATCTCAAGGATAATTCTTAGAGATGTTGTAAAGAGAATAGCTGCTTACTGGGTTTCGCTTGGTAAGAAGCTTGCACAGATAGCATTAACAGCAGGCGCAAACGACCTTGTGGGAACAATGATTAATGAGAGAGTTTTTAGAGAGACAGGACGACAGGAAGTAACTACAGTGGAAGAGCTTGCTCATATTATTAGAGGCGTTGGAAAGCAGCCAGCATTAAGAGATTCTTTTGGAAACATAATAAAGGTACTATAAAACGTACAAATGACAAAAATAAAAGCTGTAATATTCCCGTACGTAAATAGTGAACCCATAAGATTAGCACTTAGTAACATATGTGAAATAATTAGAGAAGTTCCAAGCAAGATTCTTAACATAGTTGAAAGTGAAGATCCAGACATTGTCTTAACACCCATAACATATGTACAAGAGTTACTAAATAGAAACTACTTGCCTAGTAACATAGTAATCGCATCAGGTAGAGTCGTAAGAAGCGTATGTATACTATATAACAGCAACATTCCGTTAACATCAGTAAAGGAAATTTATGTTACAGATGAGTCCTCAGTATCTGTTAGAGTACTTAGACATATACTGTTTAAAAAGAACATAAGTGCACGCATAGTCTCTACAAAGATTACGTTAGAAAATTATAGTGATATTATTAAGAAAGGGCCAATACTAGCTATAGGAGATCTTGCACTAATACTAAGAAGGAAACTTGTCACAATACTGGATGTTGGTAGAGAATGGTATAGACTCTACAAGAAGCCTCTCATATTTTCAATACTTTTGCATAAGAAGAATTTTAAAGTAATTAGGATTTTGAAAAGACTAACTAGACTACTATCAGACATTCAATATCTAGCATCTGTAGCTAAATCATCAAATCATTATGTAAAGAGCATCCTAGGAGAGAAAATATTAGAAGTCTATTTTAGGAGCAATATAAAGTACATTGTTAATAATGCTCTAGTCTATGCAAGGTTTATACTCTCGAAAGTTAGCGGTCCCTCATAGAGCCTCCGATGGAGACTACGGAGTCACTGCATGTATTGTATAGCGTGTCTCTAATAGGCCATGTTCAAGACATTTATCCTGAAGGATTAGCAGTCCATCAAACTCCTCAGTGCCTGGGTGTATCCTATTCTGTTTAACGTACATTAGCACGAACTTCTTTATAGATTCTCTGTCTTTTATTCGAGAATACTTCATTGCATATTCTAGTACCTCGTCAGTGTTGTTCAATGCATACTGTATAGATTTTTCAAATAATCTAACAATATCCTGAGCTATATGCTCAAGCTCCTTCTTAATAATATTCAGGCCTAGAGGTATTGGTTTCCTATATTTTTCAAACCACCACCTACCTAAATCTACCTCTAGACTAGTCCTAAAGCTCAGTAGCTGTTCCTCATGAATTAACACACATCCATCTACAAGCCCCTTGTTGAACGCATCGAGAACCTTGTCATATGGAAGTTCTATTAACTTATAATCAATTTTCTCTTCCTGCCTAAGGTAAAGTTCCACTAATGCTCTTGCAGTTGTTCCAAATCCTGGAACTGCGATCAATGCAGGTTTTGTGCTTGTTTTTCTAAGCAGCAGTTTTGGCCCATATCCATACCCAACACTTGCACCATACGGAATCAACATATATTTATCACAAATTTTTAGAAATGTATATGCACTTACAGCAGAGATGTCTAATCTATGTTCGATACAGAGTTTGTTAAGTACCTCTATTTCCGCTATAAATTCGTCTACTACAAAGTTATGTTCAACTTTTCTCTTAACTATAGCATAGGTTAAGAATGCGTCATCTGGATCAGGACTATGTCCTAGGACTATTTTCTTCACTAGCCTTTCTAGAGGATATCGAAACTAAAATATTGTCTTAGATGAGGCTAGTGAGTTAGGGATAAGCAAGGACAGATGTTAGAGAGGGTGTATTTGATAGCCAAATCATATGAGGCATTTTTAGTTAAGGAGCCTCAGCCTCTACTCCGGTCTTCTCCTCGCTATGTGTTTCTCTCTCCTCTCTGGGCACAACAGCAGCTTCCTCAGCCTCGCTGTCCTTCTTCAGCATTTTTAGCCCCTTAGTTATCAGTGCCACACCTAGTGCTGTCGTGAACGGCTCTGGCAGTGCGATCAGTACGGCCCCTGCCACGATCATGGCGATTGCCTTTGCCCTGGATGTCATGAACTCCCACCCGTTTACATTAAGGTTAGGTCTCTTTTATAAATCTTTCGAACCCCTCTTTAAGGCTTACACAGCAGCTTAAATACCACCTTAAAAACGTTTCTATACGTGGTTTATAACCCAGAGTCCCCAGTTTTAAAGCACGTGTTTAGATGCGTCAAGGTAAAGCTAAAAATGAGCACCATGAACGAGTACCATGAGCATGTCAACATCTTCACAGATCATTCAGCCACTGAAAATATTTCAAAAGCTAGTTGGCAAGAACGTGATTGTTAGACTGAAGAATAACAAAGCCATAAGAGGAATCTTGACAGCGTACGATAACTGCATGAATGTGGTACTCGATGATGCTGAGGAGATTGATCCTAAGACTAGCCAGACGATAGTGAAGTATGGAAGAGTCTACATTAGAGGAAACCAAGTTCTATTTATCTCCACGACTGACGTAGTTCTAGGATAGGAAATGACGAACATACGGGTCAACAAGCTATCAACAACACCAACATATAAGAGAGATGTAGAGTTCGTAGAGAGGAAAGGTGTTGGCCACCCAGACTACATAGCTGACGCAGTTGCTGAAGCGGCAAGTGTAGGCTTGTCAAGGTACTACAAGGAGAAGTATGGAATGATACTACACCATAATGTCGACAAGGTATTGGTCGTGGGGGGACAAGCAAAACCTGAGTTTGGTGGAGGTGAGGTAATACGACCAATAAGAATAATTGTAGCTGGAAGAGCTACAACAAGTGTAGAGCTTGAGCGAAATGGTCGAAGGGAACATGACCTAGTACCTGTAGAGGAAATAATCATAGAGGCTGCAAAGAAGTGGTTATCGTCAAACTTCAGGTATCTTGACGTTGAGAATCACGTAGTTATCGAGTGTGCAATAGGTTCAGGAAGTGTGGACCTTGTTGGAGTCTATAGGAAAGGAATTGAGAAAGTTAAGGTACCATTAGCAAATGATACAAGCCTAGGAGTAGGTTTTGCACCACTGACAGCAACTGAGAGGCTAGTGTATGAGGTTGAGCGTCTCATAAACTCTTCAGACTTCAAGAAGAAGATCCCAGCCGCAGGAGAGGACGTTAAGGTCATGGCTTTCAGGAGAGGCAACAGTGTGACGCTAACAGTCGCATGTGCGCTAATAAGCTCCGAAGTACGAGACAAAGACGAGTACCTTAACATAAAGGAGGAAATCAAGCGAGCCATAGAGGACTTCTCAAGCAAGATTGTGCCCGAGCTTGACGTAGAGGTACATGTAAACACGGCAGACGATCCCGATCATGGAATATTCTACCTGACAATAACAGGAACATCCGCAGAAAGCGGAGACGATGGATGCACAGGAAGAGGCAACAGAGTGCGTGGACTAATAACACCTATGAGACCAATGAGCATGGAAGCAGCCGCAGGTAAGAACCCAGTAAGTCACATAGGTAAGCTCTACAACATTCTGGCAAACCTAATAGCAGAGAAGATCTATCAGGAGGTTAAGGGAGTCGAGGAGGTCCACGTTTACATGCTAAGCCAGATAGGCAAGCCAATTAATCAGCCACTATCAGTAAATGTTGACCTCATAATGGAGGGCGAACTTACTGGAAACATTATAAATGAAGTTAATGCTATAGTCAAAGAGGAGCTTGATAATATAACTAAGTTAACTGACATGATAATATCAGGTAACCTACCCATACCACTGTTCTAAGAACTAAAAATATCCTTTTAAACAAAGATCAATTAAAATAATTAAATTAAAAAGTAGAGTTGTGAAATATTCTAAACAAAGACTGAGTACATTACAGTGTTATTGGCAAATCAACGCTGTCTCCTGGATTTAGTATAAGCACTTTCACTTGTGGACATATACGTTCTACAAGATCCTTAAACACTTCAGGGTCCTGTCTAATTTCAGGAAATGTATTGTAGTGCATTGGTATTACATATCTAGGCTTAATCAGCTGAACAGCAAGTGCTGCCTCTCTTGGACTCATCGTGAAGGTGCCACCGATTGGGAGTAGTGCAACATCTATATTGAACAGCTTTCCAAGGAGCTCCATGTCTGAGAAGATTCCTGTGTCACCAGCATGGTATATTGTGACATCAGGTGTTACTATTATGTAACCTGCAGGTGAGCCCCTTGTTGAGCTATGTACTGCTGGCGTCATGTAGACCTCTATTTCACTTGTCAACTTTACTGAACCTCCAATATTCATTGGTATTACATTCTTAACACCTTGTTCAGATAGGTACAGTGTAAGCTCATAGATTGCAACTACAGTTGAATTAAACTTTTTAGCAATCTCGACAGTCTCTCCTAGATGATCTCCGTGATCATGTGTAACTAGTATAAAATCAACATTCTTTAGATCCTCCAAAGTTACTGGTGACTTGGGGTTCGTTATCCATGGGTCTACTAGAATAGTTTTTCCATAGATCTCGATCTCAAATGCTGCATGACCAAGCCATCTTAGCTTTCCTTTTGGCATCGTTGACGTAAGTCAAGTAGAGCACTAAAGCATTAAGTTGAAGTTAGTAGTCTATGCTTTAGTGCAGAAAGTTTCGCACTGTTAATATTTAAAAGAAAATTGTGTAAGACACCTCAAGAAGACCATGAGCACGCTCTTTGAGAAACTCCCACCTGGTAAGAATCCTCCAGACGACATATACGTAATAGTTGAGATACCAGCATTCTCGAACATAAAGTACGAGATTGATGAGGACACTGGCGCAATAATGGTTGACAGAGTACTCTACACAGCAATGTTCTACCCATTCAACTACGGTACAGTTCCACAGACGCTGATGCCTGACGGAGACCCAGCAGACGTGCTAGTAATAAGCAACTACTCACTTGTTCCAGGAAGCGTTATCAGAGTGAGACCAATAGGCGTCCTAGAGATGGAGGATGAGGAGGGAGTAGACCACAAGATCATTGCAGTCCCAATCGAGAAGA
>CAYPXK010000130.1:0-1822 GCA_964414695.1 uncultured Thermoproteaceae archaeon | reverse complement strand
GATGCTAATCTGTCTAAATAACTGAGCTGGTTTCGAGCTGCGAAAAAGCGCAGAATAGCTATTATACCTTTGAATCCATGTGCGCATCGCATTTCCTTACTGTTATTGTCCACCATGTGCTGTTAAAATAGATCCCTGCAGCAAATTAAAAAACATTGTTGCTCCAATCTGTATAAGTACTTAGAAAGGAATTCGGGAAGTATAATTGAACATATATACTATAAAGGAAATTACACAGCGTGAAGATACTATCTTTAAGAGAGTGTCCCCTATTACTATTGTTTCTACTACTCGTCCTGAATGGAGTAATCAAAAAGATAAGTATTGAAGGTAATGTTGTAAAATGTACTCGCTCTATTTCACTATCGGTTTTTCGCCTGAGTTTATCATTCCTAGGCTGTTAACACTTGGTGTGAGAGATGTTGCTCATGTGTGGTTGCTCAGAGTTAAGATAGGTCGTCCTGAAGATAGGAGATCTGAGTATGCCGCTCTCCTGGTGAAGCAGGCATTAGGTCTGCAAGTGTCTGTTGACGAGATTGTCCTATGCCCTAGCGATATTTCGTCTATGTTGTGTACAATTGCTGAACGTATGTTTCACGATGTGCTCGGTGGTAGGAAACTTCTCGTGAATATTAGTGGAGGGCCACGTATATTAGTCATCGCCACTCTATTGGCAACAATTACTGTAAGAGCTGTGAGCAGATCTGCTTCGATACGTATCGAAATAATACCCGAGTATGCTGTTGATAGAGGCGAGATAATTGACATTACTTCCCTACTTCATGCGGTCACGTATGGTCTTGAACACATAGTTGCGAAAGTTAGGCAAAGTAGGCTAGAGGATATTTTGATGATAGCATTAGCAAAATCTGAAGTTACGGCACGGGAGCTAGCAGATAAGCTCGGTGTTAAAGAGAGTACTGTCAGTAACTACTTATATGAGCTCGTGCAGTATGGTCTTATAGAAACTAGTCATCGCGGTGTCTACAAGTTGACGCCTATGGGTAAGGCACTAGCAACATTGTTAAGGAGACTTCACAGTAGAAGTGATCTGTCGTGACTACATATATCACGGTCATAAAGGTATACTTGACTCCTAAACATGATATCGTACTTACTAATTTCACCGGTACAGTTGTTGAGTCATTCTTCCTAAAATTACTTGATAGAATTGAGCCAGGACTTGGTGATAAGCTCCATAGTGAGAAGAGACCTAAGCCTTTCTCAGTTACACCATTCTTTGTCGATGGTAGACCGGTAATAGGTTATAGGCCAGTTGTTGTGAGAGCAGGTTCTGTTCTCTGGTTTAGAGTATCTATCGTTGGTGATCTCGGCACTAAACTAATTCCTCTTTTAACGGATCTTATGTACAGAGAAGTTAATTTCTTCAAAATTAGTGCAAAGTTCGTAGTTTCAAATATAGAAGCTAGGATAGTTAGTACAGACGCATTTTTTGAACCTGGATCTACTGTCTTCAAGATTCGTTTTTTATCACCAACAAGGTTTGCTATCAAGAAGCCTAGGAGGTCTAGAAGACCGAGGTATTGTTTTTGTCCTGAGGCTTGGAGAATTGTAAAGTCTAGCCTTAAGCACTGGCGTAACTTTGTTGATATACACATCTCAGATAAGATTGTTGAGTGGTCGTACTATTATGTAGTACTTGCAGACTTTGGCACATTAAGGGGTTTTCGCTCGAATGTAGTTACTGTCCGATTACCGAGAGGGGGCGTAGCTAGGGGTTATGTGGGCTTTGCTCTATATCAAGTACTTGGACGAAGAAGACTACATGAGTTATGGGCTTTGCTCAGATATGCCCAATTAA
>CAYPXK010000129.1:0-20098 GCA_964414695.1 uncultured Thermoproteaceae archaeon | reverse complement strand
ACCGGGAGTGAAACCGGAAGCCCCGGTTGACAGCGGACGCTTAAGCTCCCAGACGGACTTGTTCCTGGAGTTTTTCGGTGATCAGACAATCGGTGTTACGGGGACCAAAGGAAAGAGTACAACCTCCTCGCTGATACATCATTTGCTGGTATCGTCGGGAAAGAAAGCGCTGCTGTTGGGAAATATAGGTGTTCCGCCTTTTGATCTGGCAGGCGGCATTGAGCAGGATATGCTTGTGGTTTTTGAGATGTCGGCGCACCAGCTGGAACATGTGAAACATTCACCCCGTATCGCTGTGTTGCTGAATGTTTTCCCCGAACATCTCGATCATTTCGTTGATTTTGATGCTTACCGGAAAGCGAAATACAACATTTTTAAATATCAGCGTACCGAGGATATTGCGGTGATGCATGATGATTTTTCCCGCGTTGCAAACGGAAAGCGCCTGCTGTTTGGCGCCGGTAGGAAAGCGGACGGGCCGGATGTTTTTGTTGAAAAAGATAAAATAGTTTTTGCGCATCAGGATTTAGCATTTGATATGAATGACGGGCGGCTGACCCTGATCGGGAAACACAACCTGCTGAATATGGCAGCGGCACTCCTGGCTGTTCAGGCTGCAGGTATTGCACCTGACGAGATTAAAGTCAAGGCTCTTGTAGCTGCTCTGAAGGAGGTAAACATTGAGGAAGCCATCAAGACAGCTGCGGCACTCCCAGTGGCTGCACCGGTAGCGGCAGCCCCAGCTGCTGCACCTGCTGCAGCTGCTGAGGCTAAGCCTGCCGCTGAGGCAAAACCAGCAGAGGAGAAGAAGGAGGAAAAGAAGGAGGAGGGACCAAGCGAGGAGGAGATTGCAGCAGGACTCGCAGGACTATTTGGATAAGCTCGAAAGTTCTTACTTATTCAAAAACGACGTCTGTTGTAAAAACTATTCTTACAATTTTCCTTTCCTCCTTTCTTGGACTGTCCGCTTGCCTGTTCCTGCCGCAGGCTTTGTGCTAAATAATTTAATTACAGTCTGTACCAGAGACCATTACTCATAGGGAAGATGTCGAAGATGTTAGAGACAAGGCTATTTCGCGAACGTGGATTTAGAAGATTTAGATGTAAAGTATGTGGCCACTATTTCTGGTCCCTCACTGAACGTGACGTGTGTGGTGATGCTCCATGTATGGCATACTCGTTTATTGGCAAGAGACTGACCAAAGTCATTCCTGAAAGTATAGGTCAGCTTCGCGAGCTTTACTTGTCCTTCTTTGAGAAGCATGGTCATACTAGGGTTCAGAAGTATCCTGTAGTTGCTGCGCGTTGGAGACAGGATGTGTATCTAGTAGGTGCTTCAATATACGTATTTCAGCCATGGGTCACCAATGGCATTGTCCCACCTCCTGCTAATCCTCTTGTGATTTCTCAGCCCTGCATCAGACTGACTGATGTTGACATTGTTGGAAGGAGTGGAAGGCACTTAACTGGTTTTGAAATGATGGCACACCATGTATTTAACTATCCTGATAAGCTCATCTACTGGATTGATGAGACCGTTGAACTTGCTCACGAATTCTTCACACGTGAACTTGGTATACCAGAAGAAGAAATAGTATACAAGGAGTCCACATGGTCAGGAGGAGGAAACGCAGGAGAGTGCTTTGAGGTACTTGTCCAAGGTCTCGAAATTGCGACACTGGTATTCATGCACTACAGAGTCACTCCTGATGGAAAGCTGGAAGAGATGCCCATGAAGATCGTAGATACAGGATATGGACTGGAGAGAATATACTGGCTAGCCACAGGAAAGCCGAACATTTACGAGGCAGTATTTGGACCAGCGCTAGCTAAGCTACGTAAAAAGGCAGGAATAGCAGAGCCAGATCCAGAGCTTCTGTCTAAGCTTGTCACAGCAATGTCACAGATGTCAAGCAGCGAGCTTGCGAGACCTGACATTTACGATATACTATGTGCACGACTTGGCCTTGAGCCAGAGAAAGTCAAGGAAATGATGCTTCAACAGGAGTTCGTCTACATTGTTGCAGATCATACGCGATCACTCGCTTGGATGGTTTACGATGGTGTAATGCCTTCAAATTCCGGAATAGGGTACCTCGCTAGATTATTGATAAGAAGAATGTTACGATATTTATATCTACTGAATTTAGACATTAAACTATCAGATATATGTGATACATATCTAGAATACTTATCGTTTGAATATCCTGAACTCAAGGAAATAAGAAACATACTTATAGAACTGATAGATATTGAAGAGAAGAAATTCAGAGAATCTCTATCTGCAGCAAAATCTCAAATAACTAAGATTGTTAAAAAAGGAAAGAAGAATAAATTAACTACGGATGATCTAATAGTGCTATACGATGCTTACGGTATACCACCTGAGATAGTACAACAGATGTGTAAGGAGTTGAATGTAAGTGTGGAAATACCTGAGAACTTCTATTCAATACTTGTTGAAAGAAAGCAGAGAGAGATGGCTGTCGAGGAAAAGGAGGCAAAGACTATCACAGAAGATATGCTTAGAGATATTGAGAAAACAGAGGAAATGTTCTACAAAGATCCTTATTTGAAGGAGTTCCAGGCTAAGGTATTGAAAGTCTTCAAGAAGGATAACGAATTCTATATTGTACTTAATAGGACAGCTTTCTATCCTGAGGGTGGAGGACAGCCGAGTGATACAGGGGTTATAATTACTGAGAGAGGTGTTAAATGTAATGTGGAATATGTATTCAAGATTGGTAACGTTATAATTCATAGAGCTAAATGTGATGGAGAGATTAGAGAGGGTGAAAATGTTGAAGGTAAAATCGATTGGAATCGTAGATACTCGTTAATGAAAATGCATACGGGTACTCATATACTGCTTCAAGCAATTAGGAGAGTTCTTGGTCCTCACATATGGCAGACAGGTGTCCAGAAAGACATACCGTTCAGTAGGCTTGATGTCACTCACTATAAGGTTCCCACAGAGGATGAGATTAGAAAGATAGAGGAACTTGCAAATAAGATTATAGAACAGGACCTACCTGTCGAGATTGAGTATCTCATCCGCACGGAGGCAGAGGCAAAGTATGGTGTCAGAATATACCAGGGCGGATTCATACCATCGCCAACAATTAGAATTGTCAAGATAGTTGAACCATCAGGCGAGCCTTACGATGTTCAGGCATGTGCTGGAACACATCTACGCCGCACCGGTGAGGTTGGTCTGATCAAGATAGTGAGCGTTGAGAAAGTTCAGGAAGGAGTTGTGAGATTTATCTTCACTACAGGTAAGCATGTCCTAGAGTATCTGAACAAACTTGAGACATACCTAAGAGAGGCAGCTGCACATCTACAGTGCTCAATCTCTGAAGTTCCTGAAAAGGTCAAGAAAGTGCAGACAAGTCTGAGAGAGGTAGAGCAGTATGCTAGGAAGTTAGAGAAACTATTGGCAAACTACTTGCTTAGTGAGGCAGAGAGAGGGGTGGAGAAGATTGGACCTGTACAGGTATCAGTTCTGGCTTGTGAAGATGTGAGCGACAGACTTGTTCAGGATGTTGCTAGGATATTCACAAAGGAGCCTGATAGAGTACTTATAGTCTTCAATAGACGACCTGAGCATGGTCTTGAAATAAAGATCTTCACAAGCACCAGTGTCGTAAATCGTCTATCACTTAGAGATCTTGTTCAAGATATCTGTAAGGGTATTGAAGAATGCAGAGGGGGTGGAGGAGGCACTTTTGCACAGATACATATAGGTACTAAAGTTAATTTAGATAATGTGAGGCAGATAATACTTGAAGCTATAAGGAAACGTGTAGCGTAGACTATTGTTCATCTTGTTGAAAGGTTTAAACTCACGTATACGTTTAGTCTAATGATAACATATTTTCATTACCTTAACTGTAATACCTGTAGCACAGCAGTTTCAAGATAGGAAAAATACTTACTATTCGGCTACCACTATCTTAATAGAAAGCTTTATGAAACCTTATCACAGAGTACATAATGATGAGACCAACACTGTGTGAGAAGATAGACAAGGCTCTAGGAGGAAAATTTGCAAAACTCAAGAGACTAGTCTTAGCAACTCTGCTACAGGAGGGTAGGCCACTAACAATGAAAGAATTAGCAGAGAAGACAGGCAAAGGATACTCATACATAGTAACTGTCGTAAGCGAGCTCGTTAATGCTGGAATATTAAAGAAGGAGGAAGATCCAGAGGATAGGAGAAGAGTATTGGTCTGGTTTAGTGACAATATTGTAATTGAGGATGTTAAGAAGTGCCTCGTTAAGATTCTAGAGCAGTTTGAAAGAGAGAGAAAGAAGGAGGAGGAGAAGATTGCTCTACCTCCTGAGGTAAGGAAGATGTATGAAGAAGTAATAAACTACGTTATGAACAATGTTGCAGGAGTCGAGCTATGCTTCGAAGTGTACTCAGAGACTGGTGAGAGAGTTAGAAAGACTGTCCCACTGACAATAAGTGAGATTAAGCTACTGTTTGAGAAGATCTTCGAGATTCCAAAGCTACGAGAGAGAATACTAAGAGAGCTAAAGATTGAGAAGTCTGCAGAAGCTACAGCACAGTCTGCTCAAGCAGCTCAAACACAGTAAGTTAACTAGCTTCGTTTCACCGTTCTAACATTTTTCTTTAAAAGTTCACACTAATCTTAGGTCCTTTTGATGGACTCGTTATGTAGTACTCTCCTCCGTATCCCTCCTGTTTTATAGTATCTAACATTGCTTTTCCAATGTTCTCAGCCTCTCTTTGACTCATCTCAGCCTTATTGTAGAATGCTATTATGCTTGGTCCAGCACCGCTTATTGTCACTGCAAGGGCACCTGCGTCTAGTGCAGCTTTCTTTATCTTGTCGTAGGCTGGTATTAGCCTAGCTCTTGCAGGTTCTACAATAGAGTCTCCATCAAGCACTCCCTTGCAGATAAGCCTGATGTTCTTTAGTGCAAATCCTAGCACGACATAGCATGCGTGACCTACGTTATGGACAACATTGCGAAGAGAGACTGACTGAGGCAGCACTGACCTTGCATATCTTGTCTTGTCCTCCGGTAGTGGTACCTCAGGTACCAGCAGCACAATTCCAAGATCCTCCGGTGGATCAAGTCTAACAAGGTCAAGTGGGTCGTACCTTCTAATTACTACAAAGCCACCAAGTATTGATGGTGCAACATTGTCCGCATGTCGGGCACCTGTAACGAATTCCTCTCCACGTGCTGCAAGTTCCACAAGCTTAACGGGATCCACATTTTTTCCTGAAAGAGTTGCTAATGCTAGCGTGATTGCTGCAGCGCTGGCTCCACTGCTGCCTAGTCCACTCCTTGGTTTGACATTCTTTACAAGTTTTATTTCTATACGCTTATTAACTTCAAATACTTTAAGTAGTTCCAGCGCTAATTTGTATACTAGATTATTCTCATCCTGTGGAACCTTGTCTGCATACCTTCCCTCAACTTTGAAAGATACGATCTCCGGACTGCCTTCATCTACTATCTTCACCTCAACACAATCGTAGGCCACGTCAATGGCTAGTCCAAACACATCAAATCCAGGACCTAGGTTAGCACTTGATGCGGGACATTCTACACGTACGTGAGTGTACATTGGGGTATGTGAAATATTACAAATCTATTAAAGACTCAACAGGTGTAGAGATGCTGAGAACAATTCTCTCTAATGTTTTGAAATTGGGAATGATGAGGGGTAGCAACGCAGAGAGATGAAGAGCCTAAGTGACGCTGATTTTTAGAAGCCAAGTTCTTCAAGCTTTTCAATCTCGTCCTTCAGGTACTTCTTGAGTTCAGGAACTTCGTTCTTCTCGTACTTGTGCACTACATCAGCCTTATCTGGCTGGAAATCCCAGGGCACAATTATCACGTAGTCACCAACTCTAAGCCATAGTCTTCTCCTGTACTTTCCTGGAATTCTCGCTATTCGAACCTTCCCGTCAGGACAGACTACTCGAACTCTGTCATCTCCCAGCAGCTCTATGACCTTTGCAATCATCTCACCTTCACCAGGAAGCCTGATCTTTGCCTCACTTGCCATCAAGTCTCTCTACGCTTGTTCACTATTAAACCTTTGACTATAGTTTGAATAGCTTGATTAGTCGACATGTGCATCTCTGCTTTTTGAATCTAAAATTAGTAATTTCTATAAAAGAACCTCAGGACCAGCCTAGTGATCGTAGTTTTTCAACAACTCTATTATACACGTCTTGTGTAAGCACTATGACATGTATATCAAGTCCCTGGCCAAGCTCCTCAAAGGCCTTAGCCATTGACGCTATGGAGTCCTCTGGACTAACGCCACCAACGCCAGCCCCCATCAGTGGGAAGGCTATTGACCTCACACCTATCCTCTTAGCTTCCTCAAGTGCGGCACGTGTAGCTGCATAGACTTTTTCAGGACTTGAAGGACTTGCCGGCTCCTCTACAGTAGGTGCATGAATGACAAATCTGCACTTCAGCCTCCCCGCAGTGGTACTGACAGCTTTCCCAATAGGAACTGGAGCATGCTTAAGGGCCTCCTTCTCTATCTCTTCACCACCCTTTCTCTTAATTGCTCCTGCAACACCTCCACCCATGAGCATCCTAGTATTTGCAGGATTGACAATTGCATCACCCTCAAACTCTGTCAAGTCACCAACCTCCACCACTATCTTCACATTATTCTTCCTAAGCTCGATCTTCACGAACAAGACAGTGCAACTTCAGGTACTTTACGATTTTCCTATGAGCTCATCCGCAAGCTCAGTCTTCACATAGACATTATCTCGAATTAGCACATATCCAAGCCTATTCAGAATTTTCAGAAGCTCATACTCTCTCTCGCTTAAGACCTTATCTGCCTCCTCTACAGGCAATGGGAGTTTTGAAATTATTTTACGAACGTTCTCAGGTGTTGTAACAACTTCAAGATTTAGCATATCATCACGAAGAAGAATGAGCTTACCTTCATCAATTAAACGTTTCAACGTTTTCTTAGCCCTAATTTTATTTGTCTCTAAGTAAACTTGATCACGAACCATGTCAAGTAACGTACTTCCATAACCTCCTGTCCTTGACCATGTACGTGTGCGAGAAGTCTCAATTTTATTAACAACCTCCTGAAGAGTTTTCTCAATCTTTTCAAGTCTCTTAATTATATCTTCTAAAGCAGATTCAATATACTCTAGCTTGCTCTCAACAAGTTCCTTAAAATCCTCTAATCCTGTGCTACTGGTTTCCTTACGTTTTCCTGCCTTGACTGTAGGCATCGAGCAATGTCCGTATTCTCCATCTTAGACCACGTAAAATATGTTCACACGAAGAATTACCTTCCCTGCACTGTACGTATAGCTGTGCAATGGATAACAACGACGAGTAAATGGCGACAAGAAACTCCATGCCTATGCACTTACGAAAGCGCTCGTTAACTACTAACATAATTAATCTACGATAAGCTTTAACTGCCCCTTTTTCAGGATCTTCATAGAGCGACCTTAGTATAGATACATCTTCTTCATTAAGTTCGATGCATTGTGCATTAAGGTATATTAAATAATGATGAATAGATGTGCAAATTTCGTTTGACTGTATACTTCTTACTAAATTATACAACTTCTCGCAATCCTTAACATTTTCGACAACACCTCTTATAAATGTCGGAGATGTAGATTTACTTAAACACTTCTCAAAAATTTCGTAAGTTAATTTACCATTCTCGGAGGCCTCATTTTCTAAACATTCACAAAATAGTTCTACATCAGTATTTTCTAACCGCCTTAGCATGTTATTCAGCTCCACGTTGTTGTAGATAGTCTTCAAGCTTATTCAGTATTTTCAATACATCATCAATAGTTAGAGAACCAACATGGCATATCAGTACTGCCTCATCATTGAAAGTGAAGTATATGTCTCCACAATATGTCGTTCCTTCTGTAATCTCTGCACGGAATACGCTGCCCTGCTCTCTTTCACGGTAGAGCACTATTTTAAACCTTCCAATCCTGAAGTCTCGAAGCTTTCTCCAGGATGCCCTCTTTACCATTACCAAGTCGTGTACTCAACATTCTTCAGGAGTAAGTACTTTACTTCCTCAAAATCTGCAAGTTGTTTAATGAACTTCTTAAGAACTTTTTCAATAACTTCTCTTCTTATCCTCTCAATCTTATCTAAAATTTCTCTAGACGAGTATGTACGTTCAACATCCAGTGCGTATCTGTGTGTTAGATATATTATCTCTCTGTTAGGCTGCGTAAATCCTTGTAATACTGCTTCACAATTCTCCTGCGCCCACTCACTAATTTTCAGATTGACATCAAATGGAAATATTCTACATACTAGGGGGCGCATTTTGTATATTCTACATGTGTTGTAAGTACTGTTAAATAATGAGCAACCCTCGTCAGGTAGCTTAAGCCCATAGCTGGAATATATCTCCTTAATGTACCTATACGTGCTATGTCTACTTGATATTATTGTATACACATATTCAATACCAGCCTCATCAGTGACGTAGTTGCTTTCTCTTATACTTAATATTATTGGTAAATAGCACCTATTTACAAACCACTCCTGGAAATCCGATAATGTTAATGGAATAAGTAGACCAGCTTTACAACATCTACCACATCTTAGACATGTAAATTCTCTACCTCTCATATAGTTATTTCATAAAGCTTGTTTTTACACTTTAAGACTTTCTATTACAAGTGTTGAGTAGGTTACGAAATCTATTACTACTTATGTTTAATTACGATTAAACTAGCAAGCTGCGAATTATTCTGCTTCTGCAACAGCTTCCTCGCCTCTCAATATTGGAGGCAGCTCGACTCCAAGCTTTTTGAACATTCCTTCGAAGTATCTCAGTATCCTATTCTTAACTTCCTCGAAGTGTTTTGGAAGGTCTACAGGGTCTAGACCAGCCTCAAGGTACTTGGAGAATCTTAGCTTAAATAGCTCAGGATTCTGCTCCTTGAGCATCTTTGCATATTCTGCGATGTGTTCTCCACGTATCCTCTCCTCACTTGGGAATATGTCCTCTCCATGAGGTATCTCCATGCCTGCATCTAGCGCACCTTTCAGTGCTGCAAAGAGTCTACATCCTTTGACAGGTCTGTGTAGTCCTATGTCTATGATTGCCTCATTTATGCCTTTTAGAAGTGCCTTAAGTCCAACTAGGAGTCCTGTCAAATATGCTGCAGGTGTGCATTTCAGACTTGCCTTCCAGCCAAATCCTCTAAGCTCGTCACTTGAGGCCCAGACATGTGTTATGTCGCCAATTGGCGTTGCTGTGGTTATGTGTGCAATTATTCTATAGTTAGTCTTCCTGAGGACAAGCCTTGGCTTGCCACTCTTTATCATCTCACGACGCTTGTAGTAGTTAGTCTTGCCCTCTCTTCTCCTCCTGTGCTTTACCTTGTACCTGGGTCCCTTAGCCATGGAATTTACCGTCTCAGACCGCTGACCTGTAGTTTAATAAGTTTGCTTCACCAGGACCCCAACGAACAGTTTATTAAGTCACGCCAGTACACATCCACGACAGCTCCACGACGGGGGCGCTCGCCCCTGTATGAGTGGAGCAGTCTTGCGGCCGTAGACATCTTCAAAAATTCTTATAAACACTTGCGCATCTGAGGTGTTGCTATGCCAAAGGAGGTCTTTCTCGTAGAGCTATGGAAGAGGTATGCTGATCAGGCAGAGGAGATACGTGTGAAAAGGTACGAGAAATTCGTCAAGCTTAAGGCTAGGCTAAAGAAGTACCTCTACGTAATCAAGCTTCCTCCAGACTGGGCTGACCAGCTCATCAAGGAGTACAAAGATAAGGGTAAGAAGATTGTCGAATTCTAAATGAAGATTGTACGAGTTGTAGCTCCAGCACGTGTACATTTTGGTGTATTAAACCCATTTGGAACAGCTAGGGGCAGGAAATACCTCTGTGTTGGCCTAGGTGTAAAGGAGCCTAAGACCATTGTTGAGATCGAATTTCCAGGACGAGGAGAGATTAATCCTGAAATTCCGGAAGTTAAGGATGTGCTTAACAGGTTATGGTACGTGTATGAGATCGATGTCGATAAGGTAAACATACGCATAGTGTCACATGCGCCAAGACATGTTGGTCTAGGATCAACAACACAGCTTAAGCTAAGTGTTGCACTCGGGGTATGTAATGCATATGGAAGAAACGTAGACGTTGTAGAGCTCGCAAAAGTTCTAGGACGTGGCCAAGTATCGGGAGTTGGAACTTACGTATTCAAGTACGGGGGTCTCGTCATAGATTCAGGAAAGACCTCCGAAAACTCCTTCCCCAGTCTTCTGCTTCGGATTCAGTTTCCAGAGGATTGGCATGTTCTCATAGTAATACCTGAAGGTAGTAGAGGACCTGACGAAGTTGAGGAGCAGGTTCTTTTTGCATCGTCATGTGACCCCGCACTTGTTTATTATGCACACTTTGTATTGTTTAATAGGTTAGTACCCTCCGTCATTGATAGAGAATTTGAAGAATTTGCAAATGCTTTAGAGGAACTACAGGTCACTGTAGGCAAGATGTTTAGTAATGTTCAACAAGGTGTTTTTAGAAAGGAAACTGCTAACATTGTAGAGTTATTAAAAAGACTTGGCGCAAGAGGTGTTGGACAGAGCTCTTGGGGACCTGCTGCATATTGTTTTGATGTTAATAAGAAGTTTTTGCAAGAGATAGCTGAAAAGCTGAGAAAGGAAGGATATGAGTGTATTATGACGGAGCCTGATAATGTTGGTGCAAAGGTGTTTATTATAAGCCGATGAAGGACGTGCTGTATATTAGTACAAAATATCTTGCCTCTTCTGTTAGCACTACGACAGTGTTTCCTTTGTTATCTCTGAACGTCTTCACTATTCCTCTCTCCTCAAATTCCTTAATGATGTCCTTGAGCTCTTGAAGAGAGATCTCGAGTGAAAGTCTCTGACTCTGTCTAAGCACTTCCTGATATAGTTCCTCTATGCTTACAGGGTTTTGAAGGGCTTTTTGTGCAAGTATGTCAAATAGGAGTACCCATCGTTTTCTATCTAGATACCTCAGATCCATTAGATCTATGTATGTGAGTTGACTATTCTTAAAGAAGTGTATGTTCTACACTAACTTGAGATGACACGTATTGTGAAGCTCTTTCCTGATGTTGAAGTGTACGAAGTCAAGGTTACAGATGCGGATGACTCTGAGCTACTTAAGATAAATCAGCTGCTTGGCCTCGGGCTAAGTATTGAGGAGCTGCGACATGTACGTGACTACTATAGGAAGGTCGGTAGAGAGCCTACAGACGTTGAGCTTCAGACTATTGCACAGACCTGGAGTGAACATTGTTATCATAAGACGTTCAAAGGAGTCATAAGACTTCCTGATGGGTCTGAGATCAGGAACATCTTGAAAACGTACATAATGAGGGTTCTTGAGGAGCTTAGGCCCAGCTGGGTTGTCTCAGCATTTGAGGACAATGCCGGGATAGTTGAGCTAGATGAGGAGTATGGCATTGCCATCAAGGTGGAGACACATAACCATCCCTCAGCGATAGAGCCATTTGGAGGTGCAGCAACAGGAGTCGGTGGCGTAATAAGAGACGTTCTGGGCGTCTGGGCTGAGCCAATTGCACTAATTGACGTTCTTGGTTTTGGCCCCCTGAACTTTCCTGAAGATAGACTTCCAAGAGGCATCAAGCACCCACGCTTCATCTATAGTGGAGTCATTTCAGGAATCGCACACTATGGCAACAACATGGGTATTCCAACAGTTGCAGGTGCAGTGATTTTTGACGAGGGATACGTCGGTAATGTAGTTGTATACTGTGGATGTGTTGGCATACTACCAAAATCCAAGTACATCAAGAAGGTACAGGCAGGAGACTACATACTGGTAGTTGGCAATAGGACAGGAAGAGATGGACTACACGGCGTCGTATTTGCATCAGCCGAACTCACAGAGAAAAGCGAAGAAGAACACCGTTCGGCAGTACAGATTCCTGATCCCGTTATTGAGGAGTCCCTCAGAAGAGCAATAATCAGGATAAGAGACGAGGAACTTGGTCATGGCATAACTGACCTAGGTGGCGGTGGCCTATCCTGTGCTGTATGTGAGACAGCTAGACGCTATGGCCTTGGTGCTGTGGTATGGCTACATAAGCTACACCTACGTGACCCAACGCTTAGACCATGGGAGATCTGGCTATCCGAGAGTCAGGAAAGAATGCTCATCGCAGTTCCTCCTGACAAGTTACATAGGGTACTCGAGATTTTGAGAGAAGAAGAGCTTGAGTACTCGATCGTTGGCAGGTTCGTTGCCGGAGGCAGAGTCGAGGTGTACTACGGTAAGTATAAGGTTGCTGACCTAGACCTAGACTTCCTGTTTAGTCCTCCTGTAACGGTAAGGGAGGCAAAGCCTGCTGAGAGAAAGCTCTGTGAGCCATCATTTCCGGAACCTGATGATTATAACCAGATACTGCTTGACTTACTATCCTCGCCTAACGTATGTTCCAGGGAAGATGTTGTACGTAGATATGATTTCGAAGTTGGAGGCAGGACAGTGATTAAGCCACTGCATGGCCTCACAGGTGGGCCAAGTGATGGTGTCGTAATTAAGCCACTGCCACACTCATGGAGGGGAATTGTGATAAGTGTAGGAATTAAGCCAAGGTACAGCAAGATAAGCACCTACTGGATGGCTGCAAGCGCTATAGACGAGGCAATTAGAAATAACGTTGCTGTAGGCGGCAGAAGAATAGCTCTTCTAGATAATTTCACGTGGGGGAGCCCTGAGAAGCCCGATAGAGTCTGGGACCTTGTGGAAGCTGTTAAGGCATGTTACGAGTATGCAAAGTACTTCGAGACCCCGTTTGTATCTGGGAAGGACAGCCTATACAATGAGTCTCCTCTTGGACCTGTCACGCCGACGCTCCTGATAACTGCGATCGGCATAGTTCCTGATATTAGGAAGGTCGTGACTGTGGATCTTAAGCAACCTGGCGATTACATCCTGATAGTTGGTTTAACAAGAAAGGAGCTTGGCGGAAGTGAGTATTACGCACTTAGAGGTTTCTTAGGAGAATCAGTTCCAAAAGTATACAAGGAGTACGCCAAAAAAATAGTTAATAAGATCACTGAGCTGATTGACAGAGAGCTGATAGTGGCTTGTCACGACATCTCGAGCGGTGGCCTTGGCGTAGCAATATCTGAGATGGCATTTACAGGATGGCTAGGCGCCGAGATTGATCTAGCAAAGGTTCCGTACATTGGTGACTGGCGTGCAGATTATGTGCTCTTCTCAGAGTCCAACACGAGGTTTCTCATAGAGGTGGAACCTGATAAGCTTCCTGAAGTTGTTAAGTTACTTGAAGATGTTCCATACGCCATTATTGGAAAGGTGTTGAAAGAACCTAGGCTTGTAGTAAAGAAGAGTGGTAAGGAGGTAATCGATTTACCCATAAAGGAGCTGTACAATGCTTGGAAGAAGCCGAATTTTGAAAAGTATTTCAGATACTAGGTCCCAAGCTCGTGGACTTTCATCACCAGTAGCAGTATAATCACCACTCCTATAGTTGCCGAGGACATCAGGAGGCTAAGTTTTGCAACATCACTCTTCTCTAACTCGCCTAGGTACATGATACCCAACACACCGAGTACTGATCCAGCAACCACGGTCGTTATTGGTAGTGCATACGGCGAGGTAATTGAATAGGACTTGAGATGTAGATACAGTATCACTAGCAGTAGACCAGTGAGAGGCGACACAGCATGGACTAATGCACAGAGAAGCATTGAGATCTTGTGTGCACGTTCGAGAACTGTACCTTTGAGTGAGCGCAGTAGCGTACGTTCAATTTTTCTTAATTCGGCTGCACGTTCAAGAAGTTCTGCCTGTATCGTGTTCCAGGCAGATGCTGTTGCTATACCTACGAGACTGCCAATGGCTGCTGTCCATAGCGCACCTGTTGCTAATTTACCAATGTCCGCTGTTGCTATTAGGGATAATGTGACAATTATGCCATCAAACATTCCGAGGACAACATATCTGCGCAGGAGTGGCAGTGTCTGTGCAACCTTTAGATACGTCCTAAGTCTCGAGAAGAAGCTGACCATTCCCTAATCTACAATGCACGTTCACCACGCTCACCAGTTCGTATACGTACAACGTTTTCTAGAGGAACTACGAAGATTTTACCATCTCCAGGTCTTCCTGTCCATGCCGCTCTCTGTATTATGTCAATCACTTTTTCTGCCTCTTTATCACTTACAGCTATCTCTATCCTGACCTTTGGAAGGAGCTCAATATGGTACTGCATTGGTCCATGTGTGAGATATAGACCGCCTTGCTCGCCTCGACCGCGTACCTCAAACACTGTCAAGGGATAAATGCCGTGATCCTGCAGAGCTTTCATGACTTGTGGAAGCTTTTCAGGTCTTATTATTGCAATTATGAGCTTCATACAGTTCCTACTTACGCATGTACATAGAGTACCCTCTTAAATAATCTCACTGTAGAAATGGTGAGGAACCATGAAAGTTGAATCTCGTAGAATCAGGAAATCTCTTGCACCGATCTCCTAAGCTAGTATGGCATTGTCATCAGCATGTACATATGGCTCTCAAGTACATAGTATTTAAGCATTGCATACCATATCCAGTTCAGGTAACAGTACAAGTTGCTGTTTGCTTACCTTACCCACCTCGCCACAATAAGCCTCAGGATTCTCCAAGATTACTTACCGAAGGACCTTACCGTGCATGTAGGCATCTTCTTTACTTTTCCTTACTTACCTCACTCTAATAGTGTCATCGACGTTCAGCTTCTAGAGCTCCTGAAGTACTGGCCATATCTGTATGTTAGGCACATGGGCGAGGTACCTAGACGAATGTTGCTAGACGTCCAAGAATTAGTCGTGCTATTGAAGTATACGTTTTGTACACGTTTACGCTCGGAAAATTAATTAGTTGACTGTTCTTCACCTAAGATTGGCAATAGATGAGCTTCAAGCCTAAGCTAGCTGAGAAACGTTGGGACATATCTAAGGAACTTGAGCTTATAGAGATTTGGAAGAAGGAACAGCTGTACAAGACCAAGATTGAGGAGAACAAGCCAATACTTGTCATTGATACACCGCCGCCCTACATGAGTGGTAGAATGCACATTGGAGGTGTTGCTCACTATGCGCAGATTGACATGATTGCAAGATTCTTCAGGATGAGAGGCTACAACGTGATATTCCCATTCTACACGGACAGGAATGGACTTCCTGTAGAGGTTCAGGTTGAGAAGATGTATAACATAACGATGCATGATGTTCCACGCGAGAAGTTCCTACAGTTGTGTAAGGAGTTGCTTGACGAGTATGAGCGTGAGAACGTTAAGATACTTGAGAGATGGGGCTTGTCATTTGACTACTGGCCCAATGGTACAGATAGTGAAGAGTACAGAAAGATGACTCAGGAAACATTTATCGAGCTATGGAAGCGTGGACTAATATATGAGGCTGAGCGTCCAACGCCATGGTGTCCACGCTGTAGGACAGCATTAGCAGAACCTGAGATAGAATATATTGAAGAAGAGACAACGCTAAACTACATTAAATTCAAGGTTGTAGAAACAGGTGAAGACATAGTTATTGCAACAACAAGACCGGAGCTTCTTCCTGCATGTGTCGCAGTTATATACAATCCGCAGGACGAGAGATACAAGCATTTGAAGGGTAAGCATGCTAAAGTTCCAATATTCGGTCAAGAGGTTCCAATACTTGAGCATCCTGCAGCAAGGCCTGAGTTTGGTACAGGACTAGTCATGATATGTACCTTCGGTGATGTACGTGACCTCATGATAGTGAACGATCTTGGTCTTCCAATCAGGATTGTTATTGACGAGGCAGGAAGACTTAACCAATATGCTGGCAAGTATGCCGGTAAGTACATCAGAGAAGCACGAAACGAAATTATTAATGAATTAGATAGGCTTGGTCTACTTGTTAAACGGGAGAAGATAAAGCATAGTGTTCCTGTATGTTGGAGATGTAAGACTCCTGTAGAGATAATAGTTACAAAGGAGCTATTTTTGAAGCAGCTGGAGTTTAGAGACAAGTTAATAGAAATAATTGAGAAAGAGATGGAATTTTATCCACCAGAGTTTAAGAATGTTCTAATAGAATGGATTAAATCTCTCAGATTCGACTGGCCCATTTCCAGGAGAAGATATTATGCTACCGAGATACCCATATGGTACTGTATTGAGGATGATGGCAAGGTCAGACCAATAGTTCCAAGACCAGGCAGGTACTATAGGCCATGGAGAGATGAACCACCTGAAGAAGTTAAGCAGCAGTGTCCAAATGGTAAGCTTGTTGGCGATACACGCGTTCTAGACACATGGTTTGACTCCTCGATTTCCTGGATGTACGCATCAGGCTACACTAAGCCCGACATCAGGGTCTTCGAGAGAGTATATCCACATAGCATACTACGTCCACAGGGATATGACATAATTAGGACATGGCTGTACTACTCAATACTGAGGGCATACTTACTCTTCGGTAAGCCGCCGTTCAGATACGTCAGAATATCAGGCATGGGCCTTGACGAGAAAGGAGAAGCAATGCACAAGTCAAAGGGCAACATAATCGATCCCATACCACCAGTAGAGAAGTATGGTGCAGATGCAGTAAGATTCTGGGCTGCCGCAGCGGCAAAACTTGGAAGTGACTACAGGTACATGCCTCAGTTAATTGAGACAGGTCACAGCTTTGTCACAAAGCTATGGAACATTGCACGTTTCATATCACAGTTCCCATATGTTGAGGATAACTACAAGTTAACTCCACTGGACATGGCAATACTTGCAAAATTAGAAGAGGTATTGAAGAAATGTGTCGAAGCATATTCAAAGTTTGATGTTTACGAACCTGCACACATATTATTTGACTTCACATGGCACATATTTGCAGACCACTACCTAGAGGCAGTGAAGGCGAGAGCCTACAACAGAGAAGGCTTATTTACACAGGAAGAACAGAGAGGAGCCTGGTTCACACTACATACAGTACTAAGAACAGTTACAAAACTTCTAGCACCAATTATGCCATTTATAACAGACTACATCTGGAGAAACCTGTACGGACAGTCAGTACATGTCCAAAAGATAGAAGATGAACTAGACATAGAGTTCGATAGAAAGTACATTGAAATCATTGAGCCTTTCATGAAGTTCAATCGCACAATCTGGACATATAAGAACAAGCATGGTCTAAGCCTAGCAGCACCTCTCGAAGCCACAGTTTATGTACATGAGAAACTCTCACCAATACTGACAGAGCTGAAGCATATGCATAAGATAAAAGATTTAAAAGTTGGCAAACCAGAAAAGGAACCTTACGAAGTTCTCGATCAAGAACTTGAAATTTACATAGTTAAGTCATAGTAGCAGAATCTAAAACAATTATGAAAATACTAGTATGGGAATACGCACTCTGGTACGGTAGAAAGTGTCTAGACTATCTACTTGATGGATACTTAATGACTCGCTTTTTAATTCGCTCACTAACTGAGATACCTGACATTAATATCATAGTATTTAGAAACAGAGAAATTAAAGTAAGTTTTCAAGAATTTCACGGCAAAGTAATAGAAGTAACAGATACAGAACTTCATAATTTAGCTAAGTTTTCAGAAGATTGCGATGGTGCGTTTGTCATAGCACCTTCTATAGAAATTATGAAAATTGCAAAACATCTGAGGTGTAGACTATATGGTCCTGATATCACGATTATCCCAACGTTGAGTAGGAAAGATTTGACATTGAATTTACTTCAAAGAAAGGGTTTTCCTGTTCCTGAGTTTTTAATATTGCGTGATAGGTACGATGTAGAGGAGGCTATTAAGGAGCTAGGTTTGCCGATGGTCATGAAAGTTGTAGATTCTGCAGGTTGTTACGGAGTACATGTTGTTAATTCTGTTAATGAATGTCTCAATGTCTTTGAGAAGTTGTACAACATCTCGAATGTTGGTCCTATAATTGCAATGAGGTATGTTAGAGGTCTATCCATGAGTTATAGCGCAGTTGTGTATGATGGCAAGCCTGTTCTTGAGCTTGTCAATAGA
The DNA here is from genome assembly GCA_964414695.1 of uncultured Thermoproteaceae archaeon. Lineage (GTDB taxonomy): Archaea > Thermoproteota > Thermoprotei > Thermoproteales > Thermocladiaceae > JAADER01. The sequence goes on along the minus strand of CAYPXK010000129.1, from coordinate 2,002 downwards.
CAGGTAATTAAGGCTGAAGGTTACTTTTTCAAGTTTTATGGTATTGAAAGTAGTGTAAAATACTTGAGGCGTTATATCCTAGATATATGTAGGGAGCTTGTTCAGGAATTTAGTAGGTTTCTGAAGTGTTATATTAATATCGATTTTATTGTCGATAAGGATGGGTCTGTGTATATACTCGAGGTCAATCCTAGGATATCTATATCTTTTGTAAACATGTTGTATACCTATGGCTTCAGAAGCGTTGCAGAAGCTATGCTTTTTGGACATGTTAGCTCATCTAGAAGGGAGCCCATCCTGAAATATGTATCTGTGTGTCGTGTCAAGGCTTCTTCTGGACCTGTTGTTGATTACGTATCCATCCCAGAGGTTAGCGGCAGTTACTTTGTGCAGGTGCAGTAGTGCCAATGTCTTATAAGTCTCCTACTTAGTCTGTTACACGTGAGTCTATTTTGGGAGCGTGTAGAGAAAAGGCGATTTAGAATAAAGGACATTGATCAGCTGAAGTCTCTAGACGATGTATTCAATCAGTACACTATCGAGGCCCTGTACGAGCTCATGAACAGAGGCGTAATTGGTGACATACATGGCCCTGTTGCACAGGGTAAAGAGGCTAAGGTCTTCTGGGGTGAGACTCCTGACGGCGAGGACATTGCCATTAAGATATTCTACACAACAACGGCACAGTTCATACGTGGCAGACAGAAGTACATTGCGTATGATCACAGGTTTGAAGGTGTCAAAACATCGAGCAAGTTCAAATTAATGGAAGTATGGTGTCGAAAAGAGTTTCGAAACCTAAAAATCGCATATGATGCAGGAGTCCGCGTTCCAAGACCAATAGCATTCTATCGAAACATACTTGTGATGGAGTTCATATCATATCAAGATCAGAGAGGAGTACCTGCACCCCTCATGAAGGAATGTCCACCCGACGATCCAGAGCAGGCATATTACACAATTCTGAAGTACATAGAGCGTGGTTTCATACTAGGAAAGATAATACACGCAGACCTAAGCGAGTACAACATTGTGAATACAGGAAAAGAACTTGTAATAATTGACTGGGGATCCGCCGTTAAAGTTTCCGGACCAGAGACCTATGAATTCCTCTTAAGAGACATAAAGAACATAACTAGATACTTTGAGAAAGAATTCGAGATAAATGTCTTCGATCCCGAGAAAGTGTTCAAAGTAATATTAAGCAGAGCTGAACGATTTAAGAAAGAAAGTAGAGAAAAAGAGAAAATAGAAGAACGTGACGGCTTCCTAGTAATTTCAGGAAAGACACTGATTGAAGAATTACAAGAAGAGAAACCTACAGAGGAGGTTGAGATAGAGGAAGTGAAGACACATGCTATTGAGGCAGAAAGTAATGAAGTTACTGAGACTGATGTGGAGTCTAACGAGGAGAATGTAGAGGAAGTCGAAGAAAAAGAAGGTTCGTAACAGGCTTTACTTTAGATAGAAGTCAAGTGTTATAAAGGTTCTCTGTATAAACTCGTTAACACCTTCTTTAGAAACTTTAAATGCCTTAACATTGGGGAAAATCGACTTTACACACTTTAGTACCTCCTCGTTATCATCGAATACTGCAGTAATTTCATACCTTTTTGCCAGCTCGTATAGTATTGAAATTTTGTAGTCTACTTCTTTCCTATAATCACCAGGTTTACGCATTATAAGCTCATCAAACTTTATGTTAACATCCTGTAACTGTCTTAATGTTACTTCACGTAGATTCTCAGGTCGACCAGTGACTATTATTATTTTCTCACATTTGAGTTCTTGACATATTTCAACAATTTTATCTATTATTTCCTTAGGCATAGGCTTATCAAGTGTCTGTACTATGCTTGGATTAAGGACAAAATTCCAGTCTATTTTATTTCCTTTCTGTCCTAGTTTAAACCTTCTTTCTGAATCTATCAATGTTCCATCAAGATCAAATAGTATTGTTATCATATTTATCAATCCTTGTATATTAGTATATTAGAGATTT
>CAYPXK010000128.1:0-11068 GCA_964414695.1 uncultured Thermoproteaceae archaeon | reverse complement strand
TGTAGGCTTCACAAATCGTCAGATATTCCTGCTAGTGATGTCGGAGGCCATAATGATATCAGTATTAGGCATAGTTGCGGGAGATGCGCTATTGATACCACTCGCATCCTTTGTGAAGCTTAGTCTAGGTCCAGGATTTGTGATACCTGCAGTGTTGACGCCTCAGACCATGGCCATAGTGTCTACGCTGCCTCTAGTGGTTAATGTCATCGCCACCTTAGCACCAGCTTATAGAGCGTCGAGAGTGTCACCACTACAAGCTCTCAGGACGGAGTAAGTCCAGGATATACTTCTCTTGCTTTCAAGCATATCAGCAGTATTAGGACAGACAGACCAGCAACTATTGCCATGCTTATCCTAACTACGTCAGGCGCAGGTGCCGACATGGCAAATACGTGTCCGGCAAATATTTCAACTATCGCAGTCGTCACCGTTGACTGTAGGTAGCCGCCAAGTGCTGTACCTAATGAACCACCGACATATCTCCAAACCATGTTTATTGCCGTCATTAGACCAACCTCTTCTCTTGCTACCGAGAGCACCAGTAAATTGATCAAGGACACAAGTAGGCTACCTATTGCAGACATGACCACTGTAAATGCTGCAACAACCTGAAGTAGAGAGTGTATATCGACGGCAAGAAAGAGCAAACATGCAAATATGAGATACGCTGCTGAGATTATTAGACTCTTCCTAACTCCTATTCTCGTTATTATCCTACCAACAAGTGCTGAAGTTATCAGCATTGCAATCGACGGACCTGTCATGTAGTATCCTACCTGGATAACAGTAAGTCCGAAACCTGCAGGTTTCGGAAACTCAAGGTACAGTATGAAAACTTGGAAGAACAGAAACATTCCAAAACCTGCAACTATTCCTGCTAAGTTGCTGACCATGACATTTATCTCGGCAAGTTTTCTCAAGTCAACAAAGGGCTCAAGCTCGGACAGCTCCCATAGCATGAACGCCACATAGCATACGATACCGGCAGCAATCGACATCATGACAGACGTGCTTGTCCAGCCCAGGTATGACGCACGTTCAAATGCAAAACAGAGAAGCGCGGTGCCTGCTGATAGTAAAAACAGACCAACGTAATCTATCTTGCCACCTCTAAATTCTCGAGGAACTTCCCTGACTGTCAAGTGCTCAACAATTATGAGGCCCCACGCAAGAATTGCAGCGGACCTAAACAGTGCCCTCCAGCCAAAGTACTGTAGGACATGTGCACCAACAATCAGCCCAATTATTGACCCTATGCCAAACATTGCGCTTATCATACCCTGTGCAATTGGTATGTATCTTTCAGGAAGCTGTTCTCTAACTATGCTGAATGCTACTGGGAACATGGCCATTCCAATTCCCTGAAGAGCCCTTGAGAGTACAAATGATGTGAAGTTCTTAGAGAAGCTACATAGCGTAAGTCCAAGTGCGTACATTGCAAGTACGAGCAGTAGTATGCGTTTTCGTCCGTAGAGGTCGCTGAGCTTCCCCATCAGTGGAGTAGCCGCGACACCTGACAGAAGGTACGCAGTCAGGATCCAGGCAATGTCTGCTTCTCTCACATGGAACTCCACCATGAGCTTACGCATTGCGGGCAGCACCATGGTTTCGGTGTACATTGCAAGCAGTGCAATCAAGGAGAGTACCAGCGTTACACGTACGATATACGCCATGTCGACTTGCTGTGCCTGATTGTGCATGTGTTCTCACTTGAGGACTCTTATAATTGTATTACGTTACATACAAGTCGTACAGGTATTACAGGTATGTACAGTAACACTTATTATACGCACGCGATATTGCTAGAAATATGTCGCGTAACGTATCGCTAGCTCTGTTAACTATAATTTTGACTTTAATCTTAGTGCTATCAACAGCACAACTTGCACATGCACAATCAGTACGGCTAGTGGCGTATGGCTACTGGATGGGGATGGCCTCTCCAGGAAGCACCCTAGTGCCTCTCAAGGTCATTGTGATGCTTCCTCCTGAAGTGCCGAGCAGCTACTTTGTGTATGACGTTAAGGTGACACTGAAGCTTCCCTCAGGAATTGAGTGGTATGCCAAATCACAAACCTGCAAGATACCTATACTAAAGCCTGGACAGAACTACACATGCATATTCTATCTATCTATTCCACCAACAACGAAGCCTGGCTTGTACACGATTAAGGTGAACTTAGATTACATGCTGTACAACACAACCATAGTCTACGGGAAGCCTGTATTTGTAGCACTGAAGGAGGAGACGCAGACTATTGACCTGACGTTGCCCGTTGTTGGTAATGCGGGAATAAGCGTATACAATGTGATGCTTGGCGCAGGAAAGGTACAGTATGTGGGACCGGGAGCACAGGATGTTCCTCTAGTCCTGTACCTCCTGAACACAGGTACAAGCACGCTACTTAACGTGACGGTGAATCTCATACTAAGGTACCCACTCTACGCCAAGAGAAATGGACACATTGTGCATGTGTTAACTAAGAAGATCGGAGCATTGCCACCTGGAAGGCCTATTCCCGTGATGTTTCTTGTAAACATCTATGACAACGTTACCGGAGGATGCTATACAGAGATGCTGAACATATCGTTAGGCACATTCAAGATGTGGAACATTACTGAGAAATTCACTATATGTATACCATCAGTTAACATATCCGCAATCTCTGCAACATGGCTCATCCCGAATCAGGAGCTCATAGGACCAGGCTCGAGAGACGTACCTCTTGAAATAGTTTTGCTATCGACTTCAACTATTAGAAACGTTAACGTGTGCATACCTTTACATTACCCAATCTACAGATCGAGACATCACATTCTATGCAAATATCTTCCTATCATACCTGCATATGAACCAGTGAAAATTGTATACATTGTCAACATTTGTAATAATGCAACTTACGGAACTTACTCAATACCTGTCTACGTGAAGTTCGGCAATGTCAATATTGTGAAGAACGTCACCTTAGTCATACCTTATCCAAAAGTTAGGATAGTCTATGCAGTAACTTATCCACCAGTAGTATTTCCAGGGCTGGAAAATGTGTTACTCAACGTTACGCTAGTTAACTCAGGAACTGGAACTGTACGTAACGTGACTGTACACCTGATACTGCCTCATGGCTTCACTGCACCAACGTCCAACGTTACAAAATATACACTACCTGCATTAATGCCTGGTAGGCCAATTCCACTAGTATTTCTATTCAATGTGCCTGATACCGTAAAGCCGGGAGTGTATAAGTTTACCATAGAGGTATCGTATGGAGACTCAGAAAAGAACTACACTATAGAAGTGAAAGTTTATCCTAAGCCAGAGTTCAAAATCATAAGAATAGAGACAGTGAACTTCTATCCAGGAGCCTCCTCGGCACTTCTGAGGATCTGGCTAAAGTACGTGAATGGGCCATCACTGTACGGCGTCCAAGCAATTCTATCAATGCCAAATGTCTTCACGTTCCATGTGCCAAGCAATAATCCTCTTGCAGCAATGTATGCAAACAGGATGGTGCTAGGTAAACTAGAGCCAGGAGACGTTGTACAGCTTGACTATCTCATAGATATAGATAGTGCAGCAATCCCAGGACTATACAATATGACGCTGCTGCTTACGTACATTCCAGCTCCAGCATTAGCATACGTTGCAAAGCTTGGACATAGCTTCGAGATGACGAGCACTGTTCATCTGACTGTGAGAGTCTACACAACTATTCAAATTGAGGCAATGAAGCATCTTCCAGAGATAGTATGTGCAGTAATAATAGTCGTTGCAATAGCTGCAATTGTCGCCTCCAGGAGAAGACGTAGACGAACATAGACGATATTCTTAAAATAGTCTGAAGGGAAGGCTAATATCCTGTAGAATAATGCAGGAAGCATTAACAGCAACATTAGATGTTCAACAAGCATGTCAACGTAGGGGCTATGTACGCGTAAAATTTCTTCAAGTACCTGTAAGTGAACTCTGCGGCGTAGAGCTATTTATAGACATTGATTCTGTTAGAGAGGTCTCAATTGGACGTAGTCCAGATAACATAATAGTGATACCTGACCCCACAGTGTCTAGAAAACATGCAGCTATAATAAAGAATGGTGACACTGTAATAATAAAGGATCTGGGTAGCAGAAATGGAACATATGTACAGGATGGATCCTCATTCAATAGAATATCGGAATATCAAATAAAAAGTTCGGTAATAGTCAGATTAGGATACTACACACTTTTAGAAGTAGAGTATCGTGAAGTTAAGTAAGTTAATGTCCTAAAAACTTGTAGAATAGTAGGTCTCCTTGCAGGGTCACGATCAAGCATGCTCATTATGAGTTTCTCAAGCTCCTCAGGAACATCCTGTCTAATACTTCTAAGGGGTGGTACAGGAACATTTTTCATATAAAACTCGTTCGGCACCTTACCTGTCAACATTTCGTAAAAGATACAGCCTAGAGAATACACATCGCTCTGCTGTGTCCCAACAAATTTCTGTAACATTTCAGGTGCCGCATAGAGATACGAAATCTGTGTAATCGGCACATATTCTCGGGACTCTTTCGCTGAACCTAAGTCACATAACTTTATATTGTAATCTTTAGTATCCATAATCAAGATATTCTCTGGCTTAAGATCGAGATGTAGAAGACCTCTACTATGAAGCTCTTGTATAGCAGCAGATATTTTTATAGATAATTTAAAGAACTCTCCTAATGGAAGTGGGCCTTTTAGCAGTAGTAACTTTCGAAGAGTTGTTTTTGCTAATTCCATTATTGCATAGGGTGGGTCTTCAATGTATTCTCTGCTCTCCGGTGGAGGTATATGTACTTCAAACACTTTTACTACACACTTAAGATCTAGTTTTAGATACTTACTCATTTCTTCTCTAAATTCTTGAACTACCCTACTGTCCTTAGCATAATTTTCTTTCAATATCTTTGCAGCAAACATCTTGCCTTCATCATCTGCAACCTTCAGGACATAGCTAAACCCCCCAAGACCTACAACATCTAGACCTAGGTATCGACCACCAAGGTACGTCCCAATCCATGTGTATGGTGGTGGAATCTCTGCACGGTACCTTGGTCGGTACATTAGCGACAAGACGCATTCTACCAGTGACAGGATTGCTACAGGAAGGTATGTGTATGATACCGTGGTTACTGCAAAACCTGACAACAATGTCAATGTGAAAATACATGGCTTTCTATAGAGTAGAAGAAGCGAAATAGCTAATGCAGGTAGACATAAGTATATCCTATGATTGATAAAGAGTACTATAGATATTGTCGTTAGAAGTACCACAAGTATATACTCAATGGATAGCCGAGGCATTAAATAGAAATCCCTCAGGCAGTTCGATAGGAACCCCAGTATAAATCCTGTAAGCACCACGACTACTAACGTATCAATATTAGGAGAAAATCTGAATAATATAGCACACAGCATAATAAATATAGCATACGATACATATACTGACTTTCTCATATTTGGAAATAGTTTAATGGCGGGTATAATTGAGAGCATAAACGCTGATATTATGTAGGTAATGTAATTGCTTAGCAAAGATTTCTGATATATTTCAAATACAAGCGCTGAAGATGGATATAGTACAAATAGTGTTTTTACTATGTTTGCTAACTTCTTTGAAAGAGACGAACTTTTCAGCGATAATGAAACTACTACTAGGCAAGCTATTACATATGCCTCTATGAGGTATTCGATAATGCTTCTCGTTAGGAATATCATTATTAGAATATTATTGTATGTTTCTGAACTTCTCCACTATCTTCTTTATTATTGCACTTGTACTATAAAGTTCGGAGTTTAATCTTGAGGGTAGTCTCATTATCTGGATATTTGAGAGCCCTCGTCTCTCTAATTCGCGTCTTAGCTTATCCTCATCAACTGGCTGGTCAGGACCTAACAGGATGATGTTGGGCCTCTCCTCCTCAACAACTCTTAACATGTCATCCTCATAGCCAAGCCTCGCCTTATGTACGTAGTACAAGTTTTCAACAACTTTCAGTCTCTGCTGTTCATTAATGACCACGTCTCTTCCCTTAAGTTTCCTGACAGTTGTGTCTCGTGCAACGATTGTCACGACTCGTCCAAGTTTCCAAGCTTCTTGCAGGTAGTATATGTGTCCTGGGTGAAGTATCTCAAAAGTTCCTGCTGTGAGTACCTTAGTCTGTGCCCGTCTAGCAAGCTCACTGGGCATGCGCCAGTGAAAGTTGACCATGCCTAGAAGTCTAAGCGCATCAAGTAGGCCTTCAGCGTAGGCTATCGTTGCTAGTGCGGTGAACACATCACCATTCTTTAGGTAGAACTTCGAGTCCTTTATGTAGGCTTTAACGATGTCAAGTATCTCACGAATCTCCTGTGAGATCGTGTAAATATGCTCAATTTGCTCAAGAGCTTGTTCGACATTCCTAATGTAGATCTCTACACGGGTTTCAGGATCTAGTTTAGAAATGTCTACCATGTACGTTCCGCTCTTCTCCACGTACACTTCTTGTCTTTTACACATTCCCTCTGCGCCTACTTACGTAAGATTTAAAAGATATTATAGAACTGAGCAGTGAGCACTAGGTGATGATATGAAAATACCGTTCTGCACATTCTGTGTGAAGACGAGGGTATTCTGTGCACGTTGCCAACAGCTACTAGACTCGCAGGAATACGACATGACTGATGTCGATGTGATAAACGCCTTCCTTAACATCAAGCAGAAGTACGATGAGTATCTGAAGAACCTTGAGTATGTCAAGTCGTACTCCGTCGATGATACCATAGTAGTTGTCCTTCGCGGGGTCAAGAGCTTGCCTAGACAGATCGTGAGAGAGATAGAGCAGAGTCTCGAGGAGCAGCTAGGAAAGAGAGTGCGTATCGTGGAGAAGTCCAACAATATAAATGAGCTGGCCGTACAGTTGGCACATCCTGCAAGGATACTGACAGTAGCGATATCATGGCTTCCAGATGGGACAAGCGAGGCTGTTGTAAAGATAACGAGAATGGAAGCTCGTAGATTACCATTTAAGCCAAATGAGTTGGCTAAGATACTGAGCCTTGTTTCAGGCACAAACGTTAGAGTCGAAATAACGAGATGAGGCTCGTGTGCTCTTCTAAGAAAGTCTAAAACAAGTTTCTTCAAGTCTTCACCTCACTTCTACACTTTATTAGTCGCTGCACATCTAAAGTGCGAGAATGCAGTTCCTAAGGAAGACACACTGGACAAGCGACATAAAGCCCGAACTAGATGGTCAAGAGGTCACAGTATGTGGATGGGTATGGGAAATACGTGACCTTGGTAAGGTTAAGTTTGTAGTACTGAGAGATCGTGAAGGTTTTGTTCAAATAACATTCAAGAAAGGTACTACGCCTGACGAATTACTGGAACTTGTTAAGAAGCTTAAGAAGGAGGATGTCATAGCGGTCAGGGGGATAGTAAAAGCAAGCAAAATAGCACGCTCAGGCGTAGAGATATTTCCAGTAGAGGTCCAGATACTGAACGAGGCAAAATCATTACCATTAGACATATGGGGCGAAGTTAGGTCAGAGCTCGGAACGAGACTAAGGTACAGGGCAGCTGACCTTAAACGTCCTGAGAACTTAGCAATATTCAAGATTTCGAGCATTGTTACAAAGACTATAAGAGAAGTATTCTATAGGCATAGGTTTGTTGAAGTATTTACACCTAAGATAATATCAACTTGTACAGAGGGTGGAGCAGATCTATTTCAAGTAATGTACTTTGAAAGAGTTGCATATCTTGCACAGAGTCCACAGCTATACAAAGAGCAGCTGACGGCATCACTTGAAAGGGTATTTGAGATAGGGCCTGCATTTCGTGCAGAGAAACATAATACAAACTATCATCTAAACGAATTCATAAGTGTTGATGCAGAAGCCGCGTTCATGGACTATAGTGATGTTATGAACATACTTGAGGAAATAATATGTGAAGTGTATAGAGTGGTAGCCGAGAACTGCCAAGAGTTATTAAAGATACTAAACGTAGATGTGAAAGTCCCAAAAAGACCATTCAAGAGAATTACATACGATGAGGCGCTTGATATGCTGAAGAGGAGAGGACTCGAGGTAAAATGGGGAGAGGACATACCTCATGCAGGTCTTGAATTACTTAGTGAAGAAATTGGGGAACCATTTTTCATTATTGATTGGCCAACGGACCTTAGACCGTTCTATACTATGCCACGCTCAGACGATCCCAAATATAGCGAATCATTTGATCTTGTTATCAATGGAATTGAAATAGCTTCCGGAAGTACTAGAATACATATTCGAGAGAAACTTGAGGAAGAGATGAGGAGGAGAGGTCTCAACCCTGAGAACTTCAGGTTCCATCTAGAGGTGTTTGACTGGGGAATGCCTCCACATGCAGGTTTCGGACTTGGACTTTATAGACTTCTGATGGTGTTATTAAATAGAAGCAATATCAGAGAAGTTGTTCTATATCCACGTGACAGATTCAGACTTGAGCCATGACGCGTAGAGACAGGAGAAGCAGAGAGAAGGTCGAAGTTCTCAGACTAAAACAGGAAGGTAATGTCTATGTGCTAGAGGAACCTGAAGATCTTGTTAAAGAACTTGCTAGACGTGGAATAGGCACACTATGCGATAACAAGCTCATTCTGCAACCAGTAGAGGTTGCGTATCTTATGACACGGCATAGGGTGTTTGTTAACAATGATGAGTTAACACTTGACAAGGTTCTGCAAGGAATAGACAATTTCCTGAAATTTGTAGTATATCAAGATCTTAGAAAAAGAGGATACGATGTTAGATTAGCAGGCCCTGAATCACCACTTGACTTACTTGTGTGGGATAAAGGTAAGAGGGCTTCAGAGGCACCACCAAGATATGGGTTAAAAATCGTTACTGAGGGACTCGGTATAAAAGTTGTGGATCTATCATACTTACTTAAGTATTGTGAAAGCATGGGTCTACAACTTGTATTAGCATTAATAAGCAATGATGGAGTCGTAACATACTACAAAGTATTCAGCCTACGTGCAGAAAAAATTGTCAGTAGTTAAGATACCTCAAGAATTAAAAATCTGTTGCCTTTAAATAACACTCTCACAAATCCTGACTTACTTCTCGATGGATGTACATGTAAACCATCTGAAAGACCTTCCACGGTTGTACCATCAGATTCTATTAAACTACACATTCTGCTAAACATTATATTCTTGACGAAGTACCTTAATCCAATTTGTGTAAGATCTTTTGTACAGCTGCAGCACACATGTATGTTAATATCATTAAACTTTGAGGATACAAGCTCCAGAATTTTACAAGCAGCCTCGTAGCTCCCTCTTACTGTTCCATCACTGTCTATGACGTACCCCCTTTTTATTAAGTTCTGTACATTACTTTCACTGACATCAACCTCGTTTAAATTAACAAATTCTATAACTTCACTTTCATACAGAATCTCGATTACTCTTAATATATCTCTAACTTTGTCAGGTAATGCAGGAACCTCGAGACCGATATTGAAGCTTGCGTTCCTCCTGAGCCATTTTAGTGATATTCTTCTCGTTTCCACTAATTTAGGGTCTATTATATGAAGCCTCAGCTCATCTATAGGCAAGTAAGATAGTTTTCGAAGTACTTTATCTCCATAGTTTGCTATGTTTGTATAGACATGTATGTGAAATTCCTGCCCGTATATAGACTTCAGGGCTCTGCATATTTCTACAACTCTGTCATATACGAGGAATGGTTCGCCACCTGTAATTGCAATGCCTTGAGAGAACGAGTTATCTATTTCTTTAACTATGTTTGCTATTGATGTTACAGGTATGTCATTTATATAACATACATCTCTCCCCTTCCTTTCTATTGATATTGGACAGTAGAAACAATTTACATTACATAAGCCAGTGACAAATAGCACACTCTTCATGCCTCTAAGACACAGCTGGCATCCTGTCGGTATTCTCCCCCAGACTCTGTTACGCTTATTACTCATGAGTCCAGTTACCTAACATATGTCACGTAGCTTAGTTATAGTTCTCGTAGTACTCTGCTGTCTAATATGTGCACTCGGATACGTAGGGTATCTCCTATACAAACACATAGCACACAGTCCTACGATTAGTGTCAAAACACATAGAAAAACTAGCTACGCACAGACACTTAAGGTACCGATATCGAATAAAAATCAAATTAAAATACTAATAGCTAGAGCGGAGAGACTAATAACAACAACATATTCGAAACCTATTGAATTGCACCTCAAGTACATGATAATGAGGTGCACAGTCTCCATTAGAAACCCAACAATAAATGTAGAGTTGCATGAGAAGCTATCAAATGTTACGATAGGCCGTGACCCTAGCAAGGGCGTTCTATATGTAGTGATTAATAAAGGATTTGTAAATCTTAGATACATCTTTTACTCAATAAATTTGAAGTATAGAAACTTCAGTGAGTTAATAAGAGAAAACGACAGCAATATGCTCATATGTATTCGAGGAAGCGTCAACGTTGGTGTTAAACCTATAAGGGAGGAAAGGCTAAGCTTGGGATTCTGTAATTTAACAAAGGTCAAACATGCTATACAGTACCCTGTCATTCGATATTCATATATGCTTGCAAATATCCTAAATAGGAGTAGAATCTCTGCGTTCAAGTACATGAATAACAGTTCGAAGTGTGTTCAATTTAGTGGCTTGTTGAATATGTCTAAGTTCTTGAGACAGCTTATTAATGAGCTCAAGGGTAGGATAACTAATCCTTACCTAGTAGACTTGGTTGAGAAGTTTATATTATCTTCACTATCTACGTGGAATTATGTTGCAACAGTATGTTTTTCAAAGAATAATATTATAGTTGTCAAGCTCAGTCTTATCAATGCTAACAGGAGTCAAATAGCTATATCGGTCAACTATGTCAGTGTCATAGATCGAATAAGTATTGGAACTATTAATGAAAAGCTAATTAGAGAACTTGAGAAGCTGCCACGTGGTTCAATAACTGGCTTCATAAGACTTGTCGAGAATATGATACTAGGATCTACATCATTATTTTAGAGGCTTTGTCTTC
>CAYPXK010000127.1:0-2996 GCA_964414695.1 uncultured Thermoproteaceae archaeon | reverse complement strand
TATTTATTACACTCTTCTATGAAGCGGCAATATGTGCATGCAGGTAAGTTCTCCCCCTTCAATCTTCTACTAACGAGTGGACACAGATTGCGAACGTAGTATCTTGGAAAACATGATGTGCATACAACAATGTTGCCCTTGACGTATGCTAATTCTCTTATGCTTACCTCACGACCACATATGCTGCACTTCAACACTTTGATAGATGTTGAAGTATGCTTAATATTGCTTGTGCATTAACACAGAGACGTATGTTTAAGCCCCTGACGCTTGAGGAAGGTAAGTTCCTTGTAAAATTAGCCAGGAAAGCAATCGAGGAGTATCTTAAGACAGGTAGAAAGATAGCACCACCACCTGACACACCTGAAAAATTGCTGAAAGAGAAGTATGGTGTCTTCACAACACTTGAGCTCTACCTGGGGCCAGACAGAACGGAACTTCGTGGCTGTATTGGCTTTCCACAGGGACTTGACAATGTTGTCAAGGCGTTAATCGAAAGTGCGATTGCAGCAGCTACAGAAGATCCACGTTTTGAGCCGCTCAGACTAGACGAGCTCAATAGAATTGTAATAGAGGTCTCTGTGCTTAGTCCACTTCAGGAACTGAAGGTTGAGAGTCCTAAAGAATACCTGAATAAGATAGTTATCGGAAGACATGGACTGGTCGTAAAGCGAGGCATCTTTTCAGGCCTACTGCTTCCACAGGTCCCTGTTGAGTACTGCTGGGATGTCATGACGTTCCTAAACGAGACATGCGCTAAGGCGTTTCTCCCATACAACTGTTGGCTCGACGAACTGACTACAATATACATATTTGAGGCTCAGGTCTTCAAGGAGGTTGAACCCAACGGTGAGGTCATTGAGAGAGACCTTGTACGAGAGTACGAAGAACGTTGTAAAGGCAGATCTTCACCTGCATACGGTGTACAGTGATGGCCTCTCAAGACCTGAAGATTATATACTGACGGCGATCAAACAGGGATTTAAAATAATTTCAATAACAGATCATGACACGTTTCTTGGTAGCAAGCATGCTATCGAGTTCGTAAAAAGCAGAGTAAGACAACTAAGCTACAAGATAACCATTGTTCCTGGCGCTGAGATAAGAACGAACATAGGTGACGTACTTGTGTACTGCATATCTTATGTTTCCGATACAGCTCCAAAAGATATTCAGGAACTTCTTGATTGGTGTCGAGACAACAACTGTATACCAGTGCCTGCACATCCACTTGACTTTACCCGGAGCGGCATTGGGTTATGGAACCTAGTGCGTTATCCTTGGCCAGCAGTTGAGACTTACAATGGAGGATGTGTCATACCTCTAATGAACGAACTTACAAGTTCACTTGTCCGACTTGTGGGCCTTCCTGAAATTGGTGGAAGCGATGCTCATCATGTTGATGCCTTCGGGACCTGCATGACTTACATACCTGAAGAGTATGCAGACTCTCCAGAATTTGTCGTAGAGGCTATAGTTAAGGGACATGTAAAACCTGCTCAGAGAGCAAGCTATGTGAAAAGACTAAAACTCAAAATTAACATTCGCTCACTTAGAAAGATGCTGAAAAGAAAAACAATTTAGACATATTCTAAAAACCTTCTGATAAGTCCAAGCGTGTAATTGTCCAGAGTTCTCTGAGTCTCTATATAGAGCAGTTTATTGCCATGTTTTAAGAAGTATAGTTTTAGCTCACCTTTATCAAAGTGCAGAATTGATGTAAAGTCGATAGAACTCATTAGTGATTTATAATCTTCTTGAATTTCGCCATATCGCTCAATTTCGTTAGAATCGAATAGTAGCACTGCACCCTTTAGATTCAAAATCTTGGCAAGCTCTGCAAGTGAGGATGGTACTGTAGATAGCTGTATTATAAAATAACCTTCCAAGGCTCTCTTGAGGTCTGATACTTCATGTTCAAGTCTTTCAACTCTTTGTTCAAGTTTTGTTAGAGTTTGCACTATTGTTGATATAGAAGACTTAATCTCATTAATGATAAACTGATTTGAAGGTAAGGTCCTTACAGGTGTAGTCTCCTTTTTCTTAACAAACTTCTCAAAGACCATCTCGAGAAAAAGAAAGGAACTAGCTTATATACAGGTAACGCTTAGGCTTGCTGCGCCTGAGTTACGAGTCTTCGTAGAGCATTGTACACTCTCTCAAAGACTAGTTCAACTTCCTTATTGACTTCCTCTACAGCTTTGCCTATGTCGTTAACCTCCACATTCTCGACATATTTCAATATTAGTCTTCTTACCCTGTCTGGAAGTAATGGATATACTCTGATAAGCTCCTCTTTTCTGTCTCGGACTACTATATCAAGCAGGCTTTTTATAATATCCTTAACTACTCTTTCAGCATTGTGACAAGCTAGCACAAGTTCTTCTATAACCTCTCTATCAAAAGGGTACTCCTTCTTCTTTCAATTTCATTTTTGCGTATTCGAGCACTGTTTTTAATGCTTCATATGTTGTTCGGCCACCTATGGCCTTTATGAAGGTCTTAGATTGAAGCTTTTCCTCTAGAAGTTTGATAGCATCTTTAAGTTTGTTCTTATCGATCTGTGGCTCAGCCTTCTCTCCTGATGCCATGATTATCAATACTCACCGTCTCGAGGGTAATTAATTCATTTCTCCAAATTTCCTGTAGTCTACATTTAAGTTCTTCAGGTAACTCATCTACTAAGAACAGCACTGTACCTCCATCACCCGCTCCGCTCATCTTTGCACCTGGCAAACCCCACTTTCGTGCAGCCTGTATAATACTATCAACGACCTCGTTTGACACGCCTAGCGCAGTTAACAACATATGATTTATGTACATAAGTTTACCAAGCTCTAGATACCTCTCACTGAGTAATGTTGTGATGGCTGTTGCAACAATGGAGTCTATTGTTTTGAATATGTTATCAACAATATCTGGAAATATGTTTTTAAGATTATAAACCTCGTTAACTAAATCTTTTGTAGTTCTTCTCCTCCTTAATATGGCCACTA
>CAYPXK010000126.1:0-12992 GCA_964414695.1 uncultured Thermoproteaceae archaeon | reverse complement strand
TTGCAGTAATGGTCAGTCAGCCTTTATCAAGCTATGATTACGTATTTGGCGAAGAATTTACTATATATGTAATTGGTAAGCAGGATAATGCACTAAATGAGGTCACTCTTCGACTTAGAACCTCATTATCTAAGTTGCTGGATATCGGTGAGACAGTGAAGGTAGAGAATATATCTGTTGACGAGCTCTCTAATTTAAGTGAAGACGACACAAGACTCTTAGATGTACTATTACTATCGAGACACATCTGGGGTAGCGCAGACTTGTTACAAAGTTTCTACAACGTAGAAAATGAGAATATATTTACGAAAATTATAAAGTGCTTTAGAAACTACATATCGTCAATAGAGATACCACTCGATATATTCGGAAGACTGAAGTTCAGACATATAAATGTGTATAGATACATAGTTGAACCTATATCAAAACTAGTATCAGTACTCTACTATATGGCTACACGAATGAGACCCTTCCTTAATGTGAAGAACATGATAGACATATTACGTAAAGGTGAAGTTCTAGACAAAGATTTATTAGAATCGCTTAGCGTTATATATGACGAAATTAAACAACTTGAACTTAACATAGCTGTTAAAAACTATATAGATAAAGCTACTCCAAGTACAGAAGTTGATATAAGCGAGCTTAG
Organism: uncultured Thermoproteaceae archaeon; assembly: GCA_964414695.1. Lineage (GTDB taxonomy): Archaea > Thermoproteota > Thermoprotei > Thermoproteales > Thermocladiaceae > JAADER01. Next base: position 12,343 of record CAYPXK010000126.1, on the reverse strand, counting down.
CGAAGCAGAGCTATACCATATAAAATATGCATTTGACATGTTGAAGACTATCAAAGATAGAGTAAGAGATTTCTTAGGTAAGTATGTAGCTGTATGACGTTAAAAATAGGGATTTTGACAAGAAGTCCAAGTAGCTGGGCTTGCAGAGAATTATATAGAGCGTGCCTTGAGGAGGGTGCTGAATGCATATTTTTCAGGTTCAGAGATTTATCGGTTAAAATTCATGGTAAGCCAATCGTGTATCTTAGAGATACCCCAATAGAGAATGTTATTGATGTTGTATTTGTAAGACCAATAGGAAAATGTTCTCTAGAACAGGCAATATATAGAATTGATATTCTACACTTGCTTAGGGACCTTGGTCTTAGAGTAATAAACGATCCTAAATCGATAGAGATCGCTATTGATAAGTTTAGGACCACTTACCTGTTATCACTTCATGGTATCAAGACTCCTTTAACCGTAGTAACAGAGAATGAGTACAGGATATTGGATGTTCAGTACCGCGAGATCTTTCGTAAGAGGGATGTTGTTATAAAGCCTCTGTTTGGGTCTCGAGGATACGGCATTGTTAGGGTTCTCAGAAGGAACGTTAAGAAACCTGAAGACTTTGTCTGGAGACTATGTTTTTACTTGACTGCTTGCGGTGCAGTCTTGTATATTCAGGAGTATCTTAAGACGCGAGGACAGGATTACAGACTATTTGTTATCGGTGATAGAGTTGTAGCATCGATGATACGTAGAGCTCCCCCGGGAGAGTGGCGAACTAATGTCTCACAAGGTGGTCAACCACTAGCTGTCAAGGTCTCGGAAGAAGTACAGGAACTTGCTATTAAGGCAGCGAGAGTTATTGGGTGCGAGATCGCGGGCATAGACATTGCTGAAGTTGATGGAGAATACTATGTTCTAGAGATTAACTCGCAGCCAGGCTGGAGAGGTATACAACAGGCAACGGGTGTTGACATAGCTCGAGAAATTGTGAAGTATATTAAGGAAACTGTAAAAAGATAGTTTGAAGCTTGAGGGTGCGTAGACGTCATGAAAATTAAACTTAACGAGAATGTGCTAAACAAGATTGATGATACGTTTGCAGAGGCATTTCCAATGTATGTCTGTCGCGTCTTGATAACAGCACGAGATAAATACTGGGCATATGTTGCAGGTACATTAGCTACAGGTTTTGCAACTTCTATAATAATGTGTCCCTGCGAGGCTGGCATAGAATGTCTCGTAAAGGCGTCCTCAACACCTGATGGAAGACCTGGAGTTATTGTGCAGTTTTGGCATAACGACCTAGGTCTACTTAAGCAGCAGCTTATTCTACGTCTTAGTCAGGTGGTGCTCACCTGTCCGACAACTCGAGTATTTAATGCCCTACCAAAGGCAAGGCGAAAATTCACGGTCGGCCCAACAATTGCAAAATTTGGAGACGGCTTTGAGTATTGTACAGAGCTCTACGGCAGGAAAATGTGGGTAATACCAGTGATGGAGGGAGAGTTCCTGATAGAGGAGCAGATAGGAGTCATGAAAGGTGTTGCAGGAGGCAACATCATAATACTTTCAGAAGATCCTGAGGAGGGTCTCAAGGCCGCTAAATATGCTGTTAAAATGATTAGAAAATATGCAAGACATGTAGTCCTACCATTTCCAGGCGGCGTATGCCGCGCAGGTTCTAAACCAGGCTCACTCAAGTATCCGAAAGTAAAGGCTTCAACAAACCATCCCTACTGCCCAACCATAAGAGATAAGGTACCTGACACTAAGCTACCTGAGAATGTCAAATGTGTCTATGAAATTGTAATAAATGGCTTGAGACCACAGGACGTCGAGTTAGCGATGGGTATTGGAGCACTCGCAGCAGCACAATTTGAAAAAGTTGTAAAAGTGACAGCAGGGAACTATGGAGGAAAGCTCGGACCCTATAAAATATACCTGAAGGAAGCTATCAATAAGGCAGCACAATATCTAACTGAGAAAGCTGCACAGATAACATAGAAAATACACAAATTAGCATATATCTACCCTACAACAACATCTGGGTAGTCGACATCAAACATCTGGCATTTAATATATAATTCAATCCACGGTATCTCAACTCCGTAATGGCATCTATCACATAAGATAATTGATGCACAAAGTATATCATTACGCGATTTTATACTAATTAGAATATTTTCATTCCTAAAGCATAGAAATGTATTATGTATATACAGGAGTTTTTCGATAAATTCGTCATTAACCACAAGATCACATGGTAAGACTATGAGAGGTCTTTTACGTATAATATTCACCAAAAGACACATATCATAACAGAGATCAAGTCCTGAAAGAGCGATAAAATCTATGGAATTTCTCTTACAGAAACTTATTATACCAGTGTGCTTTTCTGTTGTAACAACAATAACATGAGTATTGTGTTTGTTAAGTTTCTCAAGTAAAAGTTCGAGAGTTGATTTACCTAACTTCTGGATGCTTACTATACACTTTTCTGGATTCTTAAATCTTTTTCCTTTTCCACCTGCTAGTATAGCAACGAGCATGCGGTATGCAAATCCTTTATTAGTTCTATATTTTTCATTATTGATGTCCCAATTAGAAAGCCTTTAACTTTAGTCTTAACATCTTTGAACTTCATTATGTCATCGCATCTTGATATTCCGCTTTCAGCAATTATAAGGTCGTAATCTACTGCCTTTACTATGTCTATACATCTATCTATACTTATGTCAAGTGTTGTTAAGTTTCTAGAGTTCACTCCCAGTATTGTTTCTCCTTTTTTAATACATTTTGATACCTCTATAGCATCGTTAACGTTGTCTACCTCTATTATGGTGTCTAAACCTAGAGATCTTGCATAATCATGAAATTCTAATGCTTTGTCTATGCCAAGTACCTTTACTATTAGTAATACAACATCAGCACCTATTGAAAATGCTAGATCTATTTGCCATGGGTCTACAACGAAGTCTTTCATTAACGTTGGTTTACCTGACTCTTCCTTTACTATTCGCAGAAATGTGTAAGATCCGAGGAACCATTTTGGCTCTGTGAGGACCGAGTATCCACGGACATAGTCTCGTGTATATTTTACAAATTCCTCACAGTCTAATGTCAGGTTTATTATTCCTCGTGGTGAGGCCCTCTTATATTCCGCTATTATGCCAGGACTAGCATGGCTACACAGTGCACTTCTCAAGCTCAGTGTTGGCAAGTCTCTTTCTGGAAGTTTAAACATCCTTTTCTCTATCTTGATTCGCTTTACTGTGTGTTGGACAATTTCGTCTAGTATTGACATTTTTTGACGAACAATGTTCTTTATGGAAGCTTTAAATTTCCCTTAGGTCACAGAACGTTGGTACTGATGAACTTAATTGAACATCTGCAGACAATAGCTGACAAGGCACGTAAGTACCTGGTTCTTATATCAGCCTACAATCCTGGAGTACATCTAGGCTCCGCACTTTCTGTAATTGAGATCCTGACCGTGCTCTACGGTACTGGAAGGGTGAAGTTTCTTAACGGTGGAATCGACAGGAACTGGCTGGTCTTGAGCAAGGGTCATGCAGTACATGCGATATATGCGATAGCTGCAGCAATGGGCTACCTCACGTGGAATGATCTAAGGTCCTCAGGAATGATAGGCAGCCCACTGCAGAATCATCCTGAGATAGGTGCACTTGGAATAGACGTGGCAACGGGTTCGCTAGCGCAGGGGATAAGCATAGCTGTAGGGATAGCTCTTGGCCTAAAGAGGAGAGGACTCGATAGGAGAGTCTACGTCATCGTTGGTGATGGAGAACTAGATGAGGGACAGGCCTGGGAGGCTTTTGCAACAGCTTCTCACTATGGATTAACAAACTTCATACCCATAGTAGACCATAACAAGATTCAGCTCGATGGCGAGATATCGAAGGTTAAGACTAAGGGAGACCTGAGAAAGAGGTTCGAAGCCCTTGGCTATTCTGTAATTGAGGTGGATGGTCATGATGTAGCTGCACTACTTGCAGTGCTCGAGGATGTTGAGCAGAGCAGGAGAATGTCCGTAATAATTGCACACACTGTACGTGGGAAAGGTGTACCACAGATTGAGGGGACTCCAAGGCAGAGAATAACACGTGAAGAAGCACTAAAGCTCCTGGAAGAGTGGAAAGTTAATCGAGAGGTGTTATCATGAAGTTGTTGTCTTTACGAAAGAGTGAGCTAAGTGAGCTCACGCCACGCGATGCTTTAGGCAAGGCTCTGGTTGACCTAGGCGAGTCCTATCCTGATGTCGTCGTCGTTACAGCCGACGTAGGAGAGGCGACACGTGCAAGATATTTTGGAGACAAATTTCCTGATAGGTACTTTAACGTAGGCATAGCTGAGCAGGATCTGATAGGTGTAGCTACAGGTCTTGCATTGACAGGACATAGAGTATATGCTATTGCTTTTGCCATGTTTCTAATGAGAGCGTGGGAGCAGATAAGGAACAGTGTTGTACGAATGAACGTTCCAGTGAAGATAGTTGGGACACATGCAGGGTTCAGCGATGCATATGATGGAGCAAGTCATCAGTGTCTTGAAGACATCGCCTTGATGCGAGTTCTTCCAAATATGACGGTCATAGTACCTGCAGATGCCCCAGAGGTCTATCAAGCCGTTATAGCATCAGCAGAGCTCAAGACTCCATGTTATATAAGGGTAGGCAGAGACTATGTTCAGAACATAACTCATCAACTTGACTACGAGTTCGAGATTGGTAAAGCCGTCGTAATACTAGACGGCTCCGATGTTGCAGTCTTCACGACAGGCATGACCTTGCCAATAGCCAAGGAGGCATGCGACATCCTGAGGGAGAGAGGGTACAGTCCCGCACTTGTACATTTTCACACTGTCAGTCCACTGGATGTACACACAGTTGAGAAGTATGCAAGGAAGACAGGGGCTATAGTTACTGTAGAGGAACACATGGTGAAGGGAGGGTTCGGCTCAGCTGTTGCAGAAGTCGTCGTACAGACGTACACGGTTCCTATGATAATGATTGGTGCACACTCATTTGGAAGAAGTGCAAGAAGTCCAAAAGAGCTATTCGACTATTTTGGAATGACACCTGAGGATATTGCAGCACGTGCTGAGGAGCTAATACGCGTAAGAAAGAGACGATAGGAATAAGACACGCCTACTGAGGCGTTGAAACTGCTACGTGACTGTCGACTCACTTCTCCTGAAGTACTTTCCGTATAGGACATGGAGAAAATTTCAGAGAGAGATAGCTTACACTGTATATGACGGACTTGTAGAAGGTGACATAGTCCTAATTGAGGCACCTACTGGAATTGGAAAGACAAGTGCAGTACTTGCGGGAGCTCTAGCATACTCAGAGGAAAGTGACGTAAAGATACTGTATCTTGTAAGAACCAAGAGTGAGGCACAAGCCCCCCTAAGAGAATTATATAAACTTCGTAGAAAGGGCATATTCATACCATATACAATATTAAGAAGCAGACTTGACATGTGCTGCCACGTAGAGTCAAAGAAAATGCCATATGAAGAATTTGTTGAAGAGTGCAAATATCTTCGATCCTCGGGAAAGTGTCAATACTACATATCAGCTCAACGTGCAGATATTGATTTATATATTTCTAAATTACTTGAAGAGGAGCTTTCTCCAACGGAAATTGTTGAGATGCTCTGTAGAGAGGGTTTGTGTCCTTATGAAATTTCTAAGAGAATGATGGACAAGGCTAAGGTTATTATAATGACTTATCATTACGTATTCAGTGTTACTCTCTCCGAGACATTTGATATAGACCTAACTAAGAGTGTGCTAGTTATCGATGAGGCTCATAATTTACCTCAGATAATTGTTGATGCAAACTCATTCTCTATAAGTGAACTTACAGTGAAAGCATGTATTAACGAAGTTAAGAAGTATATAATGAATGAAGACCTAAAGAACGATGTACTAAAGTTCCTGAAGGATATACTATCCTACATGAAGAAGATAAAAGAGTCGAGGACTTTAGAAGAAATTGAGAGAAGTTATATACAGGTAGATGTTTCTGAGGTATTGTCATTATTCGATAATATAAACGTTGTTAAGGAGGCATATATTGAGATAATATCGAGAAAACGCAGTCAAGGTGCTGCTCTTCCCTTTTCTTACCTTGGCAGGGTGCTGGAGTTTCATAGACGTTTGACCGGTCTAGGGTCCCAGTTTGCAATATTCGTAAGCTGTAATGAGGGCATATTGGAACTCGTATGTAGATGTCTTGATCCAGCCGTAGTGAGCTCGAGAGTATTTTCAAAAGTTTCAGGAGCCGTGTTGATGAGCGGAACATTGCCACCCACTGACTACGTAAAGACAATGCTCGGAATTGAGAGGTATACTCGCGAACTTAGGATACCTTTCCGAGAGTACGTTACTGAAGGCAGGATAAGGGCTGTTGTGTATCCTGGAATAACTACTAGGTATGTAGAGCGCACAGAGGCTATGTTTGAGAAAATAGGAACTTTATTATCAGCAATATATGATGCATTTAATTGCAATAAAGCTATTCTTGCAGTATTTCCATCGTACTCTGTGCTGAAGACAGTTAGGAGATACTTAAGAAGTGATATAAACTATATAATGGAACTATCTTCTACAAGTGTTGAACAAGTCATTAGTAAGCTACGAGAAAATCCGAAGACACTGATAATGGTTGTTGCTGGTGGCAAATTAATGGAAGGTGTCGAGTTTAAAATAGATAACAAGAATTTATTAGGGATGGTAGTTATAGTGGGTGTTCCATATCCCGAACCAAACGATTTCTTAAACATGTTTAAAGATATTGTGAGTACACGTGTAGGATCTTCAGACTATGCTTGGGAATTAGTCTATCTATGGAATGCATTAATTAAAATAAAGCAGGCTATAGGTAGAGCAATTAGATCGGAAAAAGATGTTGCATATGTGCTTCTAATGGATAGGAGATTTCTAGATGCCAGAATCAGGAAGTCTCTTGAAGAGTATCTAGGAGAACTAACAGTAATATCAGATGATGATAAGCTTCTTGAAGATATAGAGAATTTTGTAAAGACTAACCTTATCGAGTAGTCTCCTGTTTTTCGCCCGTTTCAGTTGTCTGAGGTTTCTGAACTGGAGGCCTAAGTAGGGCCATTTCACTTTTCTCTGTTCTCTGCTCTGCAGCGCTCGGCGAGGACTGTGCTATTCTTGGTGGTGGAGTCATTAGCTGCACCTGCTGATACTGTGGTGGAGGCGGTGGATAGTAGGGCGGTGGAGGCGGCGGAGGCATGTAAGGCTGTCTTTCCTCGATTGTTCTTATTATACTATACTGAAGAACTATGACTACACAGAGTAGAGCAACTATAACGATGTCCGCGGCTGCTCTTAGTACGAACATGTAGTTTATGTATGATGTGTTTATGAAAGACAGAGATGCGACAATCAGCACTATCGCTATTGCCGCTAGTGCTATTCCAAGAGCTATCAATCTGATAGAAGTCCGAGTCCTCTGAACGTACCTAGGAGGAGAAACCATTGCAGAACAGGTAAATTGTGGACTTAATAAAAGTGCCTCAAGAGAAATTCAATTAAGTGATGAACCGTCCAACTGCTGACCCTATCGTGATGATCTTTCCTGCGGACTGACTATGGAAGCTTAGCAAGAATCTCGTCTAGACGAGAGATCTCATCCTCAGTGCCATGTTCCTGAAAGGCTTCAATGTATCCTGCAACTCTGCATTTTCTCATTTCTTCAGGCGACTCAAAGCCAAATTCTGGACATCTTCCATATATGATGCATCTTGGACCTGTGAAGTTTGCTAGTTCAGGAAACAGTTCAGTAATCTTTAGATACATCTTGATCGCTATGTACCTTAACTCAGCCTGGGCTCTCCTGCACATTCTAAGGGGTAGAAACACCTCCGCTAGCTCACGTAAGTTCATTTGAATAAATATACGTGCAAGTGTGGCGTTTGGCAGTATGTACCTTATGTATTGTTTTGCATCTTCTCCAAAACTTCTACATTTCTCTAAGTTAATTAGTTCTCTATACTTTTCATAAGAAGTTTCAAGAAACTTCACAATATCTGAGTACTTTAAGAGTGACCTTGGTAAGAGAAATCCTACCGATATACAATATCGCTGACTCTCCTGCCAGTAGCTTGCAATCCTATGTCTAACTATCTCATGAGTGGCAACTCTGCTACACTCGACAAACCATAGAGTATTTATGAACTCTAGGACTGAGGAGTGTCGTCTCTTGAGAATTTCTCTAACAATTTTTAAATCACTCTCAGATAGAGAGGTGACCTGGACGAACTCTGGATAGTAATCCTTCTTCCTGTACACTATCCTGAACATCTCTGCAATTTCCTTGAATGAACCACATACTCTACATAGTTCGACACGTGGCGTACATGTGATATTCACACGAACTGACGAATTGATACTAGTCTTCTCTTCGCGTACTGGTAGACTCGTCATTAGTATTGGATAGCTGTAGCTGCTTAAAAACTGCCAATGCTCTGTTCAGGACATATTACATGCTGATCTTCTCCACCGAGTGGGCCACCGTTTCCTTTTAGAATCACCACCAACAGAAATGCAACACCACCAACCGAATTGCAACAGCGAGAAAATTTGATCGGAATGTAGAAAACTTACAGCTGAATGAGTACGTTCCTCAAGTTACCACCAAGGATAAAGGTACTCGAGGCTCTTTCGGCAGTTGTCGCAGGAAGAGTGAAAGTAATCGATGATAAACTTTGCAAAGTAACGTCATCGGACGGTAGCAGAGTGTATACGGTGTACGTAGACCTCTCTAAAGGGGAGGTATACAGTGATGACAATGGAACACGTTACAGGAACTACATTGGTTATCCAATAATTGCCTTCCTGATGGTTAAGGGCGTGTTACCGATAGATAATGAGTTAGGAAAAGCCCTAGCAGACATACCTTGGAGAAAACTGAACGAGATGTATAAGAAATATGAGACTGTGTTAAACATAATCTACGAGAAACTTGAGAAAGAACACAATATTCCTCGTAGCAAAGCAGAGCATTACATGAATATAGTTCTCAAAGAATTATCAAAGCTAAAACTTAGAAAACTTGAGAATCCACCATTACCATCTTAGCCACTCTATATCACTGCTCTCCCTCATGTGCGTGAGGATTTCCTTGTACTTGTCTCTTATTCTCTCTATACGCATGCGTGCATACTTTATGCTTGTTAATTCACTGAGTATGATCATGTCGAATATGTACCTCGCCGGTACGCAAGCGTCAAAACAACGAAAACAGCGAACACACCTATCGAAGTCTATAGTAAAAGGTGTACGGAGTATTGCATCGTTTGGACAATTATAGATACAGTGTCCACATTCAACACATGACAGACACATGTACACTAGTTTTAGGATGTTTATGAAATTTTCAATATTTGAGAAGGATCGTATAACAATGTCTATGATGCCGCTGTTTGAGATGTTTAATTCAAAATCGTTAAACTTTAAGTATATGCGATCCTCGTGTGCATATACGGTGCATTCAGGAAAGAAGAATTTCACGTAGCTTTCAAGCTGCTTAAGTCTGTCTCTATGCCTAATATTTATTGTTAAGCTAACTTTTTTAACGTCTTGCTCTTTTGATACATATTTCATACTTATAGTGTCTGAAATAGCATTTAGCTGCATAATGTAGGGATCAACAAGCTTTACACCAGCTTTTCTTGCAATGTATTGTGCATCACTGTGGAGCAGGTAGAATCTCCATAAGTGTACTTTTAGTGCATTTTCAATAAATGTCTCATCTTTCACCATTGCTCGAAGCAGCTTTTTTATAAATGGAAGCCAGCATTCATATACTTCAGGATAGTGCTCTATTCCTATTTTTATCTCATGGCATGTTTTGAATGGACATGTTACACAACTTACACGTTCAATTCCAATATGGTAATCTCTGAATAGTTCTAATTTCTCTCTATACCATATGTATAGATACTCGAGCAATTTTGGAAATTTATAACATACTGCGTGTGTTAGAAGACCAGCCTCGGAGTCTATGTATGTTGCAGGTCTTATGCTTCTTTTAATAGTCTCAGACTTTCTACTGCCTACATAGCTTACTACTGCGTTTATACCATATCGATGTTTTATGTAGGATAGCATGTTAACAAATTTGAGAAGAGGAGTACACCAACGATTACCACGACTTGGCATGCCTAGCTCCTGTAGGTATTTGAGTGTCTTATTCCAGGAAGCTTCAAGAACTTCGATATGTACTCCAAGTCTTCTCTCCACATAGTCTATGTACCTGTCCAATGGCGGTGGATCAGCATTTTCAATTCTTACATGTATTATATCTGTCTTAGAGCCCGCCTTTAGTAGTAGACATAGCGCAAGAAGACTATCCTTACCGCCTGAGAAGCTTAGTATACCTTTCCTATGATGCTTATTTTCAAAATAGTCTACTACTTTCTTAACTTTCTCTTCCCTCTCTATTATGTAGTCTAGATTGAGCTCATATAACTCTCGAGGTGTTACCTTCCTCCTTTCAACACATTTCAGTACCTCTTCTACAGGGGTTGGAATCCACTTTCTAACGAATACAATTCTACCATCTTGCATGAGCGCAGAACCGCATGGCCTGCCATCCTCCGTTGTTGCTATGAATACAGGGTAGTCTTCCTTTTTCCTTATATCATATACCTTTGAACAGTGCTCATCTGTTATAACTACGTTAGAATATCTAAGATATTCAAGCATTATGCAAGCACCAAGTTTGCCTGGAACTGCAATGTATCTGTCGTTAAACATGTCATAGTTAACTGAGCATAATACCTCTCCATTTGTCATAAATTCTAATATCATGTCTAGTACATTATCATTATTTACGTTGACTATGGTTGTTGACTGTTTTAATATCTTCACAAAGATCTCCTTTACATCATGTGGAATAGATGAACTTCTTAACACGAGTTCAATATCATGTGGCATAAGTGGGCGAGGATCTGCCCAATATCTGAACTTAGTTGTGACATCTTCAGGGGGGCCGTATCTGGATGCGTGAGAGTACTTGAAGAAGTATGCATTCACTGTCGGGACGTAGTATATTTTAATTGGTGACTCAGTACTTGGTATAGCTGACATACTGAGCGACTATATGGTAGGGCAGCAATTTAAGCAGATGAGCAAGCTAGTATGCTCTTTCGAGAGAAAACAATTTTAAGCTAGGTGACCCTACTCTGCTCGAGTTTAATGTTAACACAGCATTCACCTAAGACAGGGGACCTTCTGCCATTGCCAGTGTGGAGATCTAAGCGAGCTGTTTCTGGGAAGTTCCCAACGTACGAGGACAGGTGGGTCCTAGTATGGGCATATGTCAAGGAATGGGGACTTGTAAGACACCAGCTTGAGTCGTTCAACGACTTTGTTGAGAATAAGCTTCAGAAAATTGTAGATGAGGTAGGTAAGGTAGAGACGGAGATCTCTGGACTGTATGTAAAGCTTGAGAAGATTGAGGTAGGTAAGCCAAGAGTTAAGGAGGTTGACGGAAGCGAGAACATAATCTACCCAATCGAGGCACGTCTCAGGAACCTGACATATGCAGCACCTCTGTACTTAACAATGACTCTGTACATAAACGATGAGGAAGTCACTAGGGAGAAGGTCTACATAGGAGACCTACCAATAATGGTAAGATCGAAGTTCTGTAACTTACATGGTCTCAAACCTGAGGAGCTCGTAAAGAAGCTTGAGGATCCTGAAGACTTTGGAGGCTACTTCATAATTAATGGAAGTGAGAGAGTCCTAGTAACTCAGGAGGATCTAGCTCCTAACAGACCATTCTACGACTACGGTGAGAAGGCCTCCATCACGCACATGGCTAAGGTCATATCAATGGGACCTGGCTACAGGAGTACGATAATTGTCGAGCGTCATAAGGATGGCATAATCTATGTCACAATGCGTGCAATACCTGCAAGAATACCATTCCCAATCGTGATGAGAGCCTTAGGACTGGAGACAGACGAAGACATAGTCTTAGCAGTAAGTGACGACATCGAGATTCAGAAAGAGCTCTTCCCATCACTGCTCTACTCTGCAAACATTGCACCTACAGTAGATGCTGCACGTGACTTTATAGGAAGCAAAGTTGCTGTTGGTCAGCCACGTGAAGTACGTATTGAACGTGCAATGCAGATGCTAGACAGGTATCTGTTCCCACATCTAGGCACTGATCCAAGTCCTGAAACGAGACTCAAGAAGGCACTCTTCCTTGGCCAGATTGTCAAGGGCATCGTTGAAATGGTACTTGGAAGAAGGAAACCTGACGACAAGGATCACATGGCTAAC
>CAYPXK010000125.1:0-11272 GCA_964414695.1 uncultured Thermoproteaceae archaeon | reverse complement strand
AAGGCATATATTACTATGACAATTACACTTACTATTATCAAGCCTACACCAACTATCTGATCCTTATGCATACCTACACTAACCGAGTTGTACACTATTTAAGTATTTTCACTCTTCAGATGTTAATTAATTTGAAAGATTCAGCCGAGAACCGAGTCGTCATCTATCTGTGCCCGTTACACTCATCATCTTGTTAATCTTCCTAAATCGGCCATCCTAGCTCCACGTCCAAGGTACTCCCAGATTCTAATGAGCTCATTAAGCTTTGCTACGCGTTCTCCTCCTGTTACTCCAGTCTTAATCAGTGGAGCACCGAAGCCAACTGCTATATGTGCAAGGATCGCATACTCGGTCTCGCCTGATCTGTGAGATACTATTGGTACATATCCGTGCCTTACAGCGAGATCAAGCGTCCTCTTTGCACGTGTTAGTGTGCCTATCTGGTCTGGCTTTATTATGATGGCGTTTGCTGCCTTTCTCTTTATGCCCTCTCTGAGCCTCTCCTCATTTGTGACGAATATGTCATCGCCCACGATCAACCTATCAGGAAACATTGCCGTAAGCTCAGCAAAGCTATCAAAATCTTCCTCATGGAACGGATCCTCAATGTACCATATGTCATATTTCTCGATTAGGTACTTCATGTACTCAAGCTGCTCACGTGATGTACGTTCAACACCTTCATTCCTGTAGATATACTTCTGCTTATTCTCGTCCCAAAGTGAGGAAGCTGCCACATCTACACCAATCTTAATCTCTATGCCTAGCTTCTCGCTAACTTCTTTCACAACTTTTGTCAATACTTCAAGAGCCTTCTCTGTCGAGATTCTGGGAGTCCACGCACCCTCATCATTTCTACCACCTGTAAACGATGGGTCAACCTTAGCCAGCTCTTTCAGGAGGGCACGGTGTACCTCAAAGTTGGCCTTAACTGCCGTGTATGCATCTGGGGCACCTACAGGAATAACTAGGAACTCCTGAATGTCAGGACCAAGCCATTTTGAGTGTTTTCCACCGCCAATGACGTTCCCAACGGGGTATGGTACGTATCTTGCACATACGCCACCGAGGTGCTTAAAGAGAGGAATACCAAGCGCATCTGCGGCAGCACGTGCACATGCCATGGATGTTGCAATGGCTACTGCGCCACCTATCTTGGAGAAGTTCTTTGTTCCGTCAATCTCCTCGAGCTTGAGGTCAATGTTGACTAGCTCATATGCATCAAGACCAACTAGTTCAGGAACTACATACTTCTCAAATGCGTCTATTCCCTCATCAACACTGTCATTTGGGAAATAGACAACTTCATGCTTACCTCTTGAAGCGCCTGCAGGTGCTGCAGCTCTACCATAGCCTCCCTCGAGCTCTACCTCGACCTCAACAGTCTCCTCGCCGCGAGAGTTGAAAATTTTCCTAATCGATAAGTCTCGTATAGTTGTGATATCTTCCAACGACATTCGTGCACATGTAGCTAAATTAACGTATAACTATTACCTACATCAGCAGAGTCTTAACAATCTGAAGTACAGGATACATATCCGATCCATACACAACAAATCTCGCATACTTAGTAACCTCAGCGTCTGCAGGATTGTACGCTATAGAGTACCTGGCACGTCTAAGCATTGGCACATCAATGACACTGTCACCAACTGCTAGACTTTTACTCCAATCTATTTTCAGAAACCTCTCAAGAAATTGAACAATGTCCTCCTTTGTACTAACATGCACGTTTACTGAAAATATCTTATTATCAACGTAGATCAAGCTATTCGATACGAACAAATCAACATAATCTCTAATATACTCATACACTAGCTCAAGACCACCTGATATCACTATTATATACACACCATGACTATTAAGATATTTCAATAGCTCAAATATTCCAGGTGTAAAGTCCTCCTCTCTCAACTTAATGCTATTCCTGTCCTGGCCTCTCCACAGGAACACATCTACGAAAGCCCAGTCCCTGTAAGTTAATGCACAATACTCAACAGCAAGAGCTCGATGTACCTTAGCTATGTCTACAGTTCCTAGACGAGAATGTATGAGCTGCCATGAACTTCTATGCCTAAGAATTACACCATCAACGTCAAAGAATGCGAATCTTAGGCTACTGGACGTCACTTAACTTTACTTTAACTTACTCTTCCTTCTTCTCTTCTCCACCTCCCTTCAGCTTCTCTAGAACCTTCTGAAGCTCCTTCTCTCCAAGTGGGAATATGGGTCCATCCTTCCAGCCAGGCGGGTATATTAAGACTGCGTTAATCTGAACAATCTGCTCGTTTATAGTGTTTCCACGTACGAGCTTTCTCCTTCTTTCTCCTCTCTTCCTAGGATGAAAGCCAGGTGGCCCGCTCAGCAGTACGTACTTCTTGACGGGACCGTCGACAAATGGCACCATTGGGGCACCCTCGTAGCCGCTTCCTCCTGTTATCTTGATCTTAAAGCCGGGTGGAAGGTCAACAACGCCCTTCAGGATTGATGCATCTACTATGTCTCCAATCTTGAGTCCTATGAATCTCTGAGCCACTGGGTCCTTTACCTCAAATTGCCTGCTCTTGCCTGACAGAGGGTCAGCTAAGACGAGTTTGAACGTGGGCACAGCGTTACACGGTATGCTAGTCTTAAAAAGCTAACTACATCATCCTGAGACTACACTGGGAAGAGTGGTGTCATGTCAAGTCCTGTTCGCTCATCTACACCAATGATGATATTGAAGCACTGGACAGCTTGCCCTGCAGCGCCCTTCATGAGGTTGTCGATTGCTGCAAATGTTATTATTCTGCCAAGTCTTGTATCTAATTCGAATCCTACATCACAGTAGTTGCTCCCAATCACATACTTAACGTCGGGATACCTGTGGAGCCCTGCCTTATCTTTCGCAATTCTGACAAATGGCTCATTGCCGTAGGTTTCTCTAAACGCCTTCCACAACATCTGCTCGGTTACCTGTCCACGAGCCCAGCTGTGTGATGTTGTGAGGATTCCACGTACAATGTCCACTGCATGTGGTGTAAAAGCAACTTTCACTGGTTCTCCTGCTACGAGCGATAGCTCCTGCTCAATCTCTGCAATGTGTCTATGTTCTGCAACCTCGTAGGGTCTAACTACATATGTCCTGAAGGAGTGTAGATCAAGCTTTGGTGCATGAGCACCTGCGCCACTGCTTCCGATCTTTGCATCTATCACGATTTTTTCAAATTCTATAAGTCTGTGCTTGACAAGTGGTAGAAGAGACAGTATTCCAGCAGTTGCCATGCATCCCGGCACAGCTACAAGCTTTGCATTACGCAGCTCATCTCTATGTATTTCAGGTAGGCCATACACGGCCTTCTGAAGAAGGTCAGGATTTGGGTGGGGCTTCTCCCAGTCGTACCATTTCACATAGGCTTCAGGATCCTTTAACCTGAAGTCTGCTGAGAGATCTATCACAGTCAGACCAACCTCAAGTAACTTCGGTGTGATGTTTATGCTCTGTCCATGAGGAACTGCGAGAAATACAATGTCACAGTTGTTAGCTATCTTATCAATGTCAGGCTCGACAAATCTCAGCATTGTCTTGCCGCGGAGATGCGGGTGTACTCTGTACACGTACTCTCCCTTATACTCACGTGATGTTGCAACTGTCACCTCTGCATTTGGATGATTTAGAAGTATTCTCAAGAGCTCTCCTCCAACGAATCCTGATGCTCCTACGATACCCACTCTATATCTCTTAGTGCTCATACGAGGAGCCTAGTACACAGGTCAGTACCTCAGCTTTATCAGTTATTGTATCAAAGGTTTTTTGAGCTACCAAGCTTACAGGCTTGCGAGAGATCTCGAAATGAAGAGTCCATTTAAGAAGCCTCTGCCATACATACCGTCCAAGGATGAACTGATAAGAATGGTCGTGACCAGGTACAAGACCACAGAGGCACCTGCACCTAGCGTAGACCCTGGCTTCATTAAGCTACGTAGGCTCGAGATAACGCGAGTCAAGGAGACTACGCAGTACCTGATTGAGATATTTAGAGACATTGCAATGAACATGCCGTTCCTCGATAGTCTGCATCCCTTCTATAGAGAACTCATTGATCTCTTGCTTGATGAGCGTAAGTATAGGCATGCCTTAGCAAAGATTGCACATGCACCAACTGCAGTACGTGCAATTGAGCGCGACACACTTTTCATGTTGAGAATTGCTGGCTCTCGCGAGGACATACTTAAGGCAAGGAAGATGTACATTGGCAGGATAATAGACCTTATAGAGGACCTATCGGAGGAGCTTGAGTATCTAAGAGAGGCAGTTAAGCAGCTAAAGAAGCTCCCGTGCATTGATCCTGAACTGTACACCATCGTTGTGGCTGGGATGCCAAATGTTGGAAAGTCAAGTCTTGTACGTGCAGTATCTACTGCAAAGCCTGAAGTCGCTGAGTATCCCTTCACAACCAAGCAGATACATGTCGGTCATATTCGATTATTTGGAGACTCTATAGTTCAGATAATTGACACTCCTGGTCTCCTAGACAGGCCGCTCAGCGAGATGAATAAGATAGAGCTTCAAGCCGTTCTTGCACTTCGTCACCTTGCTAAAGTCATAATATTCCTCGTTGATCCGACACTTCACTCAGGATTTGAGCTTGAGCGTCAGGTGAAGCTTCTGAAAGAAGTCAAGGAAACCTTCAAGGAAATTCCTCTGATAGTTGCAATAAGTAAGATAGACATGGCATCTTCTGACGAAATTGAGCGTGCTGAGAAATGCATCAGAGAAACCGTGGGCGATGTGCCAATCTACAAGATCAGCAATGTTGAGGGAGATTCTGCAAGATTGATGATAATGGATGTGATAAATAAGTACATAGTTCCCTACTATATTGAGAAAGTTCGCGAAAGAAAGTTCACAACAGAGACATTATAGTTACAGTAGAGTACTGTGTGCTTTGGCAGAGCATTAGGTTTCTCAAGAATAAGGTTTATTTATCGATCAGGTACGCACATGGTGTATATGGCAGAGCAGATAGAACTTACTGAGAGTGAGTTTGAGGTACTTAGCGTAATGTGTGAACTCTGCAGAGGATCAGAGTGTAGACTAACGTGGAGCGACATACTTGCAGAGATCTCTAAGCGTAGAGCACGCCAGGGAAGAAGGTCGATGAGTAAAGCAACATTGACCCAAGTGTTGAACAAGCTTGTTGGTCTTGGACTTGTTGAGAAGCAGGTAGATGTTAAGGGAGTTAAATTGAAAATATACTACAAGCTCACTGAGAAAGGTAGAGAATTCTACGTTGAACATCTGAGATCAAGAGTTGATCTTAAGCTTAGAGAGATCGTCGACCTCATGGCCTCCGTCATGAGTCCTGACGAGGTGAAAAAGACCATACTTGAGCTTGTTGATAGGTACCTTAAGGAGAGAGAATCAACAACGAGCGAGGTAACGGTCTCCTCAGAAAGTGAAGAGTAGGAATAATGCTCAAAAACCGTCACTGAACCGCAGGACTGGGTGATCAACCTTTGCCACGATCCTTGTAAAGGTAGGAGGTTCCGTAATAAGGAAAGACCTGACTAATGTATTGAAAGACATTCAACTTCTTAGGAATCGTGGAGAGAAGGTAATACTAGTACACGGCGGAGGATATTACGTCACCGAGCTAATGCAGAAACTTGGCATACAGCCACAGTTCGTAAAGAGTCCAAGCGGAGTTGTGAGCAGGTACACGGACTGGAATACCCTATGGTGTTACGTAATGGGAATGATGTGGTTAAATAAGCAGATTGTCTCAAAGCTTCAGGAACTTGGAGTCAACGCTGTAGGTCTCTCTGGTGCAGATGGAAAGTTATTGCTTGCGAAGAGAAAGGAGAAGATAGTTATAGTTGACGAGAGAGGTAGACAGAGATTGATAGATGGTGGTTATACAGGAAAGATCGTCGACGTGAACATAGATCTACTCAACACGTTGCTCAACAAGGATATAGTACCTGTCATTGCTCCAATAGCCATAGACTCCTCAGGTACCCTACTAAATGTTGACAGTGACCAAGTCGCAACAGCCATAGCCACGAAGCTGCGTCCAGACATTGTCACAATATTGCTAGATGTCGACGGCCTCATACTAGGTGGTCAAGTTGTTCAACAGCTAACACCTGAAGAAGCTGAGAAGATATTCAAAGAGTCTCCTGAAGTAACAGGAGGCATGAAACGAAAATTATACATGGCAGCACAGATAGCTAAGGAAGGTGTAAAAGTAGTAATTGCAAACGGCTTAAGAGAATCGCCAATAATAAACGCTATGCAAAACCGTGGAACAGTCATAACATCAAGCAAATCTAATACTTAATGAGACACTTCTAACATCCTCAGGAACACCCTTCAAACTCCTGACAATACCTAAGATAACATTCTTAATCAATGTTCTAACAAATTCGTTCAATGGAATATCGGTATCGTTGACCCTCAGTTTAACATCTCCAGAGCCTACAACTCTGCAATCTTCAAATTTAGCAACGCCCCTATATATAAGCTCAGCTAATCTTCTACAAGATCCCGCAATACATTTACCACAGTTTAGTTTAGGCAATTTTTCAAATATAAGCGATATCTCTACATATCTAACAACTAGAGACTTCAAAGTATCGAAGTCTTTAGGTAACTTCAATATTCTCCTATCATTAATCTCCGAGAAAGTACATACAATGTAGGGTCCTTCGATGTCTTCAAAATATGTTAACTCACCGATTTCTCTAAGGCATATGATCTTAAGAACGTCTGTATCTTTACTAAATATTTTTCGAAAACCCTCAAATATGAGTACATTATAGTCTAGTGTTTTCGCTATCTTTTCTATAAATTCAATATATGACTCTGGACTTTCAATATTCAATATTAAGCCAGCATCCTTGCTGTCAGCATAGAATGAAACTACTCCAGAAGCCTTTCTTAGAGTATATGTATCTGTATTTTGACTATCTATAGAAAACTCACTGTGTGCTATATGCTTTATTGGGATAGGTCTATAACCTTTCTCGGTCAATAATTTACATAGTTCCTTAACAATAGTTGTTTTTCCACTATGTTTAAATCCTATGACAGCAATTTTGACAGGCATGTCATCATCATCCGGTTAAGTACTTTAATTTTGTGTCAGAACTTCTGTTGGCTGTGATGAGCCCAGGACTGTGATGAGAGGTGATGAAGGACTTCTCGCAGCTGAGCCTAACCTAAGTTGTCTAGGTGGGGGTGATGACTGTCCGTGGCCACTCTTGAAAGAATGAAGAAACGCCGGCAGTGCTGACCTGTATCTCAGAGCTCAGTATTCCTCCACATAAGATAGCAAAGTTATTTATTGTTAAGTACAGACCTAGTTTTCGTAAAAGATGAAGTTTGAGTTTACTGTAAGTGTAGAACTTTCAGAGGATCAGCTGCGAAAGATTGAGAAGGCTTTACGAGAGGCAATTAAGGTAGCACGCGTACCTGCAGACATAGTGTTCGTGCATATTGTCGATAGTCACGATATTGTTAGAGAAATTTTGAATATTAAGAAACCGCCTGTTGAATATTCAGAAAAACCTATCAAACTATTTTTAGATTATGACACTCTCGAACCTGTAATCTCCATTAGGAAAGACGCTGTAGACTTACCATTTGACGACCTTGTACTTGAGCTATCTAGGGAATTGACAACGTATGAAGCCATAATGGATCCCATACATATAGACAAGTGGGCAATACCTGATGATAGGCCAGCAACACCGCTCGATGCATTACTATCAACTGCGTTGTTATTACGCACAGTAGATTCAATACTCGTTGAACGTGGTCTCGATGATAAGTTAGTTATTAAATTTGAACAAAACGAAATTCCAACATTTGCAAACATTGCAGAATCGTCAGAGAAGCCAAAGATAAAGGCACTTCAAGCGCTATCCTGGGACCTCCCCCTAAGTCTTGAACTTGGAGGCAGAAGAGAAGTTGGAGAAAGACTGTTTTTAGAAGCCGCAAAGAGAGTAATAATGAATAGAAACTTTGTAGAAAGATACGAGGACTTTAGATCGTACTCGAGAAATAACTTCTATTTCGAGAATGTTCGCGAATATCTCGATCTAACCTTCGAAGATCAGGAAGAAAGCCAGTGAGTGTACACCACCTTGTATACCCCTCCAGTAGAGTCAATAAGTTCTATTCTATCAACTATAACCTCAATCCTAATGTCTTTCAACAGTTCTTTTGCAATTTCTAAAATATCGATAGCAGACTCGTAGTCAAGCTTAGACCTAATATACCCAACTGTTAAATGAGGCCTAAATTCACCGACATATCTATCTTCTATCTTGATGCCGTGCCTATTCAGTATCGAGAATATTTTTGACCTAATCATGTTTAACATTCCCGACCTGTCAATTACTTTTAGCACAACTGCACGTGGTTTCATTAAGCTTGGAAATATGTCCACCTCTGGTCCTATAATGATTTTAAATCTTGGTATTTGTTGAAGTACACTATCTACTTCTTGAAGAATGTTACTGCGAATTTTTGAGGATCCTATGTAGAGAATTGTTATGTGTAGAGACTCGGGTTTCGTAAGCTCTATGGGAAGTGTAAGTATTTTAGAATAGTCGAGATTTAGATTTTCTAGAGGCTTCTTGATGCCGTAGAATAGTGGCATTAACTAGCTTAATTATTAGTCAACACAGCCGTTTTCAGTTATTCTGAATGTTACTTCCCTCTCAGGATGCATTGGGCTGTCAAATATCTTCGCTATTCTTATGTTCTCCTTTCCTTTTCTTAGCCATATTCTGTATGTTGCACCGTGTGCAAGTACGTTACCTCCCGCAGGTTTCAGCGGATTACCGAAGAATACGTCTGGCTGCGCAATTACTTGGTTTGTCACAACTACAGCAACGTTGTGTATGTCGGCTATTCTCAGTAGCTGACTTATGTGCTGGTTGAGTTTCTGCTGTCTTTCTGCAAGGTTCTCTCTGCCTGGATACTCTGCACGGAAGTGAGCAATTAGACTGTCTATGATTATTAGTCTGATGTTCTCCTTGTCAATTATCTTCTTTGCCTCATCCACGATCATCATCTGGTGATCACTATTGTACGCACGTGCGTACAGGATGTTCTTGAGGGCCTCCTTTGGATCTAGTCCACGGTACTTTGCAATCTGCATTATTCTCTCAGGACGGAACGTGCCCTCAGTGTCGATGTACAGCGCCTTAGCGTTTAGACCACCCTTCTCTTCAGGTAGCTGAACCATGACAGCAAGCTGGTGACAGATCTGCGTCTTACCAGCACCGTACTCACCGACAAACTCAGTTATTGCACGAGTCTCAATGCCGCCACCGAGTAGCTCGTCTAGAGACTTCACACCTGTCGATATCTTCTTCACATTTCTACGACGCTCAAACAGCTCGAGTGCGGTTATGAATGGCTTAAGGCCAAGCAGCTTCTGTGCAGCCTTTATTATCTGTGCAGCTCTCTCCTCACTTCCAATAACTTCAGCTAGCTCCTTCACACTTGCGAAGGCTACGTCCCTCACGGTGAGGTAGCCAGCCTCACGTAGCTTCTGTGCAGTGACACGGCCAACGCCATCGATCTCCTCAACATCCAACATTGCATACTCAGACTCTGTAGGTGATGTCTGCTGAGCAGCATGTCCACTATCCACATTTGCTGTAGTAGCAGTCTCAGCAGCCTCCGCTTGCTGTGTTGCCTCGGTCTTCTTCTTTGTGCGAGCCATGATTACACTCGTACTAGTCCTAGGCAATAACGTTTAAAAATCTATGTCTTAAACCCCAGCGTTATAAGCTCCCTAACAATGCCCATCGAGCTGTCAGTACTGATAACTAGATACACCTGGCTTACTCCTGCAGTGCTTGAACTAGCAGAAAAAGATCTTGTACAACGTAGAGAGTTCACAAGAATTCTAGGAATAGAAATTGGAAAGGATCTAGCAAGATCAATACTCTGGACTTTAAGCAAGTTAGGCCTTGTCGAGAAAATTGACGAAGGCATCTACAAGGTTACCGATCTCCTGAAAATACGTGCATCACAGCTAAGGCAACATGTTGTTAACATGCATAAGCACAGACTATTGCTAAGATTTGGAAATCTCTACTATGTTGTAACAATTAGGAGAGAGAAGATAACCGTCAGGAAGGTTGAAGTTGATGTAGTTAACAAAATTGAAGACCTACTAAGAAACTCTGAAAAAACTATTAAAGAAATAGTAGATTCAACAGGATTAAAGACAGACAAAGTGACGACAGCCCTACGTGTACTTGAGCTATATAATAAAATTGAGAAAGTTATCGATAATGAAAAAGTTAAGTATAGAATAAAGGTCAGCCACTGACCCTTCACTCATCAAGTCGTTCCATATTCCGCTGAACTCATCACCCCCAGTCTCTCGCTTCTTATAGCTGTACTTCAACCTTCTTTACGCCTCTATACCTTACGAGTAGCATCGCTATGAACCTGTATACCACGTGTGCAGACTTTGTGAATGGTATCGTTACAAAGAGCACAGTTACTGATGCAAGGTGAATACAGTAGAACACGAGACCCGCATAGAAGATTGGTAAGGCGGCTGCAAGTCCTGAAGTTATTGAACCGTACATGTAGAATACATGTACTGCTATTAGTCTGAGAGCCTCAGCCAGAATACCTGATACTGCAACAATCGTGAGCAGGATCAGCAAGTACCAGTCGTACTCGATGACGCATTCTCTGGCGTATCTATTCACGAACCTTCTTACAAGAAGTCCAACAGTCCCAATCACTAGGAGTGCTGCACCGACATTATAGAAGATCTTGACAGGATCTGTAAGTGGATGCATGAGGGTTGCACATGCATAGTATGGGTTCAGTGCTGTCTGTGAAAGTCCAAGACCTTTCAGGAACCAGAGAGGTAGAGAAACGGGGCCTGCAACTTCACCACAGGCAAGCATCTCTTCGTGTTCAGCAATTGCGTCATAGCCTGTGCATGCTACAAGTATGACCATTCCCCAGAGAACCATCTGGTGCAGAATCCATCTTCCCCACTCCGGCTTACATCTCCCTAGGTTCCTGTGAATTAAGAACTCGTCAATCAGCGTGTAGAAGAATGCCTTGATGAGATTTGCCCTGACTTCTCCAAGCGATGGCTTCACGTATCTGTACATTCTCCATATGCCAAGTATCAGGATTATTGCTGCAAATGCTGATACTACAATTCCGCCACATAGCACTATTGCAGGATTAACGTAGTATGCATAGCTCAGCTTTGCTAGTGCAGGAACATAATCAGTA
>CAYPXK010000124.1:0-3915 GCA_964414695.1 uncultured Thermoproteaceae archaeon | reverse complement strand
GAGTAAAACTTCGACAAGGACATCGTGTTACATGTAGTATGTAGTGCTTGTTTTGGTGAGATTGTGCGTTAATGTAGTGTTGAGTCACTGGTTTTATAGCTTGTCCGTGATGCTTCTGGTCATGCGTTTAACTATCAGGAGAGCTAGAGCGAATGATTATGAGATGTGTCTGAGGATTGCTAGGGAACCTTGGGAGTGGTTTAATGGGGCTGGACTTGAGGCTATGCGTAATAATTTGAGACTCTATGAGACTTATGTTGCTGAGCTCTGTGGTATGGGTATTGTGAGCCTCATTGTGTTGAAGAGTCTGTGCTGTACTTTCTGGGATATGTTAGAATGTCCGTTTTAGAGTAAGGTTCGGTTCTGAACTTTGTTTTACTGTGCAACAAATGTTACTGCTACGTGATCTGCCTGTCCATTGTTAGCTGTTTGGTTAGTACTAACTACCTAATATGTAGGTTCTCTATTGTGATTTCTTACTTAGTCCTGAGGCTCTGCACGAAGTTTACGCTAGTGAGGAAGTTTCTGAATAAATGTAAATGTTATTCAGTTATAATTTTAATTGTTGATCGTTGTGGACATTTTCTAGCAAACTCGTTATTTGACTATGCTTCTCCTTTCTTAATTTTTGTAAATGTAGCTAGCCGAACAGCCAGATTGGCATGGACCTCTAACTTGTTGTGTACAGCATAATCCTATACTTCTTCTTAAAATTCCTACCTTCTTGGAAACAATATAATAATGCACACATTCTGAGGTAGGGTAGACAGTGTGTTAAGGCAATGCATGGCTTTATTACCTGATATGTATGTAGGAATGATGGCGTTAGAATGGTATGGGGGGTAGAATGGTGGGGGATCTTCTTTTTGGTAAACAGAGGTTTTTGGTGGGCCCGCCGGGATTCGAACCCGGGATCACCCGCGCGTCAGGCGGGCATCCTACCGCTAGACTACGGGCCCTTGTTGTCTGTTGTGTCGTGTGTTTAGGGTTATTTATACTTTATTCTGTGGGAGATTTGGTTTTTATTGTTGTATTGTGCTTTTCCTGCTATGAGTGTTGTGTCTTTCAAGTTTACGAATGTTGTGGCAATATGTGATTTTGAGTATTCGAAGTTTGTTGATGAGCTTGGTGAGCATGTTAAGTGTGAGCTTTCTCTTTCTCGAAATGTTGATCCTGACTTGTTTAGACGTGTCGTTAATTATCTAGCGAGGCTGTATGGTCGTGATGTTGATAGGCATGTGATGTTTAGCGTAGGGGAAAATGTTGAGCTTAAGATATACTCTGACGTACTTAAGTATGGGCTAAGCTTTTACGATATTGTTGAGAAGTTCTGCCTCTTGCTTGACTTTTTGCTTTGGATCGAGTCTTCAAATAGATGAGTCTTATGACGAAGTACAGTATCACTATTTGCCCTATATCAAGATGGGGTAGCTTTCTCACAGTGTATGTGAATGGCAGTATCTTGACTGGCGTGTGAAATGTGTACACTATGCACATGAGATACAGGTAGTGGAGCGGTATGAACAATAGAAGTTCTGCATCTAACACTCCCTGAATGAACTCTGAGCGTCCTCTAACGTAGAGTACTATCAACGTAAGCACTGCACATACTAGAGTAAGTGCAGACGCTCTCCACAGGTACGTGTATAAGATGAACATTGTATATGGCGGTGGAGGATATGGAATTGTTCTGATATGTAGAAGATCCTCAAGGGGCTCTACCGATATCAGTAGTATAGATATGGCGATTAAAGTTCCTGCAACTAGACCTTTCCTATATGTTGTTTGCACTAGCCTGTAATGTAGAGACCTGACTTAAAGGTATAAACTATAGTCAACACCAGGCCGAGGTAAAAAATTGCAGAAATTACACATACGATAAACTTGACAAGCCTAGATTTACCCTCCAGGACCTCCTCAAGAACAGCCTCTACGAACTGTCCTCCATCAAGTGGATAAGCTGGCAAGGTATTCAATAGAGCTAAAGTAATGTTAAGATTAAATAACCAAAACAGAAATCTGTAAAGTAAGGTATTTGACAACGCTATCGAGGGCTTCCTTAAAATTATCTGAGATAAACCAACCTTATACACAACCTCAGAAAGGTAACATTTACCTAACTTAACGGGAATCAACGTATGATGTCCCTGTACAATAAACGTAAATAACAGTGTTGAATCTGGCACACATTTCTCATATATTAAATTCGAAAGCACATACATAAGATCATAAGTATTCATGACGTATGTGCCATTAACCTTTATTAATTTAGAATATGTAGGAATCTTAGATACATTAGAACTTGTAACAACAACGCCAAGAGGAGAACCAAAGTGTATAGTACATAGTTTCAGAATGAGATATATTATAAGTACAACATATGCAAGTAAGATATTTGCAACCACACCTGCGGAATATATTGCTAACCTCTTCTCTAAAGAAAGTCTTCTAAGATCCTCTTCCTCAGGTTCAACGAAGCCACCCATTAATATGAAGAAGCTTGTAAAGAAGCCACCTGACTTAACCTTAACTCCGTATCTCTTTGCAATAATTCCATGTGCAAGTTCATGTATTGTTATGCTTATGCCTGCTGCAATTAGTATAAGTAAAAATGTTGTTAATCTGACGGTTAGCCCTGGAATTATTGGCTGAAGCGATAGAAATCCCATGCTAATCATCGCTGAGGGTGTGAGCTTCTTTGTAAATGCTTCAATTACTAATATTAAGTTTCTCAATATTGTAATGATCGGAGAGTTTAAAAACATTTTCATAACAAATAGTCCAGAGATTGCCGGTACGGGAAAGAGTAGTATAGGTACAGGTATTATAAACAGCATCGTTATTAGGAAAAGTGTACATATGAACACTATGAGAGGCTTATCAGGTATTTTCAGTATTAATCTACAGAATTTCGATAAGATATCCTCAACATTTTCTCTTCCACGTACTAGAAGTGCAACACCATACAGGATCTGCAGCTCAGTTTTCAACTGGCGAGTTTTCTTAACTAGATAGAGTACTGTGACAAGGATAAACCACGAGACTACTAGTACTAGCACATCCGTGATATACACATTGCACTACCTGAAAGGTACCTCTAATTTTAGGTATCGTCATCAGCTAACGTGAAGCACAAGGCCACAATACGAGTCCTGAAAAGCTTCACACACGTGCCTAAGCTCTCTCCTAACGTTCTGAGGCGTCGGATTAGTCATCCACAAGGTCTTAAGTAGAGGACATCTGTGCTGCACACGCCTGATAAATGTCCTAAATTCAGGATGAAGCTCCGACATAGGCATACCTCCAAGAATTCTGTATCTGCTTAACAGGTCAAGCAGAACATCAGGATTTACAAACACAGACATGTTAGGCACAGCAATTAGCAGTTCTCCACCTAGCTCAACAATGAGCTCAGCATAGTTGCTCATAATTTTAATGTGCCTAATCTTCACATGTGCACATATTGAGAAGTCTCCATCCAGAACCACTGCATCAACATCAAGTAATTTACAGGTCCTCTCTATGTTATATACCTGAAAATTCTGACAATGTGGCACGAGTACACGTGGTCTCTTTTTAACGAGTCTCTCTAACACATACTTCAGACACGTCCAGTATCTTATTGACGGTGATGTAATTACTATGAAATCCACGTCGTCTAATCGTAGTTTAAGTCTTGAGATATTATTCTCAAACACGTAGGGTGACCCTCCACAGTTTATTAGCAATTTAGTATTACACGGCTTATCCTCTATAAGTATCGTACAAGTATTTTCTGCATACAAGCTTTCACTTTTTGAAATTTCGTCAATTAACACAGTAAGGCTTATAGACATTGTGGTGTGAACGATACGCTGAGAATAAATGCGAGACCGTTCATCTATATTGGTGACGTATGTTCTTCCTGCACTTGCA
>CAYPXK010000123.1:0-10729 GCA_964414695.1 uncultured Thermoproteaceae archaeon | reverse complement strand
AGGATTGAAAGTGCAACTGTTGCTTAACGTACCTGTAGGCACGTTCCTCACTCATTGGAATCTCATAAAGAGGATTGAAAGCTACATTCCTGGATCGAGGACAAGTACAGGAACCCACTTGGGACATTGAATCTCATAAAGAGGATTGAAAGCTACGGAACTTCTCTTCAAATTCCCTAAACTCCTCTATCTCTTTCGAATCTCATAAAGAGGATTGAAAGGCTTTTTCACATCGATACCTCTACCACAGTCGACAAGTATCTGAATCTCATAAAGAGGATTGAAAGCTGCGAGTACATGGGCGTTACAGGTCTGCAAAGCCGAGGCTATGTATGAATCTCATAAAGAGGATTGAAAGTTCCTACACACCGTGAAACACCACCGATTAGACTATCCTACTGGGAATCTCATAAAGAGGATTGAAAGTCTCGAACATGTCCATGAGCTTCACATACCACTGTGGGTAGGAATCTCATAAAGAGGATTGAAAGGCACGTAGCAACAACATACACAGCGTCTAGAGACTCGAGAAGTTTGAATCTCATAAAGAGGATTGAAAGATATCTTATTGCCTTGCTTAATGCCTTACGCAATTTCTCGAGAATCTCATAAAGAGGATTGAAAGATGTTAAAGGTAGTTACCTAGTCACCTTCTCTGTCTCAGTCTCTCTCGAATCTCATAAAGAGGATTGAAAGAGCTTCTCTAAGGGCTTGAACATGTACTTTAGCAACATAACTAGAATCTCATAAAGAGGATTGAAAGATTGAAAATTCATGTTGTTGTTTTTGGTGTGTGATGTGGTTTTGTGAATCTCATAAAGAGTATCGAAGGACTGAGCAGAGACGGCTCAGTGGGCTAGTGCAGAAGCTGAAGCAGAAACCATGTAAAGAGAATTGAAGGTATTTTGTTGTCATAGAAATATCAAAGATACGTTTTTGTGACATTAAACTTCATAAAGAGGCGTTGAAAGTTGCACAACACATGTTAAATATTTCTTGACACGGTATTTTGCAAAAGAATCTCATAAAGGATTGAGGTAAAAGCACGATCAGACACTGCTACTTATCTTCACCTAACCTGATGTGCAGTCCCTCAAGGCAAGGTTAAGCATGTGTGAGCGTAGTTTGGATGTGGACTCAGCTTAGGCGTAACTTAATCATCTGCTCATCAGTGGGCTGGACTCATCATTTCGGTACTTATTTTGAGTGGAAGAATGGTTAATGGTGTTAGGATATCCCCAGGGGTGTAGCCCGACGGATGTCCTCTTCATCCAGGTCGGGGCCACCGACCTGTCTGAGGACCGGGGCCGTTGTTTGTGTTGTTTTTGAGGTTTTTAATCCGATCTTCATTCGAGGCGGCATTCCTGTACGAGGCCTGCAATTTTCAGGATTCTGCATGCGAGTAGTGCTGCGTTTACGGGGTTGTCTATGCCTACGACTGCGACAGGTACGCCACGTGGCATTTGTACCATGCTTAGCAGTGCGTCAAGTCCCATGAGGGAGACTGCGAGTGGCACGCCGATCACGGGCTTGTCTGTGCGTGCTGCAATGTAGCCAGGCAGTGCTGCGGATAGGCCTGCCATTGCTATGAATATCTTGGCCTCTGTCTCCTTGATGTACTTGTCCAGGAGGTCTGGTGTCCTATGTGCACTGAGTATCTGTATCTCATACGGTATGTTCAGCTTCTTCAGGACCTCGGCAGCCTTCTTAGCATGTTCTAGATCACGTTCACTGCCGACGACTATTGCAACGAGTGGCTTATCTCCAAACTTCTCTACTAGACCGTACTTAGGCATGGCTCTTCCTGGACTTCATTGGTTCTAGCCTTATGCCAAGTATGTCAAGTATCTTTTTATAATTCTGAACAAGCTCCGCTGGTGAACAGCCCTTCCTATATGCCTCCTTGTCTAGATGTCTACCCTCTCTGTCAATTATCCTGAACGTGTCTCCACTGAGCTCATCTGCAAGATAGATCCTGCCATCTCTTTTACCAAATTCTAATTTAAGATCTATCAACGTGAGTCCATGCTTAGCAAATAGATCTGCTAGAAGTCTATCTACCTTAAGTGCAGTCTCCTTAATGAATTTCCATTCATCCTCCGTTATAAGTCCTGCAGCAATCGCATCTTCAGGAAGTATTAGAGGATCTCGAAGCTCATCACTCTTATAGTGAAGCTCCACGAGAGGTGGCTCCAGCTTCTGCATTGGTTTCAGAAGAGGCATCCTCTTCAGCTGTGAGCCATATGCATAGTTTCTCACAATGACCTCAAGTGGAATCATGTTAACCTTAAGCACCTTCAGCATCCTGCCTCCATCATACTCCAGGAAATGTGTCTCAATGCCCTGCTCCTCAAGGTAATTGAACAAGTATGCGCTCAGGGCAGCTGCGTAGGCTCCTTTTCCAGGAGCTGCATCTCTCTTCAAGCCATCAAACGCTGTTAACTCATCTTTGAACTCTAGAAGAAGTGTATTTTCGTCAAGTTCATACACCCGCTTTGCTTTTCCCTCGTAGACCAGCTTCATCGCGCTTCCATTTAATTAGCCATTTTAAGCCCTTTTCTCTTTTGAAGATTTAGGACTGCTTAAACATTTATTTGAGCAGTTAAATGTCACAGCCGTGAAGCGTGAAGAAATTAGAGTACTGATAGTCCGTGCACCAGGAACAAACTGTGACAGTGAGACAGCACTAGCCTTTCAGAGTCTTGGGACGAAGGTTGACGTGGTTCCATTTAGCAGACTCATCAGGAATCCGAAGACGGTACTTGACTATGACATATTTGTTATACCTGGAGGCTTCAGCTACGGTGATTATGTTAGAGCTGGTGCAGTGCTTGGAAAGAAGTTGATTTCAAAACTTGGGGATGTTATTAAAGAGTTCATAAGATTAGGAAAGCCAATACTCGGCATATGTAATGGATTTCAAGTACTTGTAGAGTCTGGCCTCATTCCCGGTCGAGAAGATCTTCAGGTCTCGTTAACTACGAACATGAGCATGCACTATGAGTGTAGATGGGTCTTCCTGAGATTCGTCAACAAGTCACGCTGCGGCCCCCTCAGCTATGTTCCACGAGACAGGGTTCTACAGATACCTGTTGGACATGGCGAAGGGAGGCTAGTAACAACAGAGGAGACATTGGAGAAACTCATTGAGGATGATCTCGTTGTCTTTCGCTACTGTAGACCTGATGGAGATTTTGCAGAGGGTGAATATCCCTGGAATCCAAATGGCTCAATGTACGACATAGCCTCTCTCTGCAACGTAGATGGCAATGTGATAGGAATGATGCCTCATCCTGAGAGAGCCTTCTTCTTCTGGCAACTCCCAGATTGGACAAGGTATAGAAAGAGTGAGAGAACTTACGGAGATGGATATATAATACTTGAATCAATTGTGAAATATGTTGAAGTAAAATTCTGAGAATTTTTACACAATCTTTATAGTTATAAACTTCTCACCTCCATAATAGTACAGTAGCTCCACATTCTTCCAAGTATCTTCGAAAACTCCTTCCTTCACCAGTATTTCCTGAACTTCTCCCACAACTATTCTATGGTCTCCACCATCGTAGTCCTTCCATAGTTTACATCCAATGATTGCAAGTGAACCCTCAATACCTGGTGTAGATACTTTCGTCAGGTTTACTAGTCGTAGATTGAGTTTGCTAATCTTATCAACGTCACGTCCTGACACTGTTCCACAGAACATTGCAACATCACGCATTTCAGGACCTAGGACACATACTGTGAATTCTCCACTCTTAGTTATGCACTCATACGTGTATCTTCTTGGAGCAATTGCAACAGCTATTAGTGGCGGTCTTCTTGAGAGAGGCATCACCCAGCTCGCAGTCATTACATTGTAGCCTCCATCAGGTCTCTTCGACACAATTAGTGTGGTTGGTGCAGGCATGAGAATGTAACATGCTCTATCTGTTGAGATGCTTCTGTACATTGGCAGAGCTGTTGAATGATATACTTATATCAACTACTCTAACGCTCTAAGAGTGAAAGTTCATCAACTATGCATTCAAGGTCTCTAGTAATTTTATGATAATACTCTTCTGATGAGACAGTGTTATACACATATTCTGCACAGCTATTTAATGCAATCTTAACGTCCTCATGTGCTGTCAATACTGCATTTATATAAGACGAGAGGTCGGTACAGGCAGATATTCCAAATCTACGTTCAGTAACAGCTGTATCGAGTTCGAGAAGTTTTCTGTACACGTCTACTACACGTATCTCGGCATTCACCAGTTTTTCAAATATGTTTTCTCTAAATGGGCCAAGGTTAAGTATTGAAAAGTAAGCATTCAGATAGGCATGTCTTGCTTTTAATGTAGCTGTCTGAACTTCTACGATGTCAGGTATGCTAGATATCTTAGATAACGTTCTATAGGCTTCGTCAAGACTTGTATTTAACGTATTCAGTAGATTACGTAGACTTTTTCTTAGCTGAACTACATCAAGTAAGAACTTTCTCAGAGTCTTCATATCGGCCTGTCCTGAAGCAACATGTAGAGGTAACAGATCTACAACTATGTAGTGTTCCCTAGGTGCAGACCAGTACAGTATTGGAAGTGTGTAGCGAAGGCCTATGTTATTGGCCTCCTTCTCGAACTTCTGTACTCCTGTAAGTATTATACATAGCTTGCATCCTCGCTCTCTTATTTCCTGAATGGCCCTATCGAGAAAGTGCTCTGTCACATGTGAAGCTATGTGGAGGGAAGACAATGTGACGATCACATGTTTTCGACAAGTTTCAGAGGCCATGAGGAGCAGACTGGCTAACTGTCTGCCAGTTGTCAAGAGCCCCTCAATTTTCTATACTCTTCGAGAATTTTAACAACGATCTTCTCGACCTTGGCAACTACCCTATCGTCAGGTTTAACTTCCTCAGGATAGGTCTTGCCTTCATACTCTTCAGGAAGTTTACGTGTTGCGTCAATACCTATCTTTGATCCAAACCCTACGATAGGCGTAGCTGGGTCAAGCTCCTCTGTTGCATAGTGTGGCACTATGATGACATCACGCTGTGGATCAACGTTTGTAGCTACTGCATACATTACCTGTCGCATGTCTCTGACATTGACATCGTGGTCAACGACGATCACTATCTTGTTCAGTACGGGACAGGAGTACCATAGAAACATCATTACACGCTTCGCATGTCCTGGATATTTCTTGCGAATGGAGACTATGGTCACATATCCCACTCCTTCAGGAGGCATGTGAAGATCAACAACTTCAGGTAGCACAAGTCTCACAAGTGGCAGAACTACTCGTTCGCCAAACATCATCATGTAGCCATCCTCAAGCACAGGCTTTCCTGTAACTGTGACAGGAACTATTGGATCCTCTCGAGAGAGTATCTTCGTAACTTCCATGACGGGGTACTCCCTCACAGGAGAGTAGTATCCAGCATGATCACCGAAGGGTCCCTCCTGTACTAGATTATCAAGCTTGACAACTCCCTCAATGACAAGTTCTGCATTTGCAGGATAGTGTACATTAACGGACTTTCCACGTACTAAAGGAACACCTTCACCGCGCACTATGCCTGTTATAAGCAGCTTATCTAGAGGATGAGGAATAGGTACACTAGCCATGAGCATTGTGATGGGATCACCACCAAACACGATGGCGACCTCAACTTCTCGATCAGAGGCTTCTGCATACATGCGACTTCTTCTCCAGGGCATCCAATGCACTATCAGCTTATCTTCACCAATTACCTGAAGCCTATAATATCCAAAATTAATATGATCTTCATACTGTATAAATAACATACCCATAGTAAAGAACCTGCCTGGCTCACGAGGCCACTGCCTAATCGCTGGTAACTTAACTAAATTAACATCTCTCTCAACATCATGCACGGGTCCCTTTGAGACCCTCTTTGGAAAATACTTTGAAAAACGCTGAAGATCTCCAAGACTTCTCAACAAATCTGCAAAACCTCTAAACATGACCTTTGTATATTTCTCAAGTTCTGCCACACGTTCTGCAGGATCAATATTTCCTGTAGCTAATCTGAGCCTTCTAAGACTTCCAAATAAATTTCCTACAACTTTTACATCAGTCTCAACTACCCTATGAAAGAGAGCTGCAGGTCCTGACCTATAACATAGCTCACGTAGAATATGTGCAAGCTCCTGATCTAGACTTACAGGATCGTGAACATGTACTAGTTCCCTCTCTCTTTCAAGAACCTCAAGATACTCTCTGAGGTCTCTATACACACTACAGGAGCAGACCAAGGCAAATAAACAATGTTACTATAGTCCTAGCCAGGAACAGCCTCTTCACGTTAAGGTTACCTAAATGTGAAAACATTGCCAACAGACCAAGCAAGCTTACAGGACTAAGCTCTCTAGCCATGACGTAGGCAACAATTAGAGCATATGCAATGTACAGCAAGGTCACTGCGACTCTGGTACATTTTTCAGGACCTATCTTTGTCGCGAGAGTTCTCTTACCAACTAGCTTATCAACATGTGCTCTCTTAGCTCCAATTAGCATAAGTATGACAGTGGTAAACAGTCCATTTGGAATTCCTAAAATTGCTGCAGTAGCCGCATAATCTAAGCTACCTGAAATTGCGACATAGGAGCCAAGTGAGACTAGGGGTCCAATAGCAATTCCTGCAAATACTTCTCCAAGACCATGATAGCGGAGACGAAGGCCACCACTGTACCCTAGCCCTATCAGTAGTCCAAGAGCTATTAGCAGTACAATGATCTGTACCTGACCTATGCTTAACATTATGTATGTACCTATCGAGACCGCTATTGCAACAAGTAGCAGCGCAATGTCTCTAACGTGTCTTGGATTAACACCAAGATCTATTATAAGGCTAGTCCTGTGGAGTACATGCATTCTTCTGTACATTAAATCAACTCCACTCTTGTAATCACAATAATCGTTATACAAGTTAACTGCCGTGTGAAGAAGCAGTAATCCTAGAAAAACTAGAATAGAATTTAATACATTTACATGACCAGTCTTCACTGAGAGTGTTAAACCTATACATGCTGACAGTAGTGAAGATAATAACGTTATGGGACTAATAGCATGTATGTAGAGTAGAAGTTTTCTCATTACCTCACCTTTCTGTAAATAAATACAATACTAGGTGCGTCATAGCTGTCTGGGACAAGTTTCATAACTTTACAATTATTTAAAGAAGCATTTTGAACAACCACAGCTTCATATTCGTCGCCTAGCATGCTTAGTAGTTCCTTAACCTTGTCAAAGGACGGCATCAACACTACGAGCATGCCAAGTTCCTGTACGAGCCGTGCCATTCGTGCAACATCCTCATCATGACCATCGACAACTGCGAACCCTCTGATACCCCTACCGTAGTCGGTGAGTGCAAGCTTTGCCTCTACAGCAGCTGCTGTTATTGATGAAACTCCTGGAATAATTTCGAACGGTATACCGTGTTTTGTTAAAAGTTCAATTTCTTCCCTAATATTTGAATATATCATTGGATCACCATTTTTTAAATGAGCAACTATCTTACCCTCTAGAGCTTTTTCAATTACTATCTTTATAGCTTCTTTTCTATGTCTTTTAGTGACTTTTATCTTCTCAATAGCATTTACAGCATACTTTTCCACAATCTCGTCTGGGACAAGGTTACCGTACACGACGACTTGAGCATGTTTCAATTTCTCTATGGCACGTAATGTCAAGAGATCAGGACTGCCTGGACCTACACCTATAATGAACACTTTCCCAACGTTCTCATGCATAGGATACACTGATGTTATATTACTTGTGGAAAAATTGAGTAATACCTCGGGGGATGGAAAGAACAGAATTATTGAAGGTGAAGAATAGAGGAGTAACTAAGTTGTACAGGTTACAGCTCTATAGCCCAGCCTACTAGGTCTGATACTCCTTTACACATCATTTGACCTGGTATGTGGTACTCAATCACGACTGGGAACTGTGCCTTGTCGATTGAGCATGGTGTTGCAAGTATCTGTGCACCTGTCTTCCAGGCATCGTACACTGATGGCCATCCAGCCCATACTCTAAGTGGCATGACGTCCTCGCCTAGTAGTCCTGTACCTGCACCACAGCACAGTGTTCTATGTCTATTGTGCTCTCTCTCCCTGAACTCCTTGGCAACAGCCTTCAGTATTATTCTAGGCTCCTCGACTAGGTCGCCAGCACGTACTAGGTTACATGGGTCGTGATAGGTCACCACATAGTCAAGCTTCCTGACCTTGATCTTGCCCTTCTTTATGGCCCATGCGACAAGCTGCAGGAAGTGTATTGCCTTTATTCCACGCTTCTCTAGCTCAGGAACAACGTAGTTCTTGAATGCTCTCCATCCGTGACCACACTCTCCGAATATGACGAGCTCAGCACCTAGCCTTGTGGCAACTTCGACAATTCTATTACCCTGTTTCATCAGGTGGTAATCTGACACGAATAGTCCAAAGTTACCGACCTCGAATACCTCTGAGCTGAATGTGTACTTGTCCTGTAGACCCAGCGCATACATGACCTTTGCAAAGCCCTTCAGAGTGTCAATGTTTGTGAACACGTCTGTTGATGAGGGTAGGAACAGTATCTTTGCCTTGGGCTTGTCTAATGGTATCTTTATGTCACGGCCAGTCTCCTCCTTCAGCTCCTGCTCCACCCAGTCAAATACTGCACGTATGGCCTTAGCATTCAGGAACATGTGATTGCCCGTATTCATTAGCGAACGAACAGTGTTTCCAACGAACTCATACACCATGCCCATCTCAGCGAAGATCTGCCTAACTGCACGTGTTATCTCTGCAGTATCGATGCCAAATGGACAGAAGTAGGCGCATCTACGACATTCAGTACACTGGTGGAAGTATATCCAAATCTCCTCCAGGAGCTGCTCTGTCAGCTCCTTGGCATCTACAAGCTTGCTGAAGAGTCTTCCTGTTATCTTGTCATAGTACTTGAATATTGCTCTTATGAGGTCTGCACGTCCTACAGGTGAGTTATGGTAGTCTCTTGTTGCTATCCACATGTGACACTTGTCTATACAGTAGCCACAGTGTGTACAGTTCTCAAGATATAGACGAAGCGCCCTGTTCTGCTTTAATACTTCCTTGAATCTCTCTACAAAGAACTTGACCCTCTCCTCTGGACTCAGCTTGAACCAAAGATCACGAGTTTTCACAAACTTTCCTGGCACAAAGTGAGCCTCAATGAGGAACTTCTCGACAACAAGCTTTCTGGCATTGATCCACTTGGATGACTCTGGGAATTTCTCAGCGTACCACTTCTTCCACTCCTCGAATTTTGGACTCTCAGGAATTGGATCCTTCTTAAGTGTTGGAATTGGTGGTGGAATCTTTCGCTCGCTCATGTTCTCACCTACTTATCTCCTACCTTCTACTATATCTATTGCCAAGCTTAAAGCCGGATCCTTTGGTTCAAACTTTCCATATAGTGCTGGGTTAAATGGCATCATGAACATGTGAATCATCTTGCCCCATGGTATGTATATCAGGAACATCTCAGCGAAGAAGATGTGCACTAGCTCAAGTGGGTGATAGATCGACAGCAAGTACATTGCCTTAATTGCAAGAGGTATGTTGAACGTCATCAGTGCCTTGAACCATATGCCCACTAGGACGAACATGATACTTCCATACTCCTCCATAAGGTTAACCAGCAGCTGTGTATGTCCTGCGAGGGGTCCTGTACTGTAGTGAGTCAGCACATATGCCTCTATGGCACTCTTCGTGAATTCTGTTGGATAGGCCGTGATCTTTGCAGCTAAGCCAAATCCCATGATTATGAGAAGCAGGAATATTAACAGCCAGTCATCAAAGTAGTTAATCTTGACTTTTGTTTTTGCTTGAACGTATGCTCTCCTTATTGCTAGGAATATTAGACATATGAACGCTAGTGCGCCTGCACCAATGCCAAGCCAGTACTTGATGTACTCAGGTACGTGCACGTACATGCCGATTGCATATGCAATTGTGTTACCGTGGAAGAGCAAGGTAGCCCAAATGCTATAGTGAAACAGTATTAGGCCCAGCCAGAATCCTGCAGAGACATAGCCAAAGTTCTCCTTAAGCAATGTGTAGAATGTAAACATTCGAACAAGAATCCACCCAGCTGCTTTCCAGAAGCTATGAACATTTGGGTACAACGTCAGTCTATATAGACCCCAGTATAGGCCACCAGGACCCTTAGGTGTGACAACCCATCTTATGACCTTAAACAGCACACCGACAACAAGTACAATAACCGCAAAGTACGCTAATCCGACATATAGCACACCAAGTGCAGCTGCAACTCCAGAGGGTACACTTATGTGCTGTATAAGACTGACAAACTCAGATACCATGCTCAGGTAGTGAGTCTCTCAAAATAATAAAAGTGTTAACCCACATGTGCCCAATTTGTACATTCGACATACCTAAACTTTCAAATTTAAACAACAGAAGTAGGAGTAAACGATGTTAACCTATCTAGGGACGAGACTAGAATTTTCAAAAATGAAGAAAATAGAAGAAAGAGAATTATTAAGAAATAATAGACGGAAACGCAGTCTCGATTAGACGCAGCCTGTTGGCTTTGGTGCTCCTGCTACCTTACAAGCTCCCTTTGCTGGACCGTTGGGGAACAGCTCATGAATCTTCTTTAGGTCAAAGCCTGTCTCCTTGAGTAACATTCTGATGGGTGGACATACGCCATATGTTACATAGTACTC
>CAYPXK010000122.1:0-35193 GCA_964414695.1 uncultured Thermoproteaceae archaeon | reverse complement strand
CTTTGCCCACTTACCAGGTGCGTACACTATGACTCCAGCCCACGCAATATAGTTCGATACGTTAATTATGACTGGCAGGAAACCTATTATTATGGTGTTGTCCGGGATCTGGCTAATACCAAATGTGTAGTTGAGTCCAAGCTTACCTGGATAGTACATGACTGCTTTCTGAACCATTGCATCTATGTCTCCTGCTGGAAGCTGACCATAATTAAACTCAAGCTGATCGATAAGTAACTTTGAACGATAGACCGTTGCCTTAATTATTGCAAACTTTGTATAAGTGTACACTGAGGCGTATACAACAGCAATAGCTAGAGCAGCAACGGCTATTGCAATAATTAGTTTCTTCTTACCTATTAACTTACTGACAAACTCCATGCTCGGGAGGTATGCGTTGTATTTGAAAGCATTATCTTAAGCAAAGTTGAAAGTTCTATCTCTCATAACATAAGGATAAATTTAGGAACTGAACGTATAGTTAACACATGATTAGGATAGAGAAATTGAATGTAAGAAGACTTGACATACATGTACTAGAGGTAGATGTTGACAATATTATACAATGTCTAGTAAACGCAAAATATAGAGATGCTACAGGTAGAGTACTAGGAATAGTAAGGCTACAGTTCAACAACTTAATAGCATACTTGAGGAGATTTTCTGTTCCTGGATTCGTATTAACCGGACATATAGTGGCCGACGGGTTGAAAGTAGGGTTCAGTCAGTATACGTCACTTATGCATATAGGGGAGATCACAGTAGTGGATATATCTTCTCTCCTATATCTTAACGATACTGTAGATTTTGCAGATGTAAAATGTATAGAATATGAGAAGGTGATAGTGTCGAACGATCTTATAGAATATTTGGAGTTTATTATTGAGTAAGTGCTGCGGCTATGACAGCTTGACCAAGTGCTATACCTCCATCGTTAGGAGGTACTTGCCTTGGTAGCAGTATTTTTATATCAGCGTCTTTCAAAGATTCCTTTAATCCCATTATAATGAACTCGTTTACTGCAGCTCCACCTGACACAACGATTTTCTTAATATTTCTTTTACGTATCTTTTTCACTAACTGTCCAATTGCATAACCTACACTGTACAGTACACTGAGAGCGATTTTATCTGTAAATTCACACTTCTTTGTATAAAACTTGTCGATTATATATTCGAATATCGGCAATGGGTCTACTATGTGTTCGCCATTCTCTTGGAGAATCCTAAGTTCTATTAGCTCTGGCTTTGATCCTCTCTTCCAGGCTCTCCATGCGGCTGCTTCTAGTTTTATGGCTGGCTC
Source organism: uncultured Thermoproteaceae archaeon (assembly GCA_964414695.1). Classification (GTDB taxonomy): domain Archaea; phylum Thermoproteota; class Thermoprotei; order Thermoproteales; family Thermocladiaceae; genus JAADER01. Next base: position 33,891 of record CAYPXK010000122.1, on the reverse strand, counting down.
TCCCTCATATGTGCGTACAAGGCATATTTTCAGCAGACAGGATACAGCATCGAGTAATCGACCAATACTTGAGGTATAGATGCTTTCCTTATCATACATTGATAAGATGACTTCAAGCTCATCTTCACCATATCTTAGACCATGCACAAGGCCGTGCTCGGTTATGAGTTTACGTAACTGCGATCTATCTAAGATATTCATGAGGTATGAGATAACCATTCTGACAGGATAGTAGGTTGCTAAATCTCCACCAAGCATTTTGACGTATTTTAAATGTCCGATCCTGTGCATGTATCTGTATGTCGCATACATTATTTCACAGCCCCAGACTTGTCCATCAAGACCGTATCCCACGCCATCTATTGCAACTCCAATAACCTCCTCATCAGGAGAGATTCCGCGGTCAGCCATTGCAGAGGCAATGTGTGCCCAATGATGTTGAACCCTAATTACCTGACCATGATGCTCTTCAGCTAACCTCTCTCCCAGCATCGTGGTCTCATACGCAGGGTGGAGATCCGTCACAAATATGGCTTCCTGAAGGTTGACTCTGTAGAAGCGTGCAAGTACCTTTATGTAATGTTCGAGGTCTCTCAATGTGTCGAGGTCATTGCAATCTCCGATATACTGTGTTAGCACTACTCTGTTATCGAACATTATTGCACCTGCATTCTGAAGTAGAGCACCGAGACATACTATGACCCTGTCTGTCTTGACTGGAACCTTTATCCAGTATGGAGCATATCCACGCCCACGTCGTAGGAGAATAGGCTCACCAGCAGTGAATCTTAGTACACTATCATCAACTCTGTTAACAATGTCTCTATTATGAAGTAGGAAAAAGTCAACAATATCTCTAAGATGTCTAAGTGCCTCATCATTTTTAGTACACATAGGTTTACCATGTACATTTCCACTAGTCATTATTGCGTATCTGTCCTTAACATCCATGAGCAAGAGATAGTGCAATGGCGTGTATGGCAGAAATATGCCTAAATGTGATAACCCCGGGGCTACATACTTAGAGATAGGTGCATTATCCTTCATTGGTAACAGGACTATAGGCCTCCTAAACGATGTGAGTAGTCTCCTAGAGTTATCATCAAGCTCAACAAGCTGCTCCGCTACCTCAAGGTTTAGGACCATTATGGCAAAGGGCTGTTCAGGTCTTCTCTTTCTCCTTCTTAATCTAAGGACAACATCGTCATCTGTCGCTAGACAAGCAATATGGAATCCTCCCAGTCCCTTGACTGCTACAATGTAGCCCTCATTTATCAGCTTGGCTGCTTCACGTATAGGATCGTCCACCTCTATCATATTACCATCGCGGTCACAGAGCCAGACGCGGGGACCACAGATCTTGCAGGATATTCCCTGTGCATGAAATCTGCGTACATTGTTGGGGTCTGTGTACTCCTTTAGACAGTACTCACATAGAGGGAACATTCTCATGGCAGTGTTTTCACGATCCCAAGGATTGTCGTACATCATTGAGAACCGGGGGCCACAGTACACGCATGAGTTGAAGGGATATCGAAATCTCCTAACATCTTCAGGATTTAGAACCTCACGCAGACATTCATCACATACTGCAAAGTCTGGCGGTATCACCGACCTTGCCTCAGCTTCTCTGCCACTTGGCTCAATCCTGAATTCGCTGAATCCTGCAGGACTTACTTTACGTACACGTACTTCCTCGACTATTATACATTCAGGCTTCGTTTTCCAGAAAAGTGTGAAAAACTTCCTTATTTGATCACGAGTACCTTCAATGTGTATCTCAACTTCTGCTCCTCCGAGATTCTTAACATATCCACGTACACCTGCCTGCTGTGCTATCCTGTAGATGAATGGTCTAAAACCCGACACCTTGCACGAGGCCGACCATTACTATCCTGTAGGCCTCCACATCAGAGAGTAGACATTACAGTATAATTATACATTTCTCATATAAGACCAAGCTATTGTATACCAACCTGAGGTACGTGACGAGGAGCCTTTTTGACATTTATGTGACTATATATACACGTGATAGCCATGTCATCGATACAGGATGCAGGTAAGTATGTGGTTGACATGTTTAAGCTACTTAAGGCACTTGCAAAAGAGGATGTCTACGCTAAAATAATACTGGCACTTGCGACGCAGGAACATGAATATACCTCACTTAGAGGTCTTGCAAAAAGTGTTGAAATGTCTCCAAAGAACTTGAAGAAATATGTTCAGAAGCTTGCAAATTTAGGTATATTAAAGGTTGAGCAGCCACATGAGAAGATGATACTGATAAGTCTAGACCCATCATATAAATGGCTTCGCGAGCTTGCGATGTCCCTCTCAGGTAAGCTCAATGGCTCAGATATCACAGTAGCGTCTCAACTCTAGGCAATTTAGCTCCAAGCTTTCTAGCCTTATCAAGGGCTTGCAGAAAGCGCTCTTTCTCATCCTGAAAAAGCTGGAAGTGTACCTCTTGGCCTGTGTTTAGGAATATCCTTACTATGAATGTGCTTGATATTACCTTTGGAAGCTTGACACGGTCCTCAATGAATGGAAGGCTGATAGAGACTACACGTGGCTGCACCAGGATAAGTCGAATATTGTCGTACGGTATCGTATAGAGGTCAGGCCCTTTCTTGACCACTATCCTGTCCTTGAAAACTGTTACACGAAGATCAAGCTGCTTCATTGCGTATACTCCATAGAGTATAGTCATCAGGTATGCTGCAAACGCGACGCCGGCAAAGAGAGGAGGTAGCAGAATGAAGAGCGTTATGCCAAGTGCGGATGTTATCACAACTAGCCCTATGCAGCTCTTCTTAACAAGCTCATCACTACTCCTAAGCTCAAGTATCGGCCCCATCTCCATTTGGCTAGATACTGAGACTTCTAGTATTTTCACTATTTTGATGCAAGCTTAATACGATCTCATGTTAGTAATGTTTATTAGTTTACTTATTACGGGACGACGTGTCATCGCGGACAGCGATCGCAGTAATCATCGCAGTAGTAGTGACGGCAATAGTATGTACTACAATCGCATGGATGTACTACACATCAATATATACGATGCATAAAGCCCCATCGCCTTCCTCAAGTAAAGTACATGCTGTTCCTGGGACATCTGCACCTAAGACAGTGGTACTACATCCTGAGCTAGTACAAGTCTGGTCAACGCCTCCCCTGATACCAAAATCGGAACTAATCAAGCTCGGAGTATATTATAGAGTATGGACATGGTGGACATACTTCCAGGGCTACGTCACGGTAAGTCCTGATGGAAGATACGTCGTTGTAGGAACAGTGAAAGGGCAGTTACTGATCTATGACGCACATACAGGAACACTCGTCAAGAAATTCACATTCCCAGTAGGCTACATTCCTCGAACAATAAGATTCACACCTGATGGAAAGTACATGATTGTTGGTATATGGTCAAGATGTGGAGAGATTGCAGTCTACAACACGTCAACGTGGAACGAGATCTGGCACATGGACCTGTGCAAGTTCGTGAAAGGGCCTTCAAATGCCACAGTTGAGACAATTCTGCGAGAACCGTGGCTTGCAGTAGTTCCTTACTACATTGTGGTAAGTCCAGATGGTAAGGTAGTGTATGTTACCATTGTTGAGCGATATGTAAATCCAAAGACACAGATGGTAAAGTATTACTACGTAAAGTTTGACCTCGCAAAGATCTACCCTGAAATTGCTAGAAAATACCATCACTACATTGTTGGAGTATGGAGTGGAAAGTACTGGTCCCGAATCATTGCTATAGACTTAGTTAGACATCGTGTACTCTGGACATGGCCCAGGAATGATACTGCGCATGTTGATATTCCAATACTTGCACTGTCTAAGGATGGTAAATATCTTGCTGCTGCATCCTTCTGGGGCGTGGACCCAGAGAATCCTGTTAAGTGGCACATGGGTGAGGTGTGGGTATTCAATGCAACAAACGGAGAGGTACTGTACACATTCTCGCCTCTTCCACCTATACCATACATAAACCACACATCGATATGGAATGGCTTGGCATTTGCAGACAACGGTAAATACCTGATCATTGTGACGGGAGAGGGAAGGATTGTAGTACTGAACAACATTGAGAGTGTGAGAACTCACAGACCGGTCAAGGTATGGAGTAAGAGCGTAGTACAGTTCATACCGACACAGGCAGTCCTGATACCAATATCAGGAAAAGGCACAACCAAGGTCATAAAGACCTACATCTACACCTACGCTGGACTTGCCGCAGTAACGAACAAGTACGTGATAGTCTACACAGGTGGCACATATTCCGTCGGCTGGACTCCAGGATACTTGAAGAGACCAATCAGACCACATCCAAATGGCACAAAGCTATTCATATTCGACCTAGCTACAGGAAAGCTAGTGTACATCGACGACTTCTATGGAATGCCTACATACGGTAAGGTAAGACCCTTCGTACTTGCAGGATGCTATCTGGTAGGTAGCGTGGGAATAAACTGGGTAACAGAGGACGCGTCACTTGCAGGCATATACGTGTGGTACATATGTGGTCATCCATACAGAGTAACAAGACTACTAACTGTGCAGAAGGGACTTGGCATACCTGTTGACGTTACAGCACACGACTCTTACATCTACGTTCTAACAGGACTCGTAAACCTAGCCACAAGTCCAACAGCGCCAGCAAAGATAGTCGGAGAATATCGACTTATAGCATATAAGATAGGTATACGATAACGTCCTTTAAATATAAAATTTATGAAAGAAAAATTATTTACAATATTTTTCCTATTTCTCATAATTTTCACAATCTCGAAGGTATACGCATATCATGTAATTATAAGTCTCGAGATACCCGTAGGTGTGAATAATACAGTCTTGTATACGTATCCGAATGAGACCCTCCAATCTTGTCTTGTCCTCCAATCTAATTCTACAAAACCACTAATATGTAAGATTGAATTAATTTCAAAAGGCTGCAATCTTATCTACAATAAGCATGTTACTACTAGGATATCAAAGTATATTAAACTTGCACTTAGAGGCATCTCAAAGGTCTTAATATTTTCCCTACGGGTTGACAATAGGAATTGTATTGTAATTTCAAAAGTTAGATGCAATTCTCATACTAGGGTGCTTAAGAAATACATAATTTTGAAAGGATACAAGAATGTAAGTGTTGTGCTTATCGCTCCTTCAGATTCTCTATGTAGGTTTAATGTGAAGTTACAGAAGTACACATATGTGATAGTTCCAAGCGTTATTAATCCTATATTAAAAATTGTCTCGGGATTTGCTGGTAAGGTTCATCCACATTTTGTAGGTTACATGTGTGTTAAGGTAGTTGGCTACGGTACATATACTGTCGTCATATTATTTGACAATGGCAGGATGCCCATTTCCTCCGTAAGTCCTGAAAGTGCTGCATTCGGCACTAGGCCTGGAATTATTATACTGGAATCAGTTCCTGGAAATGTAAGTGAAGTGATTCCACTATGGGCCTATGTTGACCCTATGAAGCTTGTTGGCACTCACACAGTTAAGATACTTGTATACCCTTACGGTGGCCAGAAGCCACTGGTTGCAAAAACTTACCACATTAGAATAATTTGCCTAGAGGAAAGTGCACTGCTGCTTGTACTGTTTTCAGGACTTGTGGCAGTTCCCGTGTTTGTGCTGTTTCTTGTCCAGACGCTGAGGAAGGCCGCTATCAAGGAACTTGTCATGTGTTCTCTTGTTGGCTGTCTCATATTTGTGACGGCCGTAATTCCAAGCTACATACTATGGGGCATCTCGTCTGTGTTAGGACCGTTCGACTGGATCGTGTGGGGTCTCATTTACGATGTAGTCAGAATGATGTATTATGGAGTTGCCATTAGACTTCGACCACGCTGTGGCACATTTACACTCATAATGTTCATTGTCTGGGTGCTCTCCGTACTTTACTTTGGCAGACTTAGCATACTTTCAATACTGTGGGTTGCCACAACAGCAATGTTCTATGAGGTGTTTTTCCTCCTCTTCAGGACGTACAGCACAGAGGACGTCAATATACTTAGAACAGTGTTGGCGTTTACTCCCGCTACCATAATCGACACGTATGTTGACTTAATGCTCTACATGACTCTGTACAGGCTATTCTACGCGAACTGGTACGTTCTACTCTACGTGACTGGAATGAGCATCTACTCCCTCATCGGATTTATAGCGGGACTGAAGCTTGCAGAATATGTAAGACAAGCTGCAAAAGAGTAGAAAGATTTATAAATGAACTGCCTCTAACGGTTAATGAAGGTTGGGCTGAAGCGGGGTGGGGAAGCCAGGTATCCTGCGGGGCTCATAACCCCGAGGTCGGTGGTTCAAATCCACCCCCCGCTACCAACACAAACAACAATTCTAATAGAATTCTACACTCACCTCTTACTACACATGGCTAACCTCCTCTCCTTTAGCTAGTCTGTTATCTCCTAATTTCTCTGTACAACATGGTTGACATCGTTCGGGATATAGGGTAGGAGTTAAAAAGGGAGTATAACAGATTCGACGAGCAAGCCGCCGTAGCTCAGCCTGGTAGAGCGGCGGGCTGTTAACCCGTAGGTCCCGGGTTCAAATCCCGGCGGCGGCGCCAACTAAATCCTCAGCAACAGGGATCGTCATCACATGTTCAGTGCCCAAAACCACTCATCATCCATAGGCCTTTCATAGTAGTGTTCATATTTTCTCGCTGTCTTTCTCGTTACTGGTGATGAGGTTGGTCTTTTCTGACTGGTGAAGACTGGGAACGATGCTGATGTGTGTTCGATTTTAAAGTTCCCGATGATGAGCCTGATACGGAATGAGAACGATGATTGGAAGACCTCGCGCTGAGGTTGTCTGAGGTTAGGATTTTTAAATACCCATGTTCTGATGTGGTGAGTTACTATGGTAAAGAGACACCTAAGGCGTAGCTGTGCGCCATGGTGGTGGCCAATACCCAGAAAGGCTGGTGGAGTATGGACTGTAAGACCTAGCCCAGGTCCTCATCCTCTTGAGAAATGCCTCCCACTTGCAATCATTGTGAGAGACGTCTTGAGATATGCTAAGACCCTGAGAGAGGCACGTTACATAATTGGTCAGGGCATGATAAAGGTAGATGGAAGAGTGCGACGTAACTATAAGTATCCTGTCGGGCTCATGGATGTTATAGAGATTGTCCCAACGGGAGAACTCTATCGAGTTGTTCCTCACCCAGTGAAGTATCTCACCTTGGTGCCTATTCCAAAGGAAGAGGCAAACATTAAGCCATGCAGAATAGAGGACAAGACAACAGTCAAGGGCGGTAAAATACAGCTCAACCTACATGATGGAAGAAACCACCTTGTGGATCCTGAGGAAGCTAAGAAGTACAGGACTCTAGATACAGTAGTCTTAACAATACCTGAACAGTCAATAGTTCAGCACATACCAATACAGCTTGGCGCATTTGTAGTAGTCATAGACGGCAAGAACGTTGGTAAAGTAGGTACAGTAGTCGAAGTCATACAAACATTCAAGAGAAGAAAGGCTACAGTAGTAATAGAGACTCCGAAGAAGGAGATTATTAGAACAATACTTGAGTACGTGATGCCGATAGGAATAGACTCTAAACCTGTTGTTACACTACCTGCAGAGTGCTTTTAGATACGTATACAATATCCTGACTAATCTCAGCCCTGTTTTTACGAAACTTTCCTAAACTCGATAACTAATTTCCTCTTCTCAACATATGCATTTTCAGGTCTTGCAAGCTTGAGCATCGTTGGAAGAGGCAATATTTTCTCTATCAATCCACGTTCACTTTTGAGCTGAATTACAAGTTCGTCTCCCTGAAAGAAAATATCTTCACAGTCTAATATTCCTGGTGGCAAATTCATCTCAAGTATGTATTTATCCCCTTCCTCTCTCACGTTCACTATCTTGCCTATGTAGTATACCTTTGTTGGATCCTCGTCACCATAAAGTATCTCAGCAAGCTTTCTCAGCCTGTCCAAGCCCTTGACCTCTGTACCAAGTGATGGAGTTATTTTAACAGGTATTGGATATATGCTTGTTACAAATCTTTGAATGTGTTTTTCCTGTTCTTCAAGCCATTCCTGAGGAACGTTTTGAACTTCTTTGAGAACTCTATTCATTATAGCTAAGTCAACATTTAAGTTGAATACCTGTGCTAAACTTACAGACTTAACAGCATCATCAACGCTTGATGTGTCAGGATTTGCAATAACTCTTATGCTTGTAATTTCTGGGTTAGTTACAATCTGTGAGAGTTTTGCGACTTCGTCAAAGAATGTTTCCTCTTCTTCCATCATTTTGCCAATTTTTGTTGCTGTGCTTAGAACAAGCGATAACATTCTTGCCGTTGTTCGTACGATGCTGAAGCCAAGTTTTACAAGACGTTTATTTATTGATGTTAATATTAGGGGAAGGTACAGAAGTCTCAGAGCCTCTGCTGAGGGTATCGTGTCCATTATGACGACATCATAGCTTCCTGATTCGTATAGTTCAAGAACCTTGAGAAGTCCCATGCTTTCTGTAACCATTGGTAGCATGGCCAGCTCATATGCAAGTACCTCATCTACACCGTATTTTCGAAACCACTCAATTATATATTCAGACATTGCACGAAACTTCTTCATGACTTCAAGAACAGGGTCAATGTATATTAGATCAAATCTTGGCATTACCTTAACAACTTCCTGACTTATCTGGACGTTAAGGTAGTGCGCTATTGTATGTGCAGGGTCCGTGCTTACAAGCGCCACGTTGTACCCCATGTCAGCAAGTTTCACAGCCGTTGCTGCACTTAGGACGCTCTTGCCTACACCTCCCTTTCCTGTAAAGACGAGTATTCGTCTCTTCATGTCACTGAATTAACATAGTCAATGTTTAATTATCTAAGTGTTCTTAGGCAGTAGTGAAGCTCAAGACAAGGTGCATTGTATGTCAAGTCGAAGTCAGATATCGAGACGTTATTAAGCTATTTTCAACAGAAGAACTTCGCTATCGCTATATGATGGAGGTAATAAATCTGTTGTATAGATATGCTAAGGACAACAAAGATCCAGCACCCGTTGTTGCAACTAAAATTTTCAGATTTTTAAAACAAGAAAGTGGGAACCCCGATCCATATAGAGAAGAGAAGCTGAAAGCTAATGAGGAGGGTCTGAAAATATTAAATGAACTATCTAAAGTTATTGAAGATAAAAGTATTGAAGAGAAGCTCTACATATCGGTCCGTGCATCGCTGCTAGGAAATAGTCTTGACTTTGGAGTAGCAGGATATAGACCGCCCAGCCTAAGTGAGCTCATAAATGAAATATATAGTATCACTGTGAAGGGTGATTTTCCAAAAATTAGGAAGAAACGAATAGTGTATCTACTTGACAATGCTGGAGAGGCAGCGTTAGATAGACTACTTGCAAGAACTTTAAGAGAACTTGATAATGAAGTCATTGCAGTTGTTAAGGGTGGAGCCTTTCAGAATGATGTTACTATTAACGAGGTTGAGCAGCTAGGACTTCGTCAGGATTTTGATGATGTTGTATCTACAGGAACAGATGCTGCAAGTATTTTTCTGGATGAAGTTAGTAAGGAAGTTCTAGAGATATTGAGGAGCTGTGATTTAATAATTGCAAAGGGCATGGCACATTTTGAATATCTCACAGAGATTGAACATACGTTATCTAAGCCCATAGTGTACATGATGAAAGCGAAGTGCCAGCCAATTGCCGAGGAGGCACATGTGGAGGTTGGCGATTACGTAATCTTAACGAGGGGTAAAGTTACGAGTGAGCTATAATGAGCGAAGAGATTGTTCCTGTATATGCTGAGGGAATTCACGTGTTTGACCTAACGGGCAACGTATGGCTTGTTCTCATATTTGAGTATAGGGATCCCAAGATGTACTACTATAACTTGCTTAAAAGTAATGTAGAGGCTCTATTTGAGGAGCTTGAGACCATAATGAATAATATGCAGAAATTTCTCGACGAGGAGATAATAAAGATAAATAATGAGAGAGCGAGACCGCAAGTAAAAGATATAATACTTGGCTTTAGAGGAAGTTTCCATAGACCATACATAGAGTTCTATATAAATTTCCAAGGACCTATAAGACCTGGAGTGAATAGGTACGACAACTTCTATGAGGAGGAAGTGGCAGAGTACGACTACGAGATCCTGTGGATATTCCCAGAAGGTGTCAGGGTTCTGTCGTATCACATTGCTGGAGATGGAAGGATATTAGGCACGACCGATAACATACTTGTCGTACATGTTAAGAAGGGGACTAAGGTAGGTCGTCATGAGTGGATTGAGTTTGAAGTTCCTGAAGATGTTTTTAAAAGTGTGCAAAATAGGCTCCTAGGCAGGTAAGAAGCTTGAGATGAGTGAGAGAAAGGTACTGCACATTAATTTAAGAGACCTAATATTGATAGGAGTTGGACTTCTTCTACTATGTCTACTTATTCCACCACTTTTCAAGATTATTGTAATACTTGTAGCTCTAGGCATAATAATATATGCTATAAAGAAGTTTCCAAAGGACATTTTTCTAACTAGTAAAAAATCTGTGTATAAGATACAAGTATTGCGCAGTTTCAGAAATTATGATGTAGTTGAACTTAGACGTACAGTAATCGAGATCGGTAAGGGTGATTTACTCGCAAGGATTGGTAAGACTTGGGTAAGGGCTATTGAGCTTTTCGAAGAAATTCCTGATAGTGTTAGAGACGTTCTAAGTAAGGATGAGCTCATTCTAGTTGTAGAGAGCTGTGATAAGAAGCTCCTTGTAGTAAGAGGAGAGGACCCTGAGAAGGTTGAAGATAGATTCAGGACCGTGTGCACAATGCTTGAGACTGCGGGAGTCAGGTTTCGTGTTTTAAATTCAGAGGAAGTAATAAAGCAAGTGCTTTCACTATTCAGGATGTGACGGCACCTCAGGAAGTTGTTAAGGTTCTTAGAAAAATTGCTCAAGAAGGTTTTGTACGTGAGAGAGAGTTAGATGAGAAAGAACTTCAAATAATTAAGCAACTTGTTCAGTATGGAGTTATTGAGGTAGGGTACACAATATCCCCAGACTATGTTGATGAGATTGCTAAAATATGTAAAGTTCCGGTAATATCAATTCCGTACAGGAGGACTAGTAGGAAAGTACTGAGGTATCTGGTGCCTCTAGCCTTGGCAGCATTTCCAGCATATATAGGCACTGTTGGCCTTATGATGGGCTATCCGATGGTTGCACTGCTATTTTATGCAGTAGCTGGAGCACTTGTGTACATTGGTAACTTACTATCTCTCAAACTTATTAGGAGGTGCTGACCATGTTTAAGATCCATGTTAAAGATGGCGAAATTTCCATAAACTTCAATACATCTATAGTGGCCTTATCCTCGACACTTGATGGTGGTCTCCGCAAGGTTAGGACTGTCGTATTTAGAGACGTTCCCAAAGATTGTGATCATACTTGTATTGAACGTATATTGAGAGAAGTTCACGAGAAGTACGGAGATAGTACAGTGACGTTCTTGACTGCTGCTGAGATACCTAATGATTGTGTAATATGTGTAGACGACAATTTGTTATGCGTTGTGTCGGCTGGGTTCACTAATCTCTTCACTGTAGTTAATGGTAATGTGAGGACTGCATTAGAGGGATACAGCCTGTTAAGTACAGTGAACATATTCGTGTTTTTAAATGAAGAACTTTCTATTCAGGATCTGGTCGATTTATTAAATTGTGTATTTATTGGAAAGGTAAGTGCACTAGTTGATCATGATGTTCTCATATGTGGAGGCTATGGCTATGGAACAACATCTGATGCTTACTGTGTAGCTTGTCAGAGGGCTTGTGAGAGGTTTCATTTTTCAGGTCCCTACACGGAGCGAGGTAGGAAAGTGATATACACTGTGTACAGGTGTGTTAGCAAGCTTTTAGAAAAGTGGGGCCTTGGTAAGGATCGTGATGTACTTACTAGACTTAGCCTGTTTCTTAACGATAGGGAACTTCTAGAGAAGATAGAGGATGCCGCTATCAGACTAGTTCCTGAAGAATTTCCTAATAAGGACAAGGTGAGGACTCTCTTCAGGAAGTACTTCACTAAGATCTTGAGATCTGACCCTAATGTACAGCTACTTCTTCGTGCTGGAATTGAGTTAGAGAGACTAGGACAGACAGGCTCGTTACCAACACGCGAAGCAAACATGTACTATAGTCAGGACAGCGTCGCATTTGTCGTGGACGAAGTTCTCGGTCTTGCTCTTGCCTTAACGCTTGGCGGTGTGTACGGTCTTTTCGAATATTATCGATACGATAAGCACAAGCCTGGCATCTTAAGGAGATTGCCTCCTGTCCTGGACGATCTTATAGCAGCACTGATTGGCGGCATAATGTCTAGAATTTGGACTGATCTAAATGCTGGACTTGTCTCAGATAGTTAATATTGTAAAGTTGTGTCTTATTAGCACCCCTGATGCATTTCCTGACTTACGCTCTGCAGATTCTAACTCCCCAACATCCCGTTCGGGAGAGCTTAATAGCCCTTGGATTGGGCATCTATGTTCTGGGCATACTCTACTTAACGAAACGTCTCTACGACATAATGAGAAGAAGAGGACTACCTCATAACGTTGCTGTCTACTACAACAGAAAGGTCATTCACGTTTTTGGTGGAGGAGTCGTGGCATTATTAACACCTTGCCTATTCTCCTCACCGACAATACCATTAATACTGTCACTCTCGTTAGCTACACTATGCTATATTCCTCACAGAACAGGAAAGCTGCTCTACTGGTTTCAAGTTCCAGACAACATGTATGAGGTGAACTTCTGCATAATGTGGGGAGTCTCACTGACATTGCTATGGCTAATCTTCAATAATCCATGGCTTGCAATTGTCCCCATCGCATTCATGGCCTTCGGAGATGCTGCAACAGGGATTGTTAGAAACACCCTGTTCAGAAGGAGAACAAAGCACTGGATTGGCAATGTAGCAATGTTCACGGTATGTGCACCCATTGGACTCTATTATGCAGGACTTCCAGGACTTTTAGCTGCTGCCATATCTTCGTTCATCGAGCGCTTTGAATTTGGGGTAATTGACGATAACGTGCTCGTCACCGTAGTTGCAATGCTTGTCCTGCTAGTCTCAAAACTGGTATTTCAACTATGAAAACACGACGAGGCTTCCCATAACTGTTGGTGGCAGACAGGTCCTGATGAATTTCCTGATGTGTTTTTCTATCAGCACTTCCCATCTTCATCATATACTCAGTGTGGGTCTGCATCATCACTTGACTAATGTTAATAGTTTGGCGCATTGATTAAACTTTAGGTAGAGATGTCTCACTACTTTGCTGAGAGGCCTTACTATTCGAGACTAAAAGTTAGGCAAATTGAGGTAGTCATTAGAGGGCAAGTTTTTAGATTCGTCACAGCTCCTGGCGTATTTTCGCCAAAGCATGTGGATGCAGGAACGTTGCTTCTCGCGGAGTCAATGGAATTGAAAGATGGTGTGACCGTGCTGGACCTAGGCTGTGGATATGGCGTGCTCGGCATTGTCTATGCTAAGCTCTGCCCAAGCTCGATGGTGTACATGGTTGACATTAATGAACAGTCTCTACACCTTGCTAAGATGAACGCAAAGTTGAACAATGTTAGGAATGTTAAGATAAAGAAGAGTGATCTATACTCAAATATTGATGATCTGCAATTTGATGTTGTGATATGTAATCCGCCGATATCTGCAGGTTTAGAACTGAACTATAGGCTAATAGAAGAAACATGGAAACATCTAAAAGATGGTGGTCTATTTCAAGTGGTGTATCCATTGAAAATGTCTGACAGATTTGAACAGAAGCTTAAGGAATATTTCAAGAGCGTCAGAACAGCTGCCAGAACAGGAACTCACAGAGTACTAATAGCGGAAAAATAGAAAACTACTAGATGACTCCTCTCAACCTCTTAGCAACATCTTCGGGATATGTTGTTACGACAGGCTCTCTGTGAATTAACTCTATGAAACCTACATCGTTAACATAGTATCGGGAAGGCTCCTTTCTACATACTACGTGTACTACTAACTTACTAAATTTAGAATACTTAGGATGTGATGTAGATAATATAGCAAAATTTATTGAATACTGCTTATATACTGTCTGTAAACTTCTTAATACTCTACTAATGCACTCAGCAAGAGTTCCTAATGTCGTTTCATCAGCCTCCAAGACATTAGATAAGCTTTCCGATATTATGACTATGTCATAGTTTGCAATAGGGGCATAAGAGGATATTATGTGGAAATCTCCTATCCTTCTTATATATCTCTCTTCCCCTAGCTCAGTCAATATGAAGTCCACATACATGTCATGTAACCATCGTTCATAGTATTTTCTTGCTTTTGATATCATATTAAAGTGAATTTGCGTAGGTTTAATACTTGTGAATATCTGTGCATGTGGATGAATTATAGAGGATCCAGCTGGGAAGAATAAGTTCATATTAATGTACTGAAATCTGTGTTTCGGTTTATGTTTTAACACATCTTTAAAATATTCGGCGCAGACGAGTAGCAGGTCTAGGAGTAGGTCTCTATCAATCTCGCTTGGTGTCCTGACATGTTTCTCGGGATCCAGTATTGCAAGTGCGTGGGTTTCCCCGAAGGGAAATAAGTTTGGTATTAGTATGACCTTACCACGACAATATCTATCTTTTCGAAGGTTTACAAACTTCGGTGTTGCAGCTTCGTAATTTTCCTTACAGAATACGCAGGATCTTCTGCTCACTTCAGATAGCTCATTAATGACTTTCTGAATTTCCTCTTCAGGCATCTCTCGCTCTCTCTTTGCACGTTCTACGTTAATTCTACACCACCAGCCTGTAAGTGGACATTTCCTGATCTCTATGACATAGCTTCTCTTTGTGAAACCCTGCCTTGGGTCGAGCAGCTCTGCAGTTTCTATAATTTTCACGTATCGTATTCCTCTAATTCCTCTTCTGACCAGGAGCTGCACAATGCAGAAAGTCTTGTGCTCTTACTTTTCCATATTGTGACCCTATGCAGAGTGTGCAGAGACTCTGTTCACGTTGTAGAAAACGTGAACCAGTATACCTTAGACAGTCCTCTGGTGAAGTACTTTGTAAATCATGTTTCTTAAAGAGTATTGAAGACAAGGTTTTACGAACAATAAGAGATTACGAACTTATAAAACCTGGAGACAGATTAGGCATTGCAGTTAGTGGAGGGAAAGACAGTCTAGTACTTTTACATATCTTTTCAAAATTTGTAAAGAAGAAACTTATCAGAAACGTTGAAATACACGTATTTACAATCGATGAGGAACTTGAATATAGTAAACATAAGCTAGAGAGACAGGAAATTATTAAAAAGATGTGTGAAGATGCAGGATTTGACTACAAGGTATATCGAATAAGTGAGCTCCTTGGTGTTAGTGTAGAGGAGGTATATAATAGAATAAGGGAAAAAAGAGAGAATATCCACATGTGTACAGTATGTGGAGTTCTTAGAAGAAAAGCTATGAATGAATTAGCTAGGAGACTGAATTTAACTAAGATTGTAACTGCGCATAATCTAGATGATGAAGCTCAGACTGTTTTACTTAACGTGTTTTCGAATGACATAAAGAGATTCAAATGGTTTGGCGTTGAGACAGGTGAGGATGTTGAGAGTTTTGTTCCACGTATTAAACCTCTCAGGTTTATTAGAGAAGAGGAGATTGCTCTTTATGCATATTTTACAGATATTCCAATGCTTGAGAGGGAGTGTCCTTATGTGAAGGAGAATCCTAGATATGTGCTGAAGTTTTTACTTGCTGAGCTTGAGAGAAGAAATCCAAATATAAAGTACATGATTGTATCATTTGGTGACTCTCTAGCCGAGCTACTTCAAGAGACTGAGTACTTCCGTAGACGTGTGAACCTGAGAAGATGTAGGATCTGTGGGTCACCCACGACGAGTGAGATATGTCGTGCATGTGATCTTGTATCTAAGGCGGGTCTACTTGACAGGTACATCCCTGCAAAGAGGCTAAGCCAAGGGTAGGAATCTCACGGATAGGCTGAATCTATGCTCATCCTGTACTTGCTTAACTATGTTGAACATGTACTTGTTTCTGTAAAGTTCCTCAAGTAGACCTCTAACATATTCTGTCACGAGGTCCACATCTACGCAGTCGGCAAGCTCTGCACATACCATGTTGTGATCACATAGTTCTAATCTTTCAATTCTACAGAATCCACGTAATTGAACTATTTTTAAAATTTCTAATAGATCCTCTATCATTGGGTCCGAGACATAGAACATTTTTCTTATATATCGTGCATCATGTATACCCATTGCATACATCACTTTCATTAACATTGCAATTTCTGTTCTCTCAAGAGATTGTAGAAGATCCTTATCAAGTATGACAACACTCTTACCTCTAAACGTTGGGCGAATGTGCCTAGCAAGCACAATTGGGCCACTTCTCATGTATCTATACTCGACGCCACGTACGAAGGATAGGCTTCTTATCTTGCTGAGCACCTCATCTAGGGGAGTCATACATTTCGCAAGGTCTACAATGAAGTGAAATGAGCCCTCTCTAACATTTATACTGACGTTAACTATGTTTATTCCATGGTCCGCAAATATGTTTGCAATTAATGCAAGTAATCCAGGCCTGTCCTCCGTTATGTATACACAGATTTCACATAGTGTAAATGGCGTGTCTGACTTATAGGCTAAGAATAGTTCATTGTTGACTATTCCACAGCGCTGATCCTCCTGACCGTGAAATGCCACGCGAGTCCGTGAATATTGGGCTGTTTAAAAGTTTCTTAAGGCACAATATGCAAAATGTCGACAAGAGTCATAAAACCATTTGACCCCTGGAAGAGCAGCCTCTGCACATGCCCCCCGAAGTACACACTTAACCCATACACAGGCTGCAGCCACATGTGTCTTTACTGTTACGCCACTGCATATATTGGACGTAGAAAAAGTACACCAAAGAAGGATCTGCTCCTGAACGTCAGGAAGGATCTACGCGTGATCGATCTTGACAAGCCTATAAACATGTCAACTTCAAGTGATCCATACCCTCCTGAAGAGGCTGAGTTAAAACTAACACAGGAG
This sequence comes from uncultured Thermoproteaceae archaeon, assembly GCA_964414695.1. Classification (GTDB taxonomy): domain Archaea; phylum Thermoproteota; class Thermoprotei; order Thermoproteales; family Thermocladiaceae; genus JAADER01. The sequence goes on along the minus strand of CAYPXK010000122.1, from coordinate 16,751 downwards.
GTACTGAAGCTACTTGTTAATCATGGTGCGAAGGTACTGATAACCACTAAAAGTGACTTACCTGTACGTGACATTGACATAATTACAAAAGGGAACGTTGCTGTCATGATAACTATAACAACTTTAGACGATAACCTAGCTAGAAAAATTGAGCCAAATGCACCTCCACCAAGTCAGAGACTGAGAGCAGTACAGATCTTGGCTGAGAACGGTGTACCAGTCGGTGTCAGGATAGATCCAGTCATACCTTGCATAAACGATGACGAGAAAATGCTACGGACACTGGTGAAGGAGGTGCATGCAGCAGGTGCAAAACATATAGTAACGTCGACATACAAGGCCCGTCCTGATAATTTTAAAAGAATAATCGAAGCCTTTCCTGAACTAGAGAAGAAGCTACGTCACCTCTACTTTGAGGGAGGGCAATACATACATGGGTACCGCTACCTCAACGTGGAAACCCGTGAGAAATTGCTTAGACCAATAGTGGAGACTGCTAGATCTCTTGGACTAACCTATGCCACATGTAGAGAAGGACTTGGAGGAGATTATAGAAACGCACCTTCCTGTGACGGTTCTCACTTGATACCGGTAAGGATTGGTAAGATGACTAGAGTCTTAGACTTATTCTGAATGTGTGAGTCCTTACCTTACTCCAGTCTACTTTACTGAACTTCTTACCAAACTTAGTTGACAGATACTCGCATGCTGCTAGTGCAGCAATGGCCCCCTGCCCAGCTGCGATTACTGCTTGTTTAAATGGTATTGAGGTAACATCACCTGCAGCAAATATACCTTCGCATGATGTGCGGCAGAGAACATCTATCTCTATCTCACCTCTATTGTTTATCTTTACAAGATCTTTTATAAAGTCTGTACTGACTCTATATCCAAGCTCTATGAAGACACCATCAACCTCAAGTTCAATTTCCTTTCCTGAATTATCTCTTAGAATTACTTTACGAACCTTAGTATCTCCATCAATTTTTAATACTTCGCAATTTTCTAAAATTTCAAGTTTCTCATGGACCTTGCCAACTCTCTGACCCTTAGGTAGCCAGTATACCTTAGAGCAGTATGACAACAACGTATCAAGACTCATCTCAATGTGCGGAACATTACCACTAACATAGAGCACCTTCTTACCTTTGAAAAGTGGTGCATCACAAATTACACAGTAACTTACTCCCCTGCCTAGGAATCTCTCTTCCCCCTCAACATTCAGCATAAGTGGAACCTTACCCGATGCTACAATTACTGTAAGTGCTCTCACTTCCTTACCCTGTCTCGTCCTTATTAGAAACTCGTCACCTACCTTGTGTACACTGGCAACCTCGTCCAGGATAATCTCAACACCCAGCTGCCGTACAGTTTGCTCGAGCTTTCTAATTATGTCAATACCCGAGGTCGGACCTGTGCCTGGGTAGTTTTCTATATACGTGACTCGAGCAAGCTGACCTCCAATGTCCTTAGATATTGCTACAGTTTTAGCTCCCTGACGTGCAGCATATAGACAAGCAGTGAGACCTGCTATGCCAAGTCCTATAACACATACATCGTACACATTTTCCATACCGCTCCCTCAAGACTGTGATAATCTTAAACAGAAAATTAACATACTCATAGTCAGGACTTGGGGTAAGAGAAGCACACCCCCACCTCCTGAACTTCTAGACATTGCGGAAGTTATTGAAGTAAAAATATTCGACATAGAGAAGATACCAGAAGAAATTAATTCTGCTAAACTATTCAATAATTGCGATATTGCAATATTTATGAGCAGCATTGCAGTGAACATATGTAAAACAGAGCATGCATTGCCGCAGGCAAAGTACTACATAGCTGTTGGTCCTGAGACTGCACAGGCTCTTGCTCAATGTCTAGGGAGAAGCACAACCCTGGTCTTGCCGTACAGATACTCCTCTATGGGCATAGTAGAGACCGTGATAAATCTTACCAAGAACGATCCTGATGTACGTGTCGTACATGTGTACAGGTCAGCACATGGAAGTTCTCTCCTCTCAAATAAGTTGTCACAGAGGTTCATATTCAGAGAATTTAGACTCTACAGACTTCGAATAGAAGCTTGGCAACGGACTATCATTCAGAAACTTGTCAAATGGGCCCATGTGATAGTAATAATGTCCTCCCAAATAGCAAAGACAGTGATAGAGACATGTGGTGCAGATGAACTCAGGTCCAAGACCTTGGTAGTCCCTGGTGAGGAAACGGCCGAGACATGTAGAAGACATGGGTTAGAGGTCATTATTGCGGAGAACTCAGACATGGATAGCATATATAGGAAACTCTGTCAACTTGTGAAATGGCAATGTCGACTATAGAACTATTAATGAAACTTCAGTACGAGTTTCCACTAAACAGAAGACCATTTGATGAAATTTCCAAAATATTGGATATGGATACTGGACAGCTGTTGAATATAGTTAAGAATTTAAGAGAACGAAGAATAATTAGAAGACTTGGAGCTGTGCTTAACTACAGAGCACGAAAGCTTGAGGCAGCACTAGTGGGTCTTCAAGTTCCTGATCCCCATGTGGAGGATATTGCAGAATTCATAAATAATCTTGGCGGTGTTTCACATAATTTTCTTCGAGAACATAAATACAATATATGGTTCGTAATAAAGAGAAGAACTCTAAACGATATAGTGAACATAGTTAGAGAGCTAGTAAATAGGTACAGAGTGAAAAACTATGTTATACTTAGATCGGTAAAAACTTACAGACTTGATGTACGTTTTAACTTATATCGAGGAATATCAGAGGCAAAAAGGCTTAGAGAAGCCGATAGCGTACCTACACTGGAAGAAGTTACGAAACTTCCAATCGAAATATTGAAAGAACTTAAAGATGTACCGATTGTTGAGAATCCTTTTGATGAAATCTGTGGAAAATATGGTATTGATGTTGAACAGTTTCTTTATGAGATAAGAAGGCTCATAGAGCTTAATGTATTAAGGGACTTCTATGCTGTTCTCAATCAGGATCTTGTAAACTTTAAAGTAAACGCTATGGTTATTGTGAAGACGAGTAACATTGAGAAGATACTCAGTATACGAGAACCGACTCACATTGTGTTAAGGGAATTTGTTGATGGAACCGAACGGTTTGGACAAGGACTCTACCTGATGGTTCATGCAGTATCTCGAGACATCGTGATTAGGTTCCTGAAAGAAAAATTGAGAGACTTTGAGCATCTCGTGATTTACAGTACTAGGAACCTGCTTCCTGAAATGCCTCATGATGTAGAGTACATGCCCACTCCCTGAGTATTTTCATCTGCCAAGATGCTAATCTAATACGGTCGAGACTGAGGTAAAGTGACAGTAGTGCACATTCAGGATCTATAGCAGACCTACCGTAGGCTATCTTTATAGGACAGCCATGGCAATAGTTCAGGAAAGTACAATATCTACATGTTGGCAATTTCAAGTGTATTTCTCTTGCCTTTGTTAGAATATCAAGTATCGTGTTATTCATTATGTTTCCACAAGCTATATCTCTCATAAACTGGCAGGGATGTACTTCACCATCATAAAATATTGATATTATTTTACTTCCTGCACCGCACATCGTTCTATTACACCAAGTCCTCACTTTTCTATAAAACTCGTCTTCATTATCAGACGATAGTAAAGCTATCGCCAACATGTCTGAGGGCTCCGTTACAAGTAAGATATCTACATCAGGATTACACTCCACAAGTTTCGTAATATACACTAAGAACTTTGCACGAATATAATGATTGTTCAAAGCTAGAGTATTGTATAGATCTCTCCCCCTACCTGAAGGCATTAAATAGTAGAGACAAAGTCTCCCTATATTAAACTTCTTACAAAATTCTATCAAATTGTCGACAGACGCATAACTTACCCAGGTAAGTGTTGTGCGCAATCCTACCTCGATGTCATACTTTTTCAATATGTTTATCGAACTGATAATTTTCTCTAAAGATGAGGCTTTACGAATCTTCGAGTCCGCATAACTGCTTGGTGAATCTAAGCTTACGCCTACATAACGAACGCCAAAATATTTTAGCTTATTTACAGCATCTTCATCTAAACACATGCCTGACGTGCTTAGTGATACACATGTGTTGTATTTTCTTAGCTCTTCAAGAAGGTCCCATATGTGTGAATAATATAAGGGTTCTCCACCACTTATTATTAACACTCTAGGCTTTACTTTATCTAGAAATCTTATGAAGTTTTGATAAAGTTTTGAAAAGTCAAGCTCCTGTGAGCCACCGCTGGATGCATAACAGTAAATACACTTCAGTGGACAACGTTGGGTTAGGTTTAGTACGATGACGTTTATTGAGGCCGTAGTGTGTGGACCTTGTTGCTGAAGTATTCTCTCTCTTGACTGTGATGTACCGTGAACAATACCTGTTACAGGAATCAACCCGGATCAGATTAGTGAGCTATTTAATACTTATAAGCATCTAACAGCTACCTAGCCCAATGGCCACGACAACATCAGCACTTGAGAGTGTGTATGAACTTATGAAGAAAATTGACGAATACGTAGATGATGTATACAAGACCAAGGAGCGAGCTGAGGCAGAGATAAGGAAGAAAATAGAGGCAGCAAAACAGGAAATACAGAAACAGCTCGAGGCATTCATTAACGAGCTTATACAGAAGTACAGGCAAGAACTAGAGAAAATGATAGAGGAGGATGTTTCAAAGTATCGACAATCCCTAGAGTCAAAACTTAATGACTTCAAGTCGAAGCTAGAGAGCGTCTTTGATAAGGTAGTTGAAGAGACCTTGAAAATACTGGGATTTGCATAACATCATTTCTAGTTTCTACAAGTATTCTTTCTAAATTGTTTTCTAAATCTAGTTCGATAGAAACTCCACTTAGCTGGTGAGTTCCTGTGTTTTAGTACAGGATTAGGAAGGATGGGAAAACCGTTTTGTAAAAATTGTGATGTAAAGGTACAGAGTTGGGAGTAAGTTAGTTTATGTTACCTAATCTGTTCCTTTATTCTATTTACCTTGCTTAAAAGCTCTGAGTGGTATTTCGAGATCTCTTGCTCGATTTCACTAAGGTACTTTGATACTAGCTCTTTCATTTTCTCTTCTACTTGTTCTCTTATGCCCTTTGTTGACATGGTTTCACCTTATCCGCCCAGTATTATTTGTATTACCTTCCTACGTACAAACTCTTCTCTCTCCTCTTCTTCGAGCGCGAGCTTCAGGTTTCTTATTGCATCACTCAGCCTTGGCAGTATTACGTAGTCTATTGCGTTGATCATTCTCTGGTACTCCTTTGCTCTAGCTAAGAGCATGTAAAATATGTTCTCTAGGTTGAGTAAGTCAAGAAGCTTGTCAATTGTCTTGTAGAGCAGGTTCATCGACATATCAAACTCTGGTGGAACACCTACAATGCTGTAGTTTGGTGCAGTCATTCCGACAAATTTTACGCTTTGGAATTTGATGCCCTCGTACTCTCTCATCTCGTACTCTACCTCAACTGTTGGTGGAACAAGTTCCGCAAGTTTTGCAATCTCGTCAATTCCAGCGCGTGCCATGCCTAGCTTAAGCGCATCTGATACCTGCTGAAGCTGTTCGTAGACCAGTTTTCTAGTCTCCTCAAGTTTGGGTATAATAACCCTAATTTTCTGAATTGTTGCGTTTCTAGCATCTTCTATAGTTTTCCTAACTCTTTTGTACAGACGCTCACTCATCCTGAATCGCAGCAGTGTAAGTCTCGACTTAACGTAACTTCCAAGTGCCATGTTCTCGCGATAGTAGCCTTAACTGTATGTCAAAAGCTTTACTTCGGCTGTGTTAAGTGCCTATATCAGGTGGAACACTATCAATGCAGTAAATATCACAGCAAGTAGAGGATATGTCAATTTATAGCATATGAATGTCAGCTTCTTGCTGAACCTCCAGTCGCGTCTGGCAATCCTGAAGAGGATTATTGCCTCAGCTACGAATATTGTGAGTACTGCCGGTATGTAGAGAGACGATGCTAGACCAAGCAGCGCAGGCGTTAATGCAAGTACACATGTCATGGTTGTTGAGAGGGCCACAGCTATGAAGGGTATAATCGGCCTTCTCCAGAACCTCACGGTAAGTGTCGGAACATCTGCAAGTGCGTAATCCTCAGCCCAATGCATTGCAATTGTCCATAAGTGTGTCAGAACCCAGAAGTATCCCATTGCAGCAATAAGGAAGCTTACAAGCGTAAGACTACATGTTGCCACATACCATGCATGAAGAAGAACACACATGTACGCTATTGCAGCTATGAGTATGCTTGTCCACGTCCTTCTCTTTAGTAAAACTGTGTAAAGGTAAACGTATGTCAACATTGCAACCGTGTACAGTATGGGGGTAACGTAGTCTCTGAAGTACAGGGAGGCTCCCAGCATTGTTCCAACAGATACCGCACCAAGCGCAATACAGAACTTCTTAGCTTCCTCAACGGATAACAAGTTCATTGGTAGTACTCTTCTGCCTCTTGTTCGTCGCATTACAGCATCTATATCTCTATCAAAGTAGTTGTTCAGAGCATTTCCCCAAGAGATGCCTAGCACAATTACAAGTGTCTCAAGTAGAAACTTTACCAGGTCGAATTTGTGTACTGCAATTAGGTAAGTTATGAGCCACGTGTAGTACACGCTTGCAGTCACGACAGGTTTCGTAAGTTGAAACATTGCGACTAGCTTCTTCATACCTTGTCTAACCTGAACTGTACAAGTCTGGTTTTTAACTTGCCACCTCACATGACATTACGCAGGAATAGGTCATGAGAATAACCATAACAGAGGCTTGGCGACGAGTCAGGAAGGTGTTAGAGGATGCTGACCTTGTGCTTGAGGTAGCAGATGCTAGAGAGCCTATTGAGACAAGGAACAAGAGATTAGAAGAGCTTGCAGAGAAGCTTGGTAAACCAATTGTACTTGTATTGAACAAGTGTGATCTTGTCCCATTTGAGATACTTGAAGCTTGGAAGAAGTTTCTAGAGAGAGAGTATCCCACCGTCTTCATCAGTGCTAAGCATAGACTAGGTACTAGAAAACTGATGGTTTACATAAAGAGGTACTCTCCAAGATTACCGGTACGTGTTGCCGTTGTTGGGTATCCTAACGTTGGAAAATCGACAATCATAAACTACCTCAAGGGTAAACACGTTGCACAGACAAGTCCTGTGCCAGGATGGACACGTGGAGAGCAGCTTGTTAAAGCTAAATCGTGGCTATATGTTGTCGACACTCCTGGCGTTATACCAGTTGAGGAGGTGAAAGATGAGGCACTTCTAATAATAAAAGGTGCCGTAGATCCGGCACGTTTACAAGATCCTGTCTATCCAGCAATAAAGCTAATTGAGCGTATACTCAAGTTTAATCCCACAGCTTTTCTAGAGAGGTACGGAACCGACTCCAAAGACCCAATGCAGATCATTGAGTGGGTTGCAAAGAAGAGAGGACTTCTGCTTAGGGGAGGAAAACCGAACATTGAGGAGGCTGCACGTGCAATAATTAAAGATTGGATTGAAGGAAAGTTAACATACTACCGAAGACCTGAGGAATACTATGGCGTTGCTGAGGAGAACGAGACCCTTAGTAGCGTATCCTGAAGTAAGTCCAGTAAGGTATTACAGCGTCGTTGCTAAGTACATGATGAAGGTTGTTGAAGAACGTAAACTAGCCGCAATAGTACAGAGAGAGGACGAAGTCAAGCTTGTACGTTCAGTAAGGTACCGCTCAGGCATTAGAAGACCCATAATGATCGTTAAGCCAAGTCAGATAGTCACAATGGCTAAGAAGGGTGCGGTAGACATAATGTTCTCTGTCACGAGGATAAAAGAAGAGATACCTGACGTACTTGTTGTAGATGTCAAGGCAGATAAGCACGTGTGGATACATGAGTACAACTGGTACATATTTGACCTTGTTGTACAGATAGTACAGAATTATCTAAAGTTCCTCGAAATTGAAAACACAATAGTATGCTTTGACGGCATGAACGGATATAAGATAATAACGGTATTGGACATAGATGATGTTAAGTCATATGCTCCTGATAGGCAGAAGTTCAATAAGTACTTCACAAAGTTTATTGAAAATGTCAGAGAACTAGCCATTAGAGTAACAAAACATTTCAAGCACATAATACAGGACCTCGACCTGTTCTCCCACATGCTAATCAGTGGCAATACAACGCTGAAAATAGGACTATGTAGAGTTCCCCTGTCCCTGCACTGGTCAACAAAGTTAGTGGCAGTTCCACTACCGATGTCTGTCCGAGAATTTTCCGTAACATACAGCTTCCCATCCCGAGTCATGGAAAAGGTTCAGCAGTACGGAGATGTTATAGAACAGAAATGGAAACCCTCGAGATGTTATGCAATGTTTGAAAAATTAAGGAAATGCATTGAAGAAGACTCAGTAGAACATCTATATAGAGCTAAATCCTTCATAATGAGTCACATAAGTTTAGAATCATAAGATACTGTGATCGAGAAACTTGTAAAAGGCTTACTAAAAATAAGGCATATACTTACAGGAATCGTAATCATAGCACTATTACTGTACATGGAATATAATGGTCTTAAAATTCAACTACCAACAATATACCTAACATGTACACAATATAACACAACCGTTGACTTGAAACTGTTTTTATCAAACATTGTAATAAATTGTGCAACTGGCACTGCAACTCTTCAAGTTCCTCAGATATTGCTTAACTGTCTGCTTGTTACAATGCTTGTTCTTGTCACTGTCTGGGAAATAGCTAGAAGAAAGTTGCGAAGCATCGTAATGTCCTACATAAGCGGAATCTTGTTGGTAGCAGCTCTGCTAACCATAGTGCCTCTTCCAGAGGGCATACATACGAGCACTGTGCAGGGACTAGTCCCCGTTATCGATCCTCCACTTGCGGTCTTGCTGTATGGACTTGCAGCAGGTGCAATACTGCTCGGCGTTCTAGTTGAAGAGCCGCGAGAGGTGACTGAGGTGTACGTAAGTGTTGACGAGCTTATGGAACCTACACTTCCACTTGAGGAGAGAAAGGAGTCAGAGGCAGAAAGTCCGCAATCCGAGCATCCTTAGTTCATCGTAGACACTTCTGCAGAATCTCAACTTTGCCTTCTTCACCTCATTTACGACCTTATGCGACAAGCTTATGTCTGCCTCTGGGTCGAAGCCTAGCATGTGTACCTGAAGTCCAGCCATATGTGCAATGTATATCGACCTGTCGCCATCCGTGAAGCCTGGACAGTACTCTACGAAGTTCAGAAATGGCGCAGCTACCTGGCAGGTTCCACAGAGTGCACTACATTCAATATTCTTGACGTAGTGTAGCCTCTCAATGTTTGCACCGTGAGCATGCACTATGCACACTGGACTAACTTCTCTACAATACTCGACTAGACAGTTAATATCCGCATCAAGGTCTGTCACTAATATATTCAGAATAGAAGATTTAACGTATTTCACTAGGTCGTTGCTCACTATAAAATCTACAGCACTATCAACAACAATTACTATGCGATCATCAAAGATTTTGAACTTACTCACTAGAGACTTTAAAGAAGGACCTGGCATTAATATCAGACAGTGCGAATATCTTGAAAGAATGTTTATGAGTTCCCTAAATTTAACAACTTTCTTCTTACTTTCTGAAAGCTCGCGAAGTATGTTATCTAGCATTCTTGCAGAGTACAAGTCATCTTTAAAGTTTATACTTAAACTAACTCTAAATTCTGCAAGAATGCTATGCTCAATCACATGTACATGGTTAACTATAAGTAATTTTAAACACTTAGCTACGGTGGATTAGGCAATGTCCAGGTCATCACAGAATAACTATGTCATATGTTTCTTCTGTTTGAGAAGAGTGCCCTATAGCCAAGTTAAGGTGGTAACATACAAGATACCTCACATCGATTTTGATTTTAGGGTGTATGCTTGTCAGGAATGTATACAGAAACTAAAGGATAAAGTGAGCAAGAGAATCTACATAAGTAATGACATCGCATAAGAAAGACCTCAACCTATAGATAGGCACTATTGGGACATCATCAAGTACCTTAACACCGTAGTCCCTTAATGTGACAACAACAGGAATAACATAACAGCTGAACATACACTTTACAGGAACTCTCTTTAATAATTCTTCACGAGATTCTACACATTTCTTAACTTTCTCAACATGAATCCTAACAACGTCCTCCAATTTAAGCCTAGCTTTCTTATAATGTTTAACTTCTATGAAAAGCATTATATTATCCTTTATCGCTATTACATCTATCTCTTCTCTACCATAACGTGTAGGTATTCTAAGCCTTCTAATTGTCTCGTAATTACATACTCTACATATTCTACATACAACTTCTTCGAAGACATTCCAAGGTATGAAGTCGCATAGAAACTCAATATCTTTTAATAAGTTGCCCTCTAATAATTTGAATAACGCATCTACGCAATCCTTTACCTTTACAATAATATTACTTCCCTGAAGGGAGAGAATTCCACAATCTGCTAGTGACTCTATGACATTTCTAACAATGACTTCAGGTACATGCGTGTCACTTACGATGTCTGATATCGCTAGTACATGTGCACCCGTGCATATTCGGGACAATATGTAGCCAAGCACAATACATGATCTATATGTCCTAATCACAGTTCACTGAGATGTGGACTCTAGCAACTGCTGAGAATAGAAGAAGTGTGGAATGGAGGAGATTTAAGAAGAATCTGCAACTATTTTATATTCAATCGAGCGATTTTGATTAACTAAGCTTATTTCTTGAGCTTTGGAACTTCTGGAACACCTAGCTTCTCAGGTTCGTGGCTTAGAACCGGCTCCTTAAGCTTTGCTGGGTCTGGCTCTGGGTACTCCTGTGGTGCCTTTATTGAGCCCCATGGTGTTGTTCTAATAACCATCTTGAACCTCAGTACCTTACCTGATCTGTAGATTACTGTCCACATAATTGAGTCTGTTCCTCTCATTGGGATCAGCCTTCCACCAAGTGGTGCTACATCACTGTATGCTCTAATCTCAATTGCGCCCTGTGGACACATCTTGGCACATGAGAAGCACTCCCAGCACATGTCTGGCTCAATGTTGTATGACTTTCCTGTTGTCTTGTCAAGGTGCATTAGGTCGTTTGGACAGATGTAGTTGCATGCAGGTACTGCAAGTGCTTTACAACCGTCACACTTCTCTGGATTTACTACAGGGGGCATTGTGAGTCAAGGAATGATCATTCTTTTAAGCTTCTCCCACTGAGACTGGTCGGCAAGTAGCGGTAAAGCATTAAAGAAAAAGTGGACACACATGCTACCGAGCATGACATACCCAACTGGTGTAGAGAAAGTTGAGTGCGATATTCTAATCATAGGAGGTGGAATGTCAGGATGTGGAGCAGCATATGAAGCAAAGTACTGGGGTAGAAAGCTCAAGATCGTACTCGTAGAGAAGGCAGCAATTGAGAGAAGCGGAGCAGTAGCTGCAGGATTGTCAGCAATTAACCTATACCTTGGAATGAGGTGGGGTGAGAACACACCAGAAGACTACGTTAGATATGTAAGAAATGACCTAATGGGAATTGTCAGAGAGGACCTAATCTATGACGTTGCAAGACACGTAGACTCAACAGTACACCTATTTGAGGAGTGGGGACTACCAATATACAAGGATCCAAAGACAGGCAGATACCTAAGAGAGGGCAGATGGCAGATCCTAATTAGTGGCGAGTCATACAAGCCAATTGTAGCAGAGGCAGCAAAGAAGGCGGCAGACGCAATCTATGAGAGAGTCTTTATCACACATCTGCTACCTGACAAGAACAACCCAAGAAGAGTAGCTGGAGCAATTGGATTCGGTGTAAGAGATGGCAAGCTCTACATCTTCCTAGCAAAGGCAGTTATTATGGCAGCAGGCGGTGCAGTACACATCTTCAGACCAAGATCACACGGAGAAGGTATGGGCAGAACATGGTATCCACCATGGGACAGTGGAAGCTCATACGCAATGATGATCATGATGGGCGCAGAGATGACACAGATGGAGAACAGATTCGTACCAATGAGATTCAAGGACGCATACGGTCCAGTAGGTGCATACTTCCTATTCCTGAAGTGTAAGGCGACAAACGCACTTGGCGAGGACTACTTTGCAAAGGGCGTAGAGAAGCTCAAGCAGATGAAGGACAAGTATGGACCATACGTTGAGGCAACACCACTGCCAACATGTCTAAGAAACCACATCATGCTAGAGGAGCTGAAGGAGGGCAAGGGTCCAATCTACATGAGACACGACCTAGCAATCAAGGAGGTGCAGGATCCAAAGGAGAGAGCTGCAAGAGAGAGATGGTGTTGGGAGGACTTCCTAGACATGACACCATCACAGGCACTGCTATGGGCATGTCTGAACCTAGACCCAGCAGAGAAGCCATCCGAGCTGATGGTAGCTGAGCCATACATCATGGGCTCGCACGCAGGATGTGCAGGAGCATGGGTAAGCGGACCAGAGGACATTGCACCACCAGAGTATCAGTGGGGCTACAACAGAATGACAACGATTGAAGGACTATTCGCATGCGGTGACGCAGTAGGTGCATCAGCACACAAGTTCTCAAGCGGATCATTCACAGAGGGCAGAATTGCAGGAAAGTCAGCAGTCAAGTTCGTACTAGAGAAGGCGGCAGACTACAAGCCAGAAGTCGACGAGAGCCTAATCGAGAACCTGAAGGTCAAGATCTTCGAGCCACTTGAGAGATTTGAGAAGGGCAAGGCAACAACAACAAGACCAGACCTATCATTCGAGTACATACTACCACAGCAGGGCCTAAGAAGACTACACAAGATCATGGACGAGTACGCAGCAGGATACTCATCATGGTACACAACAAACGAGTACATGCTACAGAGAGGACTTGAGCTACTACTCATGCTGAAGGAGGACTTAGAGAAGCTAGGTGCAAGAGACCTACACGACCTAATGAGATGTTGGGAGCTAGTACACAGAGTATGGACAGCAGAAGCACACATCAGACACATGCTGTTCAGAAAGGAGACAAGATGGCCAGGATACTACTACAGAGCAGACTATCCAAACGTTGACGACCAGAACTGGAGGTGCTTCGTGAACTCAGTATACGATCCAAAGACAGGAGAGTGGAAGCTATTCACAAGACCATACATACAGCTAGTTCCATAAAACACAACTACCTAAACACGATATACCTAGTAAACAAATATAAACATATTTACACTCTCTTCAACTTTCATAATTCTCTATTCATTTTTACTAAACTTTATCTCTCTACATACCCTTCCTCTCAATAATCTTTCTCCCACTTTCCGGTCATCAAGTACATTGTAGTTAATCAATTGTAGTCACCTTAAGTACATTCCATACTCTCAGTTGCATGCGTGATGTTTAAAGTATGGATAGATGATAGGTCTAACATGGCCTCACCTGAAATTGCAGAGCTCGATATTTCGAAAGAGTTTGATGAAGAGTTGTATAAACTCTTTGTAGAGAGATATGGCGTTGATTTTAAGGCATGCATGCAATGTGCAACATGTGTTTCCGTGTGCCCACTCTCGGATATATGTCCTGGAATGCCTAGAATCGACATGTTACTTGTAGGTCTTGGGCTTTTTGATGAAGTTGCAAAGAGGCTTGATCCCTGGGTGTGTGACCAGTGTATGGAGTGCTCGCGACACTGTCCTAGAAGGGCAAATCCTGCTAAGGTTCTTGCAGCGCTTAGAGAAGTCATGACCGCCAAGTACGATGTTACTGGCATAACGAAGAGGTTTCTCAAATTAAGACTCGGGAAAAGGTGAATTGAGGCTTAATACACGTTTACGAGAACTATAACACATCTTCGCTATAATAAAGCTGAAAAATCGTTGTGGAACTTTTTCGTGCGAGTTACATGACTAAAGTTGGTGTTTATATATGTACGTGCAAGGCCGTTTCTGAGGTAATTGATGTCAACAAGCTGGCTGAAGAGGTGAAGAAGATTGAGGGTGTTGAGGTTGTCAAGTTCATAAAATCCTGCTATGATTATGAGGAGATAATCAAAGATCTTCAGGAGAAGAGGATTGAACGTGTCGTAATTGCAGGCTGTTCCCCCAGATATGTTCTAGATATTGCACGTGAGAGAATAACTTCAGCTGTCCCCGACATAAGCCCACTCTGGATCGAGGTTGCTCCAATACGTGAGCAAGCAGCGTGGGCACATAAGGACGACAAGCAGCGTGCCTTTGAGGCAGCGCTCACGTACATAAAAGCGTATGTTGCACGTGTTAAGGCAGCGCAACATATTCCAAAGGAGGTAGAGGTAGAGCGAGTTAAGCGTGTCCTCGTCATAGGTGCAGGAATTGCCGGTCTAACAGCTGCCGTAGATCTAGCCGACATGGGTATCGAGGTGATAGTTGTCGAAAAGAGACCATACGTAGGTGGTAAGGTCGTACAGTTAGCAAGGTACTTCCCCAAGCTATGTCCACCATACTGTGGAATCGAGTTCATCCTAGGAAGACTGCGTGCCAGAGCTAATCCACTGATAAAGATCTACACGAATGCTGAAGTGCTTGAGGTATATGGCTCTCCAGGCAAGTTCAAGGCAAGGATAAGAATTAACCCAAGATATGTGGATCCAGAGAAATGTCTCGCATGTGGAAAATGTAGTGAGGTCTGTCCCGTAGAGGTTCCCAACGAGTTCGACTTTGGTCTATCTAAGAGAAAGGCAATATACCTACCACACGAGCTAGCCTGGCCCTACGCACATGTTGTCGACCCTAACGCATGTCTAGAGATTAAGAATCCTGGATCATGCGGAAAATGTGTTGAAGTATGTTCAACAGGTGCAATCAATCTGAAGGAGCAGCCCAGAGAGATTGAGGTTGAGGTTGGCGCAGTAATAGTAGCAACAGGATGGGAACCATATGATGCTACAAAGCTCGAGCATCTTGGCTATGGAAAGTATCCAAACGTCATAACTAATGTACAGATGGAGAGAATACTTGCGCCTAATGGACCAACGAAGGGTGAACTCATTGTACCTGGCACAGGAAAGCGACCTAAGAAGATAGTGTTCATACAGTGTGCAGGTCAGAGAGACGAAAACCACTTGCCGTACTGCAGTGCTGTGTGCTGTGCAGCTACGATTAAGCAAGCAATCACCATAGCTGAGAAGTATCCTGATGTTCAGATATACATCTTCTACATTGACGTCAGAACATTCGGACTGTATGAGCTGTTCTACAAGCAGGCAGGTAAATACCCGAATATATTCTTTGTAAGAGGAAGAGCTTGGAAGGTTGAGCAAGATCCAGCAACGGGCGAGCTTATTGTACATGCCGAGGACACGATCCTCGGCAGAAAAGTCACCGTGAGGGCAGACCTTGTGGTGCTTGCCGTAGGTATGGTACCATCACTGAGGTACAACCCGCCTACATGGTACAAGTCAGGAGTTGGAAGGTCCTGGGAGCAGGAGCTGCTGAAGATTCCAAGACACCAGTACTTCGTTGAGAGCGACTACATCTGCTTCCCAATGGAGACAAAGCGAACAGGAATCTACGCATGTGGCTGTGCAATGTGGCCAATGGACGTGCAGATGAGCGTTGCGACGGCTCATGCAGCAGCTATGAGAGCCGCATCGATCGTGCTTGGTAAAGCAAGGACAGAGTACTCGTATCTCACAGATCCAAACCAGATAAGGATAGACACTGTCAAGTGTACGCAGTGTAAGAGATGTACAGAGGAGTGTCCATTCGACACGTACTCATTTGATGAGCGTGGATATCCAAAGCCAGATCCACTGAAGTGCAGAAGATGTGGAATATGTGTAGGCGCATGTCCAGCAGTAGCACTGTCATTGCCATATCACAACACTGACCTAATAATGAGCATGATCAAGAGCATCGAGATCAAGTCTGACAAGCCACAGATAATTGTGTTCGCGTGCGTCAACGACGCCTATGCAGCACTTGACATAGCACTTAGACAGGGCAAGACGCTGCCACCAGAGGTCGAGCTCGTGATACCTGTACCATGTATTGGAAGCGTCAACATGAGATGGATTGCAGATACACTGTCACTCGGTATTGATGGCATACTGCTAATGGGCTGCAAGAGCGGCGAAGCAACAGCAACACAGCAGTGCCACTTCATTAGAGGACCAGACCTTGAGAGAGTTAGAATAGAGAACCTGAGAGACACACTGCAGAAGATGATGATTGAGCCAGAGAGAGTGAAGCTCGTGGAAATAACACTGGAGGACTACAATAGAGTAGTTGACGTAATCAGGGAGTTCGTAGAGCAGATAAAGAAGATGGGTCTGAACCCAATGAAGCAGTTCGCTGGAGGCGCAGGAATGGAGTACGGCTTCGGATACACATTCTAAAACTAGCACACTTAAGCTCTGGGTTATCTACACACTTGTTAAATATTCAAAACTAACGTACTTCAACACTGATAGTTACACTTAAAAGCTACTGTTGCTTCCAGATTTCTCCTGTAACGTAGACGTGTCAAAGTTTTTCTCTTCCTGTTTTTGTCAGCTGTTAATGTTTTAATAATGTTTTACATGCTTTGATCCCATGACATCTACTGATTATGTTCCTGCACTAGCAAAGCTGAGCTATGCATACTACGTTAATCCTGCAATAGTGCTATGTGGCGGAATTGTAGTATCAGCATTTGCAGCAATAATCCTGATACTTGGCATATGGAGAATGTACAGATACGT
>CAYPXK010000121.1:0-12051 GCA_964414695.1 uncultured Thermoproteaceae archaeon | reverse complement strand
TTTTCTGGACATGTCCATTATTGGCGTTGCTTCTCCATACTTCTCGTCTGTTACTATTCCAGCTTCCCTACCTGTCAGGTGCACGCTCTCTATTCCACATTTTGTGAATGCTGCCCATGCAACGAGCACGCTCAGTCTCTCGCCAAATGACAGTACGTAATCTCTGACTCTTGGCGATGTCTCCTTCAGCACATTTATTGCCTCAACAGTCCTATACAGCTCTCCAAGTAGACCATTCAGCTTTCCCATGACCTCCTTCTCAAGTGTTGAGCTCAGCCCAAGCTCACGTATCGCCTTTGCGTGCAGCTCACGTATGTACAGGACCTTCTCATACCAGGACTCGCAGGGCCTCGCCAAGGTCTCCAACATGTCAGTCACACCCTTCATAGCTGACACAACCACAACAACCTCACACCCAGAGTCAAGGTACTTCTCAACCTCCCTAACAACCCTAAGATAATCACTCCCCGACCTCAACAGCGAACCACCAAACTTGAGCACCACTCGACACATTTAGTTTAGGTACAGACAAACACCACACAAACATATAAACATTATGACCAACAACAGAAACAAATAAAAACCCCACCAAACCCAGAAAAACACAGCGCAAGGCCGGGGTAGTGTAGCCTGGGAGCATGCGGGCCTGTACCAGGCCCCCATCGGGGCCGGGGGCAAGGAGCCCGTGGACCCGGGTTCAAATCCCGGCCCCGGCCATTAGTAAGTATTACTTTTTTCCGTATTACTTTCGGTCTGGTGCACTGTACGTCTGTACCTAGGTGGTTTTAAATCGTAAAGTGCTGCATATTGTCGAATATGCTAGTTATATATCAGGAAAGTCTCGATGGAGAGGCTTTATTTAACGAACTTCAATGTTATATCGAGAGTAAGCTATCGGAACTTCTTAGGAAGTATGGATTACCCGAAGATTTTATCTACATATTGGCTTTTATTGAATCTAGGTACTGTAGACTGAAACGTCTGAAGGAAGGGTTGAATAGTATAATCAATCGTATAGATAATGACAGACTTAGTAGGGACACTAAAAGCAGGTTGGTAGAATTTGTAGAAAAGTTCATTAATAGCAATGAGATATCGAAACTAATTAACTTAAGAGCTAGAATTCTAAAAGAGCTTCGAAGAGTGTTCGGTAATATAACGATCTTATCAAATAGTAAGGGTGCAGATTTTATGCAGTGTTGCGGCTTCATGCTAGCTGATGGATCAAGCTGTTGTACCTTCGACTTAACAACTGGTATACAGCTAAATGTGATTCTGCAGACGCTTGGTAGTGTAAAGGTACGTTTCAATACAATGTATCTGAGGGCGTCTGACTTTTCAGTAACTCTAAGTCTGACAGCTGAGCCACTTGATAGGGAGTTGTCTCGTTCTTTAGTTGAGTGGAGGCGTAGATTGTTGTGTAGTGGGGATGTTGGTGAGTTTTGTGGTTTGGATTATTGGGGTTGGGTTCGGTTTTTTGCTGGTTTGTTTGATGGTGATGGGTTTGTGAAGGTTAAGCATAGGTATGCTGTTGATGTTGGTGTTTCCTGTGGTGCTGATGTTAAGGGTCGTGTTGTTAGGAAGATTCTTGAGGTTGGTGAGACTTTGGGTCTCTTTGTCCTGGGTAGGTATGATGTTCGTAGTTGTAAGCTGTACCTGAGGTTGTGTGAACGTACGTTAAGATTCTTGTGGGATGTTGTTAGGTTTCTTAATCATTCTGAGAGGAGGTTTAAGCTTGAGAGGTTTCTCATGCATAGGATGTGCATGTGTTCCTGAGTGTGTACTTGTGTGATATCTAGTAGTACCATGTTAAGGTATGTACATGCTCTGTAATGTACTCTCCCTCCATGTGTGCTTTACAGATGTTCCTTAGTGGACATGTGTGACACTTAGGTTCCTGTTGTGTACATGTTCTTCTTCCATGACTCCACAGAAAATCGTCAAGCACCGTTGGGTCCATGTTAGCGTTTTTAGATATTAGTTTCCATGCCTTTCTTACTGTCTTTCTGATCTCAATATCGAGATCTAGCGGTAGTTCAACATGATTCTTAATTAATTTAAGAAGTTCTTCATTTATTTTGACAATTCCTAACCTGTACGCTATCCTGACTAGGTGATTGTCGACAGGTACCTCAAGATTTTCAATATCTTCTATTTGAAGGAGCCTTCTTCTATATAGGAATTTCACGAGTAGAAAAGCCTTCTTCTCAACGGGGTCTTCAAATGCTCTGAAGATCTTTAGTCTCTCTACAAAGCCTTCACCATTGTTGTAGAGTCTCTTATTTGACTTCTTCACTATCTTAATGAAAGCTCCTTCGTAAAATGTCAGAACCTTGTAACCAAGGTCCCTTAGTAGGAATGTTCTGATGTTTATATCCCACAGCTGTACACCATCAGGACAGAGCCACTTCCTCACAGTCTCCTCATCCAGCTCACTGAGCCTCCTTGCAGTGAAAAATTCAGGATCTCTATCGTAGAGCTCCTTCCCAAGCCTCCATAGCAGATCAGCGCCACGATACTCTTCTTCACCTATCTTTAGCACATAGGGTCTCGGATAGTGTGTCCTATGGTCAATCGCAACCATCGCAAAGAAGTACCCTAAGACATGCTCTTCATCATCGGTTGGAGATGGGTAGAATCTCGGATCTGTGAAGTTGTCTGGAGTAATGTTGAGGCTCCTCAAGACTTCGGCAACTTTCCTGATCTGCTCCATGTCCAGGTCCAATGATACTCTGAGGTGCATCTGCTGGATGTTCAAGGTAAATAATTTAAGTAAATGCCACGGGACTACCCTGACCCATGTCACAGCCTTCAGAAGTTGTTCGAAAACTTGTAGAAGGAGTAGTATCAAAATTGACTGAGGAGATAAACTCCTGGAAAGAGAACCTGAGACTACGTGCAGAGGCTGAGCTCTACGATGCTGCACGCACAGTAGTCGAGAAGTATGCCTCAGCAATAGACGAGCTTGAGCGTGAGGCAAAGCTTGAGCGAGAGTTCAAGCTCTACAACACCATGATCGAGATTGAGAGACAGAGACTCACCTATGTTGAGCAGTTTGTCGACAAGGTCATCAATGCACTGTTTGAGAAGGTCAAGCAGCTGAAGGGAACCGAGAAGTACAAGGAGTACATGAGGGCGTGCCTAAACACGGCAAGGTACTACATAGGCTCTGACGAGCTTGTCATAAAGTGCAGTGAGAGCGACAAAGCACTTGTCGAGGAGCTCGCCACAGAGCTCAAGATAAAGCCAATCATCGAGACCGTGCCCGAGGAGCTTTACGGCATTAAGGCTGCATCAGTCGACGGCAAGGTATCGCTAGACCTGACGCTAGGGTCTAGGTTAAGCTTATTAAGAGAGAAAATCAAAGGAATTGCAATAAAGGCAGTGAGGGGATAACCATGGCCACTCCAGAGGCAGGAAAGGGTAAGATCATCTGGATTAGCGGCCCTGTAGTTAAGGCAGAGCTGCCAGGCGCCAAGATGTACGAGCTAGTATTCGTGGGCGAGCTTGGACTATTCGGAGAGGTCGTAAGAATTCAGGGAGAGGTAGCCTTCATACAAGTCTACGAGGACACAACAGGAATAAAGCCTGGAGAGCCCGTAATTAGGACAGGAGAGCCACTCTGTGCATGGCTCGGCCCTGGAATTCTTGGAACAGTATACGACGGAGTACAGAGACCTCTCAAATTGATCTATGAGACCACAGGAAGTCCATTCATTGCAAGAGGAATAGGCTACGACAAGGCACCACCACTCGACTTCAAGAAGAAGTGGAAGTTCATTCCAAAGGTGAAGCCTGGGGAGGAAGTACAGCCTGGAGACATTCTTGGAGTTGTTCAGGAGACTCCACTGGTAGAGCACAGGATAATGTACCCACCACTGCCTGAGAACAAGCCTGGAAAAGTCAAGTTCATTGCACCCGAGGGCGAGTACACGATTGATGAGGTCATCGCAGAGATCGAGACGAAGGAAGGCGTAGTCAAGGTAAAGATGTGGCACAAATGGCCTGTCAGAAGACCAAGACCATTCGTAGAGAAGCTGCCACCTGTTGAGCCATTCCTGACAAACATAAGAATACTGGACACACTGTTCCCAATAGCAAAAGGTGGAACAGCCTGTATTCCAGGACCATTCGGCACGGGCAAGACCGTCACAATTCAGAGCCTCATGAAGTACTCGGCAGCAAGAATATGCTTCCCAGTATTGTGTGGCGAGCGTGGTAACGAGGCTGCCGATGCACTCCACAGTCTGCTCAAGCTGACTGACCCAGACACAGGTAGACCACTCATGGAGCGTACAGCAATCATTGTAAACACATCCAACATGCCGGTAGCAGCAAGAGAGGCCTCAATCTACATGGGCATCACAATCGCAGAGTACTACAGAGACATGGGCTATGACGTACTGCTGCTGGCAGACTCAACGAGCAGATGGGCAGAGGCAATGAGAGAGGTAGCACTGAGAATCGGTGAGATGCCATCAGAGGAGGGATTCCCGGCATACCTACCAACGAGAATCGCAGAGTTCTACGAGAGAGCTGGCAGATGTGTCCTACTTGGAAAAGAGGGCAGAATAGGCTCAGTAACCATTGCAGCATCAGTATCACCACCAGGCGGAGACTTCACAGAGCCAGTCACAAGCAACACAATTAGATTCGTATCATGCTTCTGGCCACTGTCAGCAAGAATTGCAGCACAGAGACACTACCCAGCATTTGACTGGCTACAAGCATTCTCCAAGTATGTAGACACTGTACAGGAGTGGTGGCACAAGAATATTGGACCTGACTGGAGACAGCTAAGAGACACAATGATGGAGCTACTAGTCAAAGAGGCAGAGCTAATGGAGATCGTCAGAATCCTAGGTACAGAAGCCCTAAGCGAGTATGAGAGACACATCCTGAACACAGCATACATGATCAGAGAAGGATTCTTGAAGCAGGACGCTTTCCACCCAATTGACTGTAGATCGCCACCACCAAAGACATACTGGATCATGAAGATCATAATAGACGTATACTGGAAGAAGGGACTAGAGGCAATTAAGAGAGGAGTGCCTGCACAGGCGCTTAGAGAGATGGAGACTGCTAGAAGACTGCCAAGACTGAGAATGGAGGTCACGGAGAAGGAGATTGATAAGTTGAAGGAGTTCTACAACCAGATGAGTCAGGAGATTGACAAGCTAATTGAGCAGTACGGAAAGAAGTAATTTAACATATAATATTTCGCATTCTCATTCTTTAACAAGTTTCTCAACTATATTACACAATTTTTCAAAATCTTCCTGTACGAGTATTGTTAAGGCTTTTACGATTATATCTCTCGTAACTTCTTTTCTCAATCTTGAAGATATTGCAACTTCAAGTCTTCTGAATAAGTCCTCTAAAGTATCTTTCCTTCCTACACACGTCTTTGTGGCAATTTTATCTAAATAATCTACTAGAGGTTCAAGCCTCTTATAGTCAAATCCTACATTGTCTATGACCTCTATATCAAATTCTTCTAATTTCCTTCTTACTTGCTGAGGTGTTGGAGCACGCGATATTACAAACATCTTATCTGGTTTGTAGACCGATTTGTATAGTATAACTATCTGTTCGTCCTTTAGCTTTATGGTCTTCTTTTCTTTAATCATTGTGTCGAGCTGTTTAACTTCTATTCCAAGTGCTTCAGCAAGACCTACTCTGAGTCCTGTTAACCATTTGCTTCTCCACTCTTCAGCTGTTAATGGTCTTGCAAGAGGGCCACGCATGTAGCGCGTTCTTAGATACCAGTCTGCAAGCTCCTTGCACTCAATTATCACATTTGGCCTAAGTATTGGTGGGTCATTATCAAGCTTCACAATATTGTATATTGCTCCACTGTATAGCAACATGTCGGGTCTAAGAGCGACATAGAGTTTCCATATACGCTCAAGATCCTGTGTATCCTCCCAAGTAATTGGTCTAGGAGCCTCAATGAAGAAACTGAGTGATTTTCCTTCAACATTCTGAACAATCGCATTTGGTGGAATGTACCCAAGCTTCTGCTTACTATGTCTCTCTAATGATAAGACGCCAAACTCAGGATATGTGAGCTCGTACCCTCTCTCAGCTAGTAGAGCTAGGATTGATAGAAACACCCAATCTTGGTATATTGTTCTCATGTTTGTCTTCAGCGATGTTGTTATTGCTGCATGCGCCGTCAGGGAAAATTTCTCTAAGGTGACTTTTCCTCTAAGTAGATCGTGAAGGTATAGAAATATCTTTTTCTTCAGATGTTTGCGTGGGTCCTCTAAGAAGCTTGATAGTTCTTTTGAAAATACTATACTGAAAAGGTTAAGCTTTCGTTTTACATATTCACAAGTCTTTAATAAGATTTCTCTCCATTTATACGCCTCTTCCAGTTCATTACCGCACACAATGTCAATTATTAAATCTCTAAGTCTCTCTCTAAGGTCTTCAAACTTCCTCTTAACTTCATCGTTACTAAACTTAAACTTTCTCTCTGGATCGTACTGGTCAAGTAGCTTAGTTATCTCATTTAGTAAGTCCTGTATTGTCCTAAACTTCTCAACAACCTTACCCATCGTTACGTCCTACATTCTCACAGCTCCTTTCGTACTTACAACTCTTTCCACGATTCTTGTTGCCTGTCCCAGCGAGATGCCTAGTGCCTTACAAGCAGCTTCAACTACGTGATGTTCGTTTATTCCTGATATGACGTGTATGTGAATTGTTGCACATAAGTTCTGTGCAAAAGAGTAGAAGAAGTGGTGTATATTCTCTGTAGCGACATCTCCAATTTTTTCCCTTTTGAATCTATAATTAAATTCGAGGAAAATTCTTCCTCCTAGATCGACTGCAGCTAATACACATGCGTCATCCATTGGAATTATTGCCCATCCATATCTGGCTATGTTATTTCTCGACTTTTCTAACGCATCTGCTATAGCCTTGCCAAGACATATGGCTACATCTTCAACAACGTGATGATCGTCAACGGGCTTGATCTCACGTACCGTAACCTCGCCACTGAACGACGCATAGAATAGCAGTGTCTCAACAATATGGTTGAGGAATCTGTAAGGCGTATCAACGTGAATAGGCCCTGCTTCGTCAAGGTTAACCTTCACGTATACTTCAGTCTCCTTTGTTACTCTGTGTACCTCGCCGATTCTAGACATTGTTAACTAAGGAAATGCTCAAGCCCTTTCATATACATAGCCATGCCAATTATTACACCATTAAACCCAAACTTCTCTAACATCTTAACATCATTTTTATCTCTCACACCTCCTGCATAGAAAAGATTTCTAATACGTAATTCCTTTCTCAACGTATTTATCAGATCGACGTAAGGTCTAGGTCCCTGAAGTGTGCCTTCAACATCAACACATGTATGAATGACATTTTCAATATCTAACAGACGTAGCCTATCTACGACATCCGCTACGCTACACTCAGTCCATCCTGAAATAGCAATCTTCCCCTCCTTGATATCTATCGATACGAAGACTTTTTCAGGACCTATATCTTCCACTATCTTCTTTGCTTCTTCAAAATCTTTAAATACTATAGAACTTATAACTATATCAACACCAAGCTTCACATACATTAATGCATGTTCTAGTTTTCTTATTCCACCACCTACTTGAATTTTTATATCTTGAACACTTTCAACAATCTGTTTTATAATTTCAAAATTCTTAGGATAACCTTCCTTAGCACCATCGAGATCAACAATATGTATCCTTCGAATTTTATCTCTATAAGCTAGTATATTCTCAAGAACTTTAAATGGAGAAACTTTCACAACCTCTGTTCCTTCTACTCCCTGTACTCTCTTGACAGCGTGACCATGAGATATGTCTATGCTAGGTATTATCTGTATACTCACGATAGTTGTTTATTTCGCGTTGCACTATATAGTATTATGCCTACTGCGTAGGCTAACGCTATTACACTTCTCATAGCTTGACCTGTACAGGGCCCAAGCCTTATCTCATACATAGCTCTGTCACGAATATCCATGCCAACATCCTCAACCTCATTACCAACGACAAGACCAACCTTGAAACCTCTCCTTACGTAATGTGACACGACCTCCAGAAGAGGTTCTCCATGTCTTGCATATTGTGACAACACAACTAATACATCAATATCTTTAAAACACTCTTCAACATCTTCACATACCTGTACTATATTAACATTCTTTAGACCTAGCTTTGATAAAGCTTCACGGAATCTTTCAATAACGCTTCCTGTTCTATCTATCAATCTCACGTTTAGATTAAGTGCACGTGCAAACTGTACGATGTCCATGATCTCATACACAGTCAATGGATTATCAACAAATGCAACTATTCTACTTACAATATCTTGAGATATGCAGAATCTGCCTTTTATATAACCTTCACGTACTGCATAACCTATCAATATTTTATCGTCCCTAATTTCGACATATACATAACAGTCAGGATCTACAACATCAACTTTACATAGTTCAACGAGTTTAGCACCGACTTCCTTATTTAGGTCTACGCTTGTTAGTGGAAACTTCTTATATAGTCTCTTTGTAATAACTTTAAAAGTTCTACAATTTTCGTCTGCTAGAGCTTTTCTTAATACTTCTTTGCATAGTTTCGATATCGTATCTATATTCTCTGTGTAGTCTATAACGTATACAAGTTTTATTATATGACATACATAGTCTAGATGTCTTGCATATTTAATAAATTCTCTATATGAGAATTCTGGCGTTGTCTTCACTACAACTTCTCCTTCCCTAGAAAGTTCCACTATTGGTTCTATGTTTATACCGTACAGTCTAGAATCTTCTACAATTTTTTCGAAACTTAGGCTCTTTGCGTAAGGTTCTAGTGTTATTATATAGACATTTTCGTAAGTTGTTATGTTCATGTCTGTCCTCTTTTTATTATAAATGATCTTTAATAAGTGTAGCGAGTCTTCTTACACCTTCCTCTATTTGGCTAAGAGTTGGGTAGGTAAAGTTGAGTCTCATTGTGTTGTATTCAGGATTTTCAGGATAGAAGGCCTCTCCTGGGACATATGCTATTCCATACTTTTCAATGGCTTCAGTAAGGAGTTTGCTCATGTTAAGTTTCTCAGGTACCCTAACCCAGATGAACATGCCTCCGCTGGGCTTTGTCCAACTGCAGCCAGATGGCATGTATGTCTCAAGCATGTTTAACATGTGGTCTCTCTTCTTTCTGTAATGTTCTATTATTCGAGAAAGGTTCCTATCTATTATATGTTCTTTAAGTAGATATGCTGCAATATATTGAGAAAATGTGCATGTCTGTAAGTTCAGGATTTGCTTTATTTTACAGAGTTGCTGTATCACTTCTTCATTAGCAACAACCCATCCTAATCTTAGTCCTGGTGCAAGAATTTTACTAAACGTTGATGTGTATATAACTCTTCCTGATGTGTCTAAACTCTTCAATGTCTTTACATTAATTGGCTCGTACAGATAGTAGCTATATGGATCGTCTTCGACAATATATATATCAAATTTTTCAGCTAACTCGAGTATTGCTTTTCTCTTCTCATTACTCGTAGTTATGCCTGTTGGATTTTGACATGTTGGTACAAGGTACAGGAATTTAACATTCTTTCCTTCCTGTTTAAGTTTCTTGAGCTTGTACTCTAGCTCATGTATATCTATGCCATCTTCTTGAAGTGTTATTGATACTATATTTACTTGAAACATATTTAAAACCTGCAACATCGCAAGATAGGTAGGTCTCTCAACAATTACATAATCGCCAGGATCGAGTAGAGCGGCGGCAATTATGTAGAGTGCTTCCTGACTTCCTGCAGTTATGAGAACATTTTCAGGGTCCACTTTCTGAGCTGTCTCTCTTCTAATCATGAACTTCGCAATCTCTTCCCTCAGTGTTCGTATGCCTTCAGTAGATGCGTACTGCAGTGCTGAAGCCCAGTCACTCTCAATTACCTTATTTACAGCTTCCTTAACTTCAGATACTGGAAATGTAGCTGGGTCAGGTAGGCCACCTGCAAATGATATCACGTCCTTCCTACCTATAACCCTCAGTATCTCACGTACAGCAGATGTCTCAACTAGTTCACATCTCTTGGAGAATTTCCATGTCACAGACATAAGTTGAACATGTCTGTGATATAAATATACGTGAAGATACGGTTAAATACCGTCCCAGAGAGCTAAGTGAGGGTCACTGAGCAGTATAACACTTAGAAGGTTAAGACTCGGAATCTGCAAGACAGGTCTCGAAGCTGTCCTAGTCCTGGAGGATGGGTCAGTATACTTTGGATGTGGGTTCGGTGCCAAGAAGACAGTCGTTGGTGAGGTTGTGTTTACAACATCTATGGTTGGCTATCCTGAATCACTGACCGATCCAAGCTATGCAGGACAGATCCTGATAATTACACATCCACTAGTTGGAAACTATGGCGTCGCATCAAGAAGCTTATCAATGTACAATGTGCCACTCCATTTCGAATCCGATAGAATATGGGTAAGTGGACTAATAATACACGAGCTCACTGAGCCAAGCCACTGGTCATCTGTAATGAGCCTAGACGAGTGGTTAAGGAGAGAGAATGTTCCAGGAATGTATCGTGTAGATACACGTGCACTTGTGAGA
The DNA here is from genome assembly GCA_964414695.1 of uncultured Thermoproteaceae archaeon. Classification (GTDB taxonomy): domain Archaea; phylum Thermoproteota; class Thermoprotei; order Thermoproteales; family Thermocladiaceae; genus JAADER01. The sequence continues at coordinate 1,423 of CAYPXK010000121.1, read as the reverse complement.
AAGATCAGGGAGCGTGGAGTGATGATGGGCGTATTACATGTGTATGATCCAAGAGAGGAGGAGCCAGACATTGATAAGCTGTGGAATTTGTTGAAATCTGCACCCAGGTATGATAATATACCGTTTGTCTATCAGGTAGCTCCAAAGGAAGTCATAATACATGAGCCAGACGAGTACAGGTACACCATAGGAATAGTCGACTGTGGTGTTAAACTTGGAATTGTTAGAGAATTGCTAAAGAGAAAATGTCGAGTAATAAGGTATCCTCCAAACATTCCAGCAGACAAGATTGTTCAAGAATGTGATGGAGTTGTAGTAAGTAATGGTCCAGGAAATCCAAGTATACTACATGAAATTATTCAGAATGTTAGAAAATTAATTGAGTATAAAATTCCAATGCTTGGAATATGTCTCGGACATCAGCTAATATCACTTGCACTAGGTGCAACAACATTCAAGCTCAGGTACGGACACAGAGGACCTAACAAGACTGTGAGAGACCTGGAGACAGGAAGATGTTACATAACGACACAGAATCACGGATATGCAGTTAAGCCAGACGAAGCACAACAGGCAGGCTTCAAGATATGGTTCATAAATGTTGATGATGAGACCGTGGAAGGTCTAAAACATACAAAATTACCGATAATAACAACACAGTTCCATCCTGAGGCAAGTCCAGGACCTCACGACACCTCTTGGGTCTTTGATCTATTTCTCAAAATGGTCTCAGAGAGAAGATAGACATCAGCTGGTTGTCCAAACATCACTATTCAGCTACCGCGGCTCTCATCATACGGTAAGTTAAATGAGTACAGTTGCTAAATTCCTAGTGTGATGAAAGCTCAGTAAGCCGACTAGATGACGAAGCGGAGCTGGACTGAGGATATCCTTATAAACTATGTAAAAATTTGTCTAAACGCTGTGATATACAAAATTGGAAATTATATAAAAGGAGTCTCTAGTCTAACTCTAGCTACATTACTATGGGGCTCATCCTTTCCAGTGATTAAGATTGTTATGAACATGGTCAACAGCTTCACATACGTTGGATATAGAACACTGTTCGCAGTACTCGTGCTATTTCCGTATGTTATTAGGAAGGTATTGCGAAATTTTTCAAAACGTGATATTATAAATGGCTTAACTACAGGCATAGCATATACCCTTGGTCTCTGGCTTCAGGGATGGGGTACCGGACTTACAACAGCTGTAAATTCAGCATTTATAACAGGACTTCACGTAGTCCTCGTACATCTCTACGTTGCGCTGTTTGAGAAAAGGTACAGCCTGAGTCTTGGACTTGAGCTATTGCTAGCAGTAGCTGGTCTCTACCTATTGACAACACCGAGCGGTGGTTTTGGTCTCGGAGATTTTTTAGTACTTCTTGGAGCAGTCGCATGGGCTGCTCAGGTGATACTAG
>CAYPXK010000120.1:0-2419 GCA_964414695.1 uncultured Thermoproteaceae archaeon | reverse complement strand
CCTCTCTGCTGAGTGAGCCGTGGTAGACCCCTATCCTGTAGTCAACTATCTTGGACAATCGGCTTCCAAGTAGCTCTGCAGTGTCTCGAGTATTTACGAATATTAGAACAGTCCTGTACCTTCTCAATATGTCGTCCAGAGCTCTTAGACGTGCATAAACTTCAGGTACTATGCCTATCTTTGCTGCCTTCTCAAAATCTTCGAGACTTGGATTTGGTCTGTGCACTGTAAGCTTCATGGATTTTAATCCTGATATCTGCACAATCCTGCATTTGCGGAAGGTACCAACGAGATACTGTGCGACAAGTTCAGGATCTCCAACAGTTGCTGATAGGCCTATTCTCTGGAACTCTCCTGAAAGTTCTACAAGTCTCTCGAGGGTTAATGCAAGCTGTATACCGCGTTTATCACTCGCAAGTTCGTGAATCTCGTCTACTATCACAAACTTAACAGTCCTCAACCATCTGCGCATCTTCGGTGCAACAAGCAGAAACTGCAGAGTCTCAGGAGTGGTGATCAGGACTTGAGGTGGGGCCTCTGCCTGTCTTCTACGTTCACTTTCAGGAGTATCTCCATGACGAACAGCCATTGCTAATCCTAGACGGGAACATATCTGACATAACCTGACGTATATGTCCCTGTTAAGTGCGCGCATTGGAGTGATGTACAGTATCTGAACACCAATCTCAGGATGCTGCTCAAGATGCTGCAATACTCTAGACAGTGCAGGAAACATTGCTGCCTCAGTCTTCCCTGTTCCTGTAGGTGCAGCAATCAGGACATTGTGACCTTCTAGAATTAGTGGAATAGCCTCTCTCTGGACGGGTGTAGGGTCTTCGTATCCAAATTCTCTAATGACTTTCAGGAGACGTGGGTGAAGTAGTGAAAATACGTTAGTATTAGTAGACATGTCTACTACTTGGCAAGCTAAACGTATCTGTTCCTAAAATTAAGTACTTTCTCCGTAAACGTATACGATACGTCTACTCTTCAATCTTAACAACATCGCCATATACTAGATGCAGATTGTCAATAGCAATCTTCCTGACATATTCAGGACCACGTAACTTAGACTCAACAAGGGACCTTACTTTACGTACAAGAGCCCAAGGTGCAATAACAGCTCCAGGTCGTTTAGGATCATCAAGGTAGTCACTCTCAACAACGTACACAGGATCCTTCTGTAGTGCCTGCTCAAAATCCTGTTTTCTACCGACAGGGACAGATGGCATTAAGCCAGCATCAAATGCCTCCTTCACTACAGTGCCCTCTGCATGATGTAGAACAACACTGTACTTCCTATTACCAACCTTATTGACGATATTAGCAATGGACTTCACGGTCTCTAGACCCTTTCTCTCTAGGTGTAGATGTACAGGTACATCGAGATCCTTAGCATATTCAAGGCATCTCTCAAGCACAATATTGTGTATTCTCCATTCTTCTTCAGGTACATCCCAGTGAGGTCTACCTACCTCACCTATGCCGTGTGCCTCTCCACTTTTTATATGATTTTCAATAAGTTTCATGCAGCAATCTACAAAATTTAATATTTTCTCGATATTCCACCCTTTCAAAATCATCTGATGAATCTCGGCTGGATGTATACCAAGTATACATAACGTATGTACACCTTCTTCAGAAATCTCCTTACATGCTCTTATAGTCATTTTATACAATTTCTCAAAGCTAGTGATCTCGCAGGGAGGCAAGTCTAGGCTCCATGTAAGTAACGATACTATTACAAGAATCTTGCCTCCTTCTCTAAGAAATTTCTTAGCTAAATTTCTTGGGCCTATCCCATGGACAGGATTTACATGGCAGTGATTATCTGCCACTATTACCCTCATATCTGACCCTTGCAATATCTTGTTCGAAAAACGTCAAGTGTTTATAAACGATCCAGTCTAGGCGATACATGGGGGATAGGAGATGACGAGAGTCAACTGGGTCAAGATTGCTCAGTTAATTGAGAAGGAGTACGTTACTAGAACAGGAGAAGGATACCAGTGTAGAGTATGTGGAAGTGAGATAGTGCCAGAGAAGGATGCCGCCTTCTCAAGATATGCAGCACTGTACAGGCACTTCAAGGAGAACCATCCTGACATTGTTGAAAAACTGAAGGCACAGGCAGGAAGCGGTAAATCAGCATCTACAAGTGCAAAAGTAGCCTCTATAGAGTCGTTTCTACAGTAAACTAACGAGTCTACCTAGGTACTAGTTTTTACGTTTGCAGAACATTATCCAGATAAGTATTAAACTAGAAAACTAGTTACTATAAACCTTCACTATGTTATAAAAGTTATCTCTTTCAGCAGGTACTAATCCCACCTTTCTTATTAAATGAACTATGTCGGCACGTGTAAGTACCGGCACATTGACACCTGCTGCGGGCACGACCTTCTCATTATACAGTGTT
>CAYPXK010000119.1:0-15979 GCA_964414695.1 uncultured Thermoproteaceae archaeon | reverse complement strand
ATATTTTTTAGTTCTCTCTCTTTGTTTCCGACTAGATCGATCTTTAAATAAGAAATCTCCCTTCCCTAATCTCCCATACCATCTTTTTTGCTTTCGGTTAATAACAACCTGTGCAACATCTTGACCTGTTGCTATGAATATTGCAGCAATGATGTTAGCAAAATGTGCATTAAATCCATATGATGCGGCATGCGCAGATCCAAGCAGATCTTTCCTATATACAACCTCTACAACGTCTTCTGGGTCAATTCCAAATTTCTGTATAAGGTAATCTCGCGGTATTGTTACCTCTGCTATGACTGTTTTTCCACGTCCAAGAATTAGATTTAATGCATTTGGTTTTTTATCAACACACATGTTTCCGCTCAATGATACTAACTTCGCTTTGGGGAAGTTATTGATAATGTATTTTACAGCTTTATCTGTAGCTATTGTAACCATGTTCATGCCCATTGCATCCCCGGTAGTAAATTTAAAACGAAGCCAAACATTATTACCAATGACATATTTTTCGATTCCTATAAGTTTTGCATGTCTGCTTGTTGATTCTGCTTCACGTTTAATATCTTCGTAATGTTCGTCTATCCATTTTAGAAACTCTACAACGCTCTCAACATCAGGCAATTTGAAGACAGGTGCGCGTGACATATAGTCTCGTAAAACTACTGTACGCGCACCTCCTGACTCTGTGACTATCTTACAGCCTCTGTTCACGGATGCTACGAGCGCTCCCTCTGTCGTGGCTAGTGGAATGTAGAACATCCCATTTGCGTACTGGCCTTTGACAAGGAGAGGACCTGCAATGCCTATTGGTATCTGTGCTACTCCAATAGTGTTTTCACAATTGTGACCAACTACTTCATTGAAATCTATACTGTAATGCCCAATGTGTCGAAGTTCGATACCTAAAATCTTTTCTAAAGCCCTCCTTCGCACGTATGTTGCTGCATTAGAATTTCCCAAGATCTTATCAAGCTCATGCATTTTAACTTCTCCTCTAACTACCTTGTCTACAAGTTCCTCCATCATACTTACAGGTTCTATAGTCATCGTACATTTATCAGTGTGAGGAACCTATAATGTAATTGTTATTAGCGACATGTAGTGTGCCCGCACATGCATAAGGTGTACATAGTATCAGCATGTGCGCTGACCCCAGGTAGACATTATGGTAAGGGATTCCGAGACTTAGCAGCAGAGGCATTTCTCAAAGCTTGGGAGAAGGCAGGAAACCCTGAGATAGATGTCCTAATTTTGGCATCTGCATTCGTAGACGTTGTTGAAGAACAGCTCTTAGCATCAAGCTACGTGTGTGAGTATCTAAGTCTTGAAAATATTCCATCTATTAGAATAGAGACAGGAGATTCTTCAAGCTCTTCAGCACTTGTTCAAGCATTTAATTTAGTTAAGGCAGGTGTATATGACACTGTTGCAGTTGTCTCGGTTGAAAAAGTTACCGATTTCATAAGTATGAAAGTTAACAAAGTACTATCATACCTATGCGATTCCACATGCGAGTCCTATTATGGTGTCACACCTGCCGTACATGCTGCTCTCATGACGAGAGAGTATATGAGAAAGTTTGGATATAACTATGAAGATATTGCATGGTGGAGCGTGAAAATGCATGAACGTGGATGCAATAATCCATACGCTTCTCTCAGGAGGAAACTATCGATAGATGATATAATGAACTCCGAAGTTGTTGCAGATCCAATAAGACTCTTTGATACTGCTCTGCCGGTTGATGGTGCATGTTGTCTCATAATATCTTCTAAACGTCTAAGTGACGCATCGATAGAGGTTGTCACAGCGTTACAGTATGCGTATAATGTGCCTTTCAATATGAGATCTAGCTACTCTACACTATTTACATTATCAAAGGCTAAGAAACTTATAGATGATTTTAAACCAACAATATTTGAGATTTCTGATAAGTTCAGCATATTTGGACTGCTGGCTCTTGAGGCACTAGGTCTTGCAGAGACTGGGAAAGCTCCAAGACTAGTTAAGGAGGGTGCGTTTGACCCTGGCAGACAAGTCGTCGTTAATGCAAGCGGCGGCTTGAAGTGTATTGGCTATGTTGCAGGTGCGTCAGGTGCCTACCTAGCCACGATGCTCTACATGGAGCTTCTAAACGAGAAGCCCTTCGACAATGTGGGCAATCATCAGATAGGCGCAGTGTGTGATATTGGTGGAACAGATAGGGTGAGTAACGTATTAATCCTTAGACGAGAGTCGTAGGCAACATGCCTGACTATTCCGTCCCAGTGCCAAGATATTGGCGAAACATAGGCACATACTACAGATTATCAGCTTCACGATGTAGAAAATGTGGCCGAGTTTACTATCCACCACGTGCTAGATGCACGTGTGGGAGCACGGACATGGAGAAGATTGACCTTGTCAAGGTTTGTCAAGATTTCAAGCTTCTGGACTTCACAGTACTTCATTCTGTTTCTATAGATTTTGAGAAGCAGAAACCCCTCGTATTTGGACTTGTAAGATGTCCTGAGTTGGACATCGTAGTGTTGACACAGCTGACAGATGTGTTAAACGTAGATGAGCTGCATCCAGGCGCTGCTATGGAGCCTGTGTTCAGGGTCGTAAAAAGAGATGGACAGTACGGGATCGTGTGTTATGGAACCAAGTTTAGAATATCGTCAGGTGAGGTGAGAGTATGATGAAGGTTGGCATAGCTGGGTGGGGCACATACATTCCACGTTTCCGCATATCTACAAGAGAAATTGCTCGAGTATGGGGTGATGATCCACTCAGGATTCGAGACCTGTACCTTATCGATGAGAAGACCGTGGAGAACTACGATGAGGATGCCGTCACTATGGCCGTTGAGGCAGCGCGGCGCGCATTAAGAAGATCCGAGATTCCTGAATCTGACATAGACTGCGTGTTCGTGGGCACAGAGTCGAAGCCCTATGCTGTGAAACCTATCGCCTCCATCCTGATAGATGCCCTTGGACTACGCTATGATGTGCAAGCAGTAGACGCAGAATTTGCATGCAAAGCGGCGTCTGACATGCTTATCCTGACGGCGCTGGCCATCAAGTCCGGAAGATATAGACACGGACTTGTCGTAGGCACTGACGCAAGTCAAGGTGAGCCAGGTGAGCATCTTGACTACAGTGCAAGTGCGGGAGCTGTGGCGTATGTCCTGACGAGCAGCTTAGATAAGGCATGTGCCATCATAGAGGACTTCTACTGTTACTGCTCTGACACACCTGACTTCTGGAGACGTGATGGCAGTCCATTTCCAGTACATGGAGAAGGATTCACAGGAGAACCAGCATACTTCAGGCACATAGTATCAGCCGCACGTGGACTCATGCAGAAGCTCAATCTCCGTCCTGAAGATTTTGACTATGCAGTGTTCCATCAGCCAAACACGAGATTTCCACTACGTGTAGCATCGATACTTGGCTTCCCCATTGAGAAAGTTAGGCCAGGAATAGTTGTCGACAGAATAGGAAACACATACAATGCTTCAGCACTCCTTGGACTTGCCAAAGTTCTTGAGATTGCAAAGCCTGGCGCACGTATACTTGTAGTAACCTATGGCAGTGGAGCTGGCTCAAATGCCTTCAGCATAGTTGTGACTGACAACATTGAGCGTAAGCGTGGTCTTGCCGATACTTTAGCACAGCAGCTTGAGACTAAGATAATGATAGACTACTCGCTGAATCTGCGCTTCAGGAAGCTGATAAAAGTCCTGCACCAGACCTAGTTTTACAATATTATCCGTATATCCATTCAGGAGTGGGTCGAAGGTACCTTATAAATCAACTGAACAAAAAGCAAGACTGGTAGATATGCCACGTCGACAGACATCAAAGGTAATCGAGAGAAAGAAACAGATCCTGGAACTACTACTAAAGGAAGGCGAGCTGCCAACAAACGAGATAGTGAGAAGAACAGGCTTAAGTCACAGTCAAGTATTCTACGCATTAAAGCTGCTACAGAGAGATGGACTTGTAAAAGAGATCAAGCGTGGTAAAGTAGCATACTGGAGAGTTGCAGAACATGTAACGCCAGAGATGGTGGAAAATTTGACAAGTAACGTAGTGTCATTCTCGAGCATTGGTGCAGAACAGGAAGAGCTAAGCGAACTCTAAGTACACATAGTTCAGCTCAATAATCTCATCATCTACAAAGTCTACACGTCTTGTAACCCCTGAGACAAGTAAGATATTAATGCTCGAAACTTATTTGAGAAGTCGGTTGATGAGGCGTGGCAGCAGCTGAGGGGTGAAGAACCTTGTCTCACGCTGACAAAATAACACTCGACGAGCTCAGGTTAATACCCTACGTGATACTGCTTATGAAGTATGGTGTTGACGATAGAGAGTACCGTTATGTAAATATTCAAGACTTAGCAAATGAACTTAATACAACTGTTCAAAATGTTCATAAAATACTTACAAAACTAAACAGAGAAGGCCTAGTAGAATTTGGTAGTCATAAATCTCACATAAAGTTCTCTAAAAGAGGCGCCGAGTTGTGTAGAAAGGTGATAAACATTGTTGAGAAATACCTGACACCTATAATACGACTAGTTGGCTACGTAACATCAGGTCTGGGAGAAGGGAGATACTACATGAGTATTCCTGAGTACAGAACTCAATTTATTCAAAAGCTTGGTTTTGATCCATATCCAGGGACGCTTAATGTTATATTGAAACCAGAATATGTCAGGAATAGATTACTATTAAGCAAGTTGCCAGGCATAATAATCGAAGGTTTTGAGAAAAATGGCAGAAAGTTTGGAAGTGTAAAATGTTTTAGAGCCATAATAAATGGTAGACACGATATTCCCTGTGCATTATTGATAATAGAAAAAACACATCACGGTCCTGAAGTAGTTGAGCTCATATCATCTCATAAACTTAGAGATGTTCTCAACCTTAAGGATGGTGATGAAGTGGTTATAGATGTTGTATTATGATTGAATATTTTGGCGATTCTAAACTGTGCTGTTGTTATTATTATCTTTCTTCTAGAAGTTTTTGTAGTATTGCGATGTATGCTGCTTGTTCAAGGACTTCAGCTCTATTTAATGCTTCGAATAGGTTTGAGCCAACTGTCACGACGCCGTGTCCTCTGAGTATTACAGCATAGACATTTCTTGGTCTTAATGCTCTTGCAACAGCTTCTGCAAGCTCTTGGCTTCCTGGTGCATATGTTCCAACTTCGGGTATGTTTTGTCCTACGTACGCGGAGACTTCCACGAGGTCTGTCGGTATTTTGTATCCTGCGTTGTATAGTGCCAGAACGTGTGGCGGATGTACGTGTACTATAGCCTTAACGTCGTCTCTTGTCTTGTAGATCTCTGCGTGCATCCTCCACTCTGTTGATGGTCTTCCTGAACCTTGTACGGTTCCGTCAAGTTTCATTTTCACGATGTTTGCAGGTTTGACCATGTGCTTTGGGACACCTGATGGAGTTATTAGCATGGTTTCCTCGTCAAGTCTTGCTGAGATGTTCCCACCAATTGTTGTTGTTAGACCCTTCAGGTAAGTCCACCTGAATACCTCTGCTATAAGTCTCCTTAGCTCAGCCTCTCTTGTCATCTTGTTTCAGTGAGGGTTTGTAGCTTCCTTAAGTATTCTTCATATAATTTCCTAACTTGGGCTCGCCAGATGTCGAGCTTTTCAGGATTTTCAGGATATGTGCGATACAGATTCTCAATCTTCCTCATGTACGATACGGCAAGTGCAAGTTTCCTGATTAGTGATAGTGGCAATCTGACAAGCTTGAACACAAGCTTTATCCTATGAAGCAGGGACTGTTCTCGACCTTCACTTGACAGTGAGAGAACATCCTGACTTTCAACAAGCTTAGCACGTAGACCTGCTTCAAGTTCTTCATTGCTCATGTGCTGCAGCGCAAGCCTGAAGATGTCAAGTTTTGCCTGTTTTAGGCCATAGGCCTGGATGTACCTGATGTTATAACTCCATAATCCCCTTACCGAGAGGTCTCCCTTCTCAAATGCGAGAGCCAGAGTCTCTGATGCTAACTTCGCGGAGAGAAGTGCTGGACCTAGGCCTCCTCCGTGTACTGGATTTACTGCACATGCAGCGTCTCCAATTGCTAGAAATCTGTTCCATACAAGTGTGTCGAGAGGTCTTCTTGTTGGTACAATGCCGCCGCCTGAGTGCAGTATCTTCCTGTTAGATAGCTCTGGCCTGGCCTTGACTAGTCTTTCATAAAATCTTGCTGGATTGTAGCCTAGTTCTCGAACATGCTTTCCCCATATGCCCAAACCCACGTTAGCCACTCTCTGGGACTTTGGAAAGAACCACCAGTATCCTCCTGGTGCTATTCTCTGATCAAGGTATATTCTTATGAAGTCCTGTCTTTCAATATCGTGTTCCAGCTCTACAATCTCTCTGAACGCGTAGGAGGCGTCCTGAGGAGCTAGAGGTTCGCTAATTGGTAGTTCTTTCGGCAGCTTTGTTCGAACAGCCCCTGAGGCACCTGTGGCATCGACTGTTACCTGAGCCTGCACTTGAGCGTGTGTTCCATCCTTCCTTGATACTACAACTCCCGTAACCTGTCCATTCTCGTAGATTGGCTTTACAACACTTGAGGAGTCTGCTATTTCTGCACCTGCATTTATGGCTCTTCTCGCAAGCTCTCTAAGCCATCTAGAGATGTCCAGTGCATATCCTTCTCCTGGAACCTCTATTGTTATGTCCTCTTCAGGACTTATGACGAGAGCTCCTCTATAGTAATTCACGATGACGTCCTGTGGTAAGTCAGGTATGTGTTGCTGTACATGGTGTTTACCAATAGCATCACCTGTGACTTTGAATAAGTTGTCAAGTGGTTTCTGTTCGACGACAAGTACGGAGAATCCGAATTTTGCAAGCATGTAAGCCATGTACAGTCCAGCAGTGCCTCCTCCTGCAATTACTACATCGTACCGTGTCTGCACTCTTTTCAGAGACTTAGCAAGCAGTTAAATACATTAAATTTCCATGTACTCCTGAAGTCATCGTCTAGCTGGTCGAAATGGGTACTCGATGATGTAGTCTCCCACTATTATTTGATCAACGCCATGTATGGCTGCACCATGGTGCTCTATGACACGTTTAAGCTCCTCGAAATCTATGCCATCTCCCTCAACAATTACAACTAAACCAAGAACGTCAACATCCGTCTCCTCCACGGTTATGTTTACTGCACGCACGCCAGGAACTTTCATTATCTCGTTAGCTAGATCCACTATCGAGATCCTTGATGGAATGTCTACATCAAGGACAACTCTTCTGACTCTACTCGTTTTCGTCAATCTAGATCCCAACAACTGTGTTCTTTTAGCATGATTTATAAGTCATAGTGTAACAACCCAGCTAACCCAATGAATGAGATTGACCTCGACGAGGTTCTTCTGAAAATTAGCTCAGCACTGAGGTCAGAGAAGCTTGTCGATGTTGAGACAGTACACGTATCAGGTATATCATACAAGAATGTTGGCGATCCTTGTATAGAATTCTTGAAAGATCTTGTTGAACACGGGTACAGAGTCAAAGTATTCACAACATGTAATCCCTGTGCCAACGATATAGAGAATCTATCAAACACAGATAAACAACTCGAACTAATACAGTACTTGAGAAAACTAAATATATCAACAGTACTCACATGCACACCCTACGAATTTATACATATTAGACCTAGAAGATATTATGCATGGGCAGAATCAAGTGCCGCAGCTTTCATAGCATCGGTCTGCGATGCATATTGTGAGAAATTTCCAGGGCCTCTAGCGCTCCTATGTGCACTATATGGCAAAGCTCCCTGCTTCGGAAAGATGCGTCTCGAAAATAGGATACCGAGAATCCTAGTAGTTCTTGATTTAGAAAGCCTACTATATGTCGAGGCTGGTATCCTAGGTAAATTTCTTGCAGAAACATTTCAGGACAAAGTTATACTGGTAAAGACGCGTCGAAGGGGGGTATTTAACAGAGAATGTCTAAAATCACTTCTCGCATCTTACGCAACATACTGTAATAACATCTTTCTCGTGCTTGAACATGTTAATCCAAATTTCAGAGAATACGAAGCTATGTCGGATATAGAGGACAAGATGTATTTAACATATGGCGACTTGAAGAGAATTGTTAAAGATGAGTGCATTACATTAAGTGAAAAGGATCTCAATAAGCATAGCATATTTGTCGTTGGTTGTCCTCACCTATCATTCGAAGGTGCATATAAATGTATCGAAATCCTTAGAAAGATAGATACGAAATCCTACGTATTCGTGCCAAGATTTGTGAAGAGTATGTTATATAGTTTATATAATTCTAGCTACGTTGGAAATGTGCAAATCATCGCAGATACGTGTCTCTTTGTGTCTTATTTAACAGATTGTTTGAAAGATTTTGATATTGTATATACAAACTCTGTCAAACAAGCGTTCTATCTCAGGAAGGTGTTAAGAGACGTTGAGGTTAAGGTGGGACTTTTTCACACGCTCGAAGAAGCCATAAGTAAGTCCTCGAGTAATGTCAGCAGATAGCGATGAGTAGCGAGGAGAGACAAATACCTGACGGAACAGCTAGTCTAGCTCAGATATTGGACAAGATAAGGCGGGAGGCAAGTATTGACAAGCTGTCGACAATTATTGGAAAGGACGGCATACGCTATTACGTAGGAGGCATACAGCTAACTGAGGAGAACATTGAGAAGCTTGTTCAGAGAGGCGTCCTTGTACAGTCAGGCTTCATAAGTATGATAACCTGTCCAAACTGTGAAAGCTACACTGTCGCAGTAATGCCAACTTGTCCACGCTGTGGATCAAATGATGTTGAACTTACTGAACTTGTAGCTCACGTGAAATGTGGTTATATTGGCCTATCGAGAGATTTTAAGAAGAGTGGTAAGTACATTTGTCCAGGTTGTGGAGAAACAATAAATGAAATAAGTGAACTTAGAATGTTTGGAAGAATATTCGTCTGCCACAACTGTGGTGCAAGGTTTGATATGCCACAGTTGAAATTCCGCTGTCTCAACTGTAATCAAATATTTGATCTAAAATCTATAAGAGTTAAGCGCGTGCCAACATACGCCATTAACAGGACTATGCTTCAGGAGACCGTCACCATATTCTTGTCGGAAGACATTGGAAGAATATTGCAAGATCTTGCAACTAAGCTTGAAGCATCGTATGAATATAACTTTGAGATAAGAGGTTTATCGGGGCTTAAACATACTATACCATACGTTATAAAGCTTAACAGCAGGAGTATATGTGTATTTCCAATATTTAATGAAAAAGATATAACTAGACTGTCCAGCCTTATACTGGACCTTCCAGAGTCCTTTGAAATAATTGTACTATGTCATGAAGACTCTTTGAAGACACTTGGAATGTCTTGTGATTCATTATCATTTAAGGGAACTGTGAAGCTTGTGAAGTTTTCAACGATATCCGAGCTCAGAGATAAGGTTGTCGAGCTCATTCAGAGCCTTGTTAAGGAGTCTAAACATGAGCAAGTCCAGGACCAGCAACAGTCACCTTCATGATGGGTACCAGCACGTTTGCCAGTCCATAGGTGAGTGCGAGACTTGTGGGAGCTAAAACTATGAAATGTATTAATCCACATAGCGGATTTTCGTAGACTACTCTTCCAATTATGAATGAGGAGGCTAGAAGCTGCACAGTTAGAATGTACTCCATCAATGCGAGGAGACTATTCATTATTAGAGACTTTATCTGCGAGATAGAGACAGTGTGTGCTAACAATGGTATGTTAACTGCTATGTGAGACACGGGTAGAGAGACCAGTATTGCTACAATTACAGCACACATGAAGACATACACAAACACTATCGTGTAGATTAGTGCAATGTAAGGTCGTAGATGTATGACTCGCTCCCTTCTGTACGACTGTAGAGCCTCCATAGTTCTTGAAGCTATGTCTAACATATCCTCGGACCTTGCACCGTACCTGAAAGCTACGTCTAGAAGATCAGCGAATCGCAGTAGACCAGGCAGCCTGAGTCTCTTACCAACTTCTCGTATGCTGTCAACTACTGTCATGTGACCATAACGGCTGAGGATGAGTGCTCTTGCAAGTACGGTGTTTATGGGTGAGAGACCGCTCCTCGCGATAAGCTCTATTGCTCTCTCGATGGTCTCACCTGTCCTTAAGGTATCCGCAACGATCCTAACTACCACGGGAAGTTGCTCCTCAATCTTTGTTGACAGCCTATACCCAGCGTAGGAGTAAACTGCAACTGGGACAAAGGCAACAGTCAGAAGCAGTACAACTAGTGCAACAAATCTGGGCTCAAGTATCGAGTATGGTATAGGGATCTTCAGGCCAAATAGGTAAGCCCATACCATTGGCACAATGTGAGTCTCTGCAGCAAGAACATTTACTATAAATAGAACTACTATTACGAATATTGAGATTGCAGGAAGGAGCAGCAACACTCTCTCCAATGTTGCACGTCTCAAGGGCGATGTTAGTGTCTCAAATGTTTCCTCTCTGAGAACTCTGTAAACCCTTGTTTTGGATATGTAAGCTACTATCTTGTCAATAATTCTTCTCAATTTCTCAATAATCTTAATAATGCTCAATTTTCCTCGACCTAACACAGTAACACCAAGATTTTGTTTATAGCCTAGTGAAGAAAAAGATTTTCAGCAGAGTTATAGTGTTGTATAAGGATGACAGTTACAACGCTTGCGAAGGAAGAACTTTCGATTAAGCTTCCTGGACCTGAGATGTTACTAAAGGATGTGTATCCTATTGTTTCTGGTTATGTTTACGCAGTAATTTACAAGGATGAATCAACTGGCATGCTTGTTTATAACGTCGTGGAACCTCCTCTCACTGAGGAGGATAAGAAGAACTTGAACCTCCTGATGTCAAGGCTTAGAGAGAAGTTGCTCAGAGATAAAAAGATTCTTGATGTAGTGCTAAGACCGCGCCCAGTAATCCCTGACCAGATCCTTGACAAGTATGTGAGGTCTGTAGCTAAGGAGCTCAAGTTAAATGTGCCTGACACAGTGCTGAGAAAGTACATGTATTACATAATGAGGGACGTCGTAGGCTTTGGTAAGCTTGATCCACTTCTCAGAGACCCGCACATAGAGGACATTAATGTAAACGGTCCTCAGAGACCTGTATATATATGGCACTCGTACTACGAGCACCTCAGGACGAACATAGTCTTTGAAAGTAAGGAAGAGATATACCAGTACATTGTCAAGCTAGCGCAGTTCATAGGTAAGAATGTCAGCTCGGCAAATCCTATTCTCGAGGGACTAATTGGAAACTTTGCAAGAGTTGAGATTGCGCTGAGTGACATAGCTCCGCTTGGACATTGTATAAATATTAGAAAGTTTAAGGCAGAGCCTTTCACAATAGTTGATTTAATAAAGATTGGCACACTAAGTCCAGAAGCTGCAGCATATCTATGGCTTGTGATAGATTACAAATACAACATAATTATAATTGGCCCCACAGGCTCAGGCAAGACTACGCTACTTAACTGTCTGCTGTACCTAATACGTCCTGAAGCTAGAATAGTAACGATAGAGGATACACGTGAGCTAAACATACCACATGAACAGTGGGTTGCACTTGTGACACGTCCATCGTTCACCGCTCAGGTACGTGAGATCTCACAGTTTGATCTCGTGAAGATGTCCATGAGAATTAGGCCAGACTATGTAGTTGTTGGTGAGGTAAGAGGAGAAGAGGCGTATGTTCTATTTCAAGCGTTTGCAAGTGGACACGCTGGATTAACGACACTTCATGCAGACTCCGTTGAAGGTGCATTAATGAGGTTCCTATCAAAACCAATGAACGTTCCAAAAATGTTACTAAGACTTGCACATGTGTTCTGTAATATTCAGAAGGTTAAGATATATGATAAAGTTGCTAGAAGAGTAGTTGAGATAAAGGAGTTTAGAGGATTCGTAGATGGTAGACCAAGATTTGTGACAGTGTTTAAATACAACACGGCACTTGATAGATTAGTACCTGTTACAGACTCTGAAGGAAGATTAAAGAGCGCATTGTTTAAGCAAATTGCACGAGATAGGCTAGTACCGTTAGAGCATCTGTACGAGGAGTTTAACAGAAGAAAAGAGATACTTCAAGCAATGGTTGAATATAACTTGCGTGATCCAGCAACGGTGTTTCGCATCATGAGGAACTACTACCTGAACCCTGAAGATACCTACTACAAGGTCAAGTCCGGAGTTGTTCCTTAGCAGTAATACAAACTAAATAAATGTCCACAACTATATTGACTAACGGACCGTGAAGCGTCAAGGAAGGGTATCGACAATTCAGGTTATTAGGAGGCGAATCGGTGAACCTATTTCAAGAACTCTAAATAGATCTGTAGAGGCTCTCTATCGAGTAGTAGATAGATTATACGAACTTTCTGGATATAAAATTAATAAGGATCTTTATAGAAAATTAATGCCGTATCTCGTGTATGGCACTGTGATGCTGACTATAACGTGTATCATATTCTCAACAATTTACCTACTGACGTACAATCTGTTATTTAAATACATTTCATTAACGACGTCGATCCTATTAATGGGCTTGTTCTTGATGCTGGGTGGTCTCTATGCTTATGCGTTGATGATAATTCACAGACGTGCGGTTCATTTTAATGAGAGAATAATGTACACATTATCGTACATTGTGCCGCTGCTGGCAACATCTAACACACTTGTAGATATAATATTGAAAGTCTATGAGCTTGAGCAAGATCCAGAGATTAAGCGTGAGCTTGAGCTCATATTGAAAGAGTGTGCACTCGGTGAAGACATAGTAACAGCGATAAGGAAGAGTATCGATAGAGTGCCTTCAATAGTCTATAAGGACATTATGTCGTCATTAATAGAGAGTGTCAGGCTCACGCTCGAGCCTGAGAAGATACTTATACAGAAACTTGAGGCACTTCTAAGAAACAAATTTATCAAGTTGAGACAGATAATAACTTCACTAACATTAACATTCCAGAGCTACGTAGTTCTCAGCTTCTTGGCGCCTGCACTACTGTTTGTAATACTTGGTGCACTTGAGGCACCTGGAAGACTCATTGGTGCTATAGTAACGATGCCTGGCACACCTATACCTACGACAAGTATCGCATTGCCAATTAACATATTTGGACTAGCGCTTCTGCTAGCCCTGATATATTCTCCCCTTATCGCAGTCATATTCTATCTGGTGTTTGACACAATGATGTCCGTGATCTAGACCATAACGACACGCCAGTTCCCTGAACCGTGAGGCTTGGGCTTATTAAATCGTGCAGAGATGGTAGTAAGATATGAGCGCAGATAAGGGTGGCGAGTATCTGATAAAGGGTAAGATAACAATCAATGTGGACAGGAACAAGGCTAAGTACATAGAGAAGCACCGTGATCTTCTGGAAAGAGAGCTCAACGTGAAGATAACAGTCGACCCTACTGGAGCCGTGACAATAGAACCCAAGGAGAATACGACGCTTGAGCAGATAATGAAAGCTAAGGAAGTTATTGAGGCAATTAACTATGGATTCGATATAAACACGGCACTAGAATTAAAGAAAAGTAACTACGTTCTAATGGTTGTTGATTTAAGAGACTACATTGATAAAGACAAGATAAATCACTTGATTAGAATTAAAGGAAGATTAATAGGCGAGGAAGGTAAAGCCAGAAAGACAATAGAAGAGCTCTCCGGTGCAAAAGTCGTAATATCAGACAAGGCTGTCGCAATAATAGGAGAATACGAGAACGCAAAGGCTGCACGTGAAGCAATAGAGATGCTTATACTGGGAAGACAACACGCAACAGTGTATAGACGATTACAGTCCTGGAGAAGAGAAATGAGAAGACGCAAGCTTGAGGAGCTAATAAGTGGTCAATCAATATTTAGAGAAGACCTAGGCATAGACTGGCGTGACGTAATAGGAGGAGAGGAGTTCTAAATATTCTAAACGAAGTCAAGTTACTTCTCGGTATCTTCTAAACATTTGTTATAATCTATATCTAGTGTAGCAAAGTTTTATTTCGATTAAAGACGATACTATTGTAGAATACGTCGTTTATATCAACTGTTTCAGGAGCTTGAACTGGCCTCTTCGGCGGATGCGGCTTCTGCAATCGCTGGTTTTTCAACAACTTCTACCTTCTTGAGTGGTTCAGGATAGTCTAGGACCTTCACCTTGAGTATCTCAACCTTCCTTAATGGGTAAATCTTCTTTGCGTGTAGAAGTACGTCCTGTGAAATTGCTCCAAACACAAGCGCTAGTACGTAATCGTCAAACTTGAGGTACTTCGCGAATTCCTCGAGTCGTGATCTTGTTATTGCTCTGATTGCACGTTTGTGACTTGTGTTACATCGATATGCGGTTACTGCAAGAACCTGAATTCTCATTTTTGCTCCGTCTGGTGTCGTCACGTCGTGTATAGTAACTATCTTTGAGGATCCTCTTCTAACGAGAGATCTTACGTAGTCCCTAGTAAGCTCCTGCTGTTTAAATCTTGTGTATGCATGGTCTCCTTCGACTCTGTAGATCTGGAACTTCAGCTTTATTGGTATGTGAGACAGGTCTCTAGTCAGCTCAAAGAGGCTTATCTCTATTGTCCTGTTGAGAAGCTTGTCAGGCGAGTCTGCAGGCACTTCACCTATCTCTACGCACTTAAAGATAGGTGGAGCATGAACAATGTACCACTTCTTGAGGGCCCATTTTCCAATCAGTGACTTGTGTACAGATGACATGTCTCGAAGGGTCTAGAGCTCGGTACTTAAGACTTTTTCTACTCGTTTCCACAGCTAGTTAAGCTCTCAACTGCTGCTCTAAGACATCGTATGATATCGTCAACAGCTGACCAGAGCTTGAGAACTCTATCTACGTGTTCCTCATCTAGATGTACCCTGAACCTATACTTAAGAACAGTCCCCTCACAGCCTCTCTCAATTATCTCAATCCCCTGCGGAAGTTGGTAATCATCTACACGTAGGGCACTAACACATGCATTGCATAGATCACGATCTTTGAGGTCTATACGTAGTTCGACCTCTAACTTAATGGAGTTCATAACAAACTACTCGAAGATCTTCGCGTAAATTTGCGATCACGTAAGTCTTAGCTTTTGAAAGATCTCCTGTAGATTCGCCTCTTGTAACTTTACAGATAATGCCCTCACGCGTGTTAAGTACAAGGTCATCAACTTTTTGCTTAGAAATAATTCTACCAATAGCTGCTCTACAGAGTGATGCTATATTCTTAGCATCTTTGACTTTTCCTAAAATTATCTCATTAACGTGTAGTGCATACTTCTTTACAAGATTAACAAACTTGCTATCTTGTAGTGGTTTCTCAAAATTTAGAAGATCAAAAGGTGACATAATGTAGGAGTCCATTCCTAGCATTGCCTCAATAGCTGTGAGATAATCCACAGAAAGTAATCTGTTCTTAACTAGGAAGCTCTTCTTACAAAATATATCCAACGGCATAAGATTGCCCCTCTTATCATACAGCTTCTTTGCAAGTTCTTCAATTATATATTCAATCTCTCTACTTGATGCTTCAGTTATACACTTCTCGAACACTATATCAATATCTACATATGCTGGAAACGGTACAATACTCAACTTAAGACATTCACTAAAAGGCAAGTAAGATATACCTGCCAGAGGTGGTAACGAAATCTCCTGTAAATTATCAAATTTAGCTTCTATACGACCAATATCTTCATAATACAGTAGTGAGCATGCTATCTCACATATAAGTCTACTTAACTCATTACGGAGATATTGCTTAAGCTCTTGAACAGTCTCAAAGGAACATGTCGTTAATATACTAACATTCTTTCTCGAAAATTTATCCATAGTCCTGTTATCAGCCTTCTCTAATGCGTTTACTACAAGTACGTTATTGTAATGTTGTATTAAATCATCGACAATTGGGCTTAGTATCGTATCAACTG
>CAYPXK010000118.1:0-18229 GCA_964414695.1 uncultured Thermoproteaceae archaeon | reverse complement strand
CCCCTGTACTTCGACCCAGGCGCTCCTGTGTAATGAAATAGTGTTCCTCCTCTCCTAAGTATTCTATAAAATTCTCTATACAGCTCGAGACTGTACAAATCACCTGTCTCTCTAGTAAGTCTAGGCGGATCGTGTATTATTGCATCAAATGATTCGTCTCTGAGCTCTGTAACGACATTAAGTATGGAATCGTTCACAAGGTCAACATTATTCTTTTCAAATACCTTACTGAATGGGTTTATCCTTGATATTGCTATAACATTTTCATCTATCTCTACTGAAAGCACGTACTTTGCACCGCGCTCAATACATGCATATGCTGTATATCCCAGACATGCGCACGTATCTAGGACGCGGTCTCCTCTCCTGACTAGCAGTACTTTCTCTCGTGCATCCTGTATAGGGTCTCTCTTGAGTGTGTGCATGACAATGCCATCAATTATCAATGTTGGCGCCCACTCTTCCTGTGCTTGACATAGCTTGTATTGATGTCCACCCCATAGTATCAGTCTGTACAGTTGTCCATCCTTAACGGCGTGGACAGTCTTACAGTCTGCCTCGTGTTCCCTCTTTTTCAATTTCTCAAAATATTCCACAAGATATTCAGGATCAACCTCCTCCTGACCAACCTTTACATGTCCCTCCTCAGGAACATACCTTATCCTGAACCCAAACACGTTCACGTACTCAATAGGCTCCTCAACACTCACAGCATCACGTAGACGTGCCAGATCCCAGTATGATAGCAGCACAACTTCCTGATAAGTCCATTGAAACACTTTCACTATACTCTCCCCATAACGTAAAGTAAACAGTAGTTTAATTACGCAAACAAGACTTGTACCATATGAGAACATGGACAAGACGTTCTCCATAAGATTATCACTTGTCCGCGAGTTATCGAGCAGGAGAGTAACACTAGAGGAATTTGAGAAGATGCTACAGGCCTACGCTAAGGAGCTTGATGGAAACACTGTCAAGCTCGTTGTTGCCGATCTAGTGATCATAAATAATGATCATGTTGAGCTAAGCAAGGACGGTAAACTACTCCTTGAACTAATCAGGTAGAATAGGCAGATGCACTAGATTAGCACCTGTGGGAACCTCGTCAAGATCTGTGGTCCTTCATCGGTAACTGCAACATCGTCCTCTATCCTGATGCCTAGTCTATCAGGTATGTAGATGCCTGGCTCCACCGTAACTACATCTCCCTTAATGAACGAATCTTCACTTTCAGGAGAGAGTGAGGGCTTCTCGTGATACTCTATTCCAAGTCCATGACCTAGTCCATGTATGAAGTACTTCTCTACACCATACTCATGTAACACCTTTCTTGCAGCCATGTCAGCTTCCTGACACTTTTCTCCGATCCTTACTTTTTTCAGAGCCTCTTTCTGAGCCTCGACAACGGCATAATACAGGTCCTTTGCTTCGCTTGATGGAGAACCAACTACAAATGTCCTAGTTATGTCACTGCAATAGCATCTAACGCGTGCACCTACATCAATAATCACTAATTCTCCTCGTGCTATCCTCCTTTTCGTAGAGACGTGATGCGGAATTGCTGCATCTGGACCTGCTGCAACGATGGGCTTAAATGCAGGCTCAGCTTCCTCGAGAGCTATACATTTCAGTAGCTCAGCCTCAATATCGACCTCTCTCACATCAGGCTTTATTAGAGATATTACATTTTCCAGAGCTTTCTCCGTTATACGAATTGCCTTTTTAATAAGTTCAAGTTCATAAGAAGATTTCTCCCTTCTGATATTCAAAACATCATCATTCACATCTTCAACCTCTACTCCTTTAGATTTTAAATTCGTCGATACTTTACTCATCTTATCTACTCCAACTCTCCTACAGTTACTTAAGATCCTAGAGATCTCCTCACTTAGTTCACTTGCTTTAACGACGGGAATATTTTCAAATGATGTATAGCCTCTTCTTGATATTATTACAACGCTATCTTTGTCAACAATGTTGCATAATCTCGGATAATCAAGC
Organism: uncultured Thermoproteaceae archaeon; assembly: GCA_964414695.1. Taxonomy (GTDB): domain Archaea; phylum Thermoproteota; class Thermoprotei; order Thermoproteales; family Thermocladiaceae; genus JAADER01. Next base: position 16,225 of record CAYPXK010000118.1, on the reverse strand, counting down.
TCAGATACATACACCTTGTATGTACTATCTTTAAAAATTACGACTATGCAATAGGGTTCTCTTATTTCAAAAAGGTACTCTAAGTTAGGCGTAGCTGTCAGCACTATAGCATCTAGATCTTTTCTTAGAATTATGTCTCTAATTCTATCAAGTTTGTGTTTCATGCATTACAGAACGTGACCTTGCTTTATACGCAATATCGCTTTCAGCATATCTTGCGGCTTCTCAAATATTTTCTTCACTCGAAACCTTATTATGGTAACGTACGTTGTATCTCTTATTTCAGGATAAAGTTTCCTTAACTCTTCTAGTAGCTCTTTGTGATTTCTAAAACCTTCTTCTCTTATAACATCTTTTGGAACTTCTTCTAACTTTCTAATGTCCAGACTCTCTACTTCTGCAATTCCGTAAACTAGGTTATTGCATGTTATTAGTAGTTCTCCGAATCTTGGTCTAACTATTCCAAGCCTTATTGTTACTCTCTTTTCGCCACTTAGTACCTTATGTAAGTACTCTGGTCTAAACCTTAGAACGTAGTTCAGCTCTACTATCCTTGTGTCTCTAGATGTTCGTCGTTCTCGTCCTGTCTGTCTCACGCTGTGATTGTTTGTTCAAAGATTAGTTATATAACCATCGTCAACAGGTGTGTGAGTGTGGAGTGGAAAATTGAAGAACGTGCTAGTTCGCAAGAGACACTAGTTCTTAAGCATGAATTCGCTCCAGGCAAACAAATTGAGATCCGCGTTCTACATGACGTATTATCGAATAGATACATTCTGAGAATTGTGAAAGTTTCCGGATTATCGCCAAGCGAGATTTCCCTTCTGTCATCCATTGCTGCTAATCTGGGACTATCTCTTGACTACTCGCCAGCAGACAAGCAGATATATCTGGTTCCAAGTCCTGTAAGGCACATTTTCGCAAGTTTCGAAGAGCTTAACTTATTTGCTCAGGATCTCGTTGAGGCCCTTAAGGTTCTAACATCATTCCTAGGGGATATACGTAGCTCACTTGAAATATTGGAAAATCTGCTAAATAAGTCGTGGCTAGTTGAGTATAGTGGCGGAAAGATAGAATCTGCAAGGAAGACATTTTATCTCGAAAAATTTCCGTCTTGGATAATTGTTAACATAAGTGCTGGGGGTTCGTTCGAGACAGGTAAAGTTAGAGTAGTATTCTCCTTATTTTCAAAAGATCCCAAGGCTCTCTCACAAATCATTAAGAAGTTGCTTGAGAGAGGGTTCAGAGTTCTTAAAGATATGAGAGATCTCGGCTTCTGTGAGCTTGAGCAGGAAATGTACAGCCTGGGTTTAACTGAGAGAGTTGTTAACGAGGTTGAAAAATTAATAAAAGACATAGGCAGGGAGATTTAATGGTTCTTGATCTTTCACTTATTCTGCCATTAGCGTATCTCATCGGATTTTGCTGCGTGACAGTGTACCTGTATGTCACGGTCCGCAAGAAGTTCAACAAGGTAGCTAGGAAGCTCATGACACAGAGCGAGCCTCAGACTGTGCCTCAGCATACATCTATGCAGCCTCAGCAGCTGCCTACATTATCCATCAATCAAGTACCAAATGAAGAAAGCGTACAGATACCTGAGCCAGAGATAAAGCATGTTGAAGAAACTCAGAAAGTAGACATTAGGAAACTAATTGCCCAACTCACGCAGGATGAATTGAGAGTTCTGCAGTTCCTGCTAGAGAAAGGTGGCGAAAGTTATCAAATGGAAATTTATAGAACACTAAACTTACCAAAGTCCACAGTAACGAAAATAGTTCACAGATTATCTGAGAGAGGATTACTGATAGTCGAAAGGAAGGGAAGATACAACTACGTAAAGCTGAGGAACATCGAACTTGTTAGGCAGCTAATTAGTGAAGTAACTCAAAAATCTTGAGGTCTTTATGGATACAGTGAAGAGATCGAGCACTGTAGTAGACTTCTCCGTTTTCTCAATTCTTCCAAGTCTGAAGTCATTAATCATGTAGGAAATGTCATAAAGCTTAAGGAGAATATCTAAGAACTCTGACGAATACGTTATAGAGAATATTAACGATATGTTGAATCTTCTTGCACCGACCTTCCTAATGAACATGCATCTCCCAGGACCAAAGTAGAGGTCCACACTTGCTCCATTTGTCCTCTTATGACTTAATTTCGTTAGTAAGTCTAGCTTATCTTCAATAGAGTCCTCTTGAGCTATTATTTTTAACACTGCACAGCATATTGGAATACTTAACTGTAGGTACTGTCGGATAAGTTTCTTAAATATTCTTTTGAATATTTTGTCTACCTCTTCACAGGACTTCACATAACCTCTAAAGAAGTTGTCGTCGGGTAAATGAGATACTATTGATATTTTCCCCTTGCTTATCTGCACTTCATAAAGTTTCAAAACTTTCCTTGTCTCTAATAGAATCTGTAAATATTCCACATCTCCTGTTTTGAGAGGTTTTATCTGCTCTTTCATTATGTACGCACCATAGTATGGTATGAGCAGTATCGCATCGGGCTTCTCTGTAGCACTTGTCGTCAAGTCTATCCTTGTCTTGTCAGGACTAACACTTACTTGAACAGTCTTTCCCGATGACAGTGCAACATGTGCAACGGGATGCTCCTCACAGAGTACTAATTTTGGAAACATTTTGAGACCTGTACTCTGCCTAGGCCAGAGAGTATATTAGGTCAGCATAGAAAATACGCGACGTTACTGATGTTGCTTCAGCTACTTGACGACTCTCAGGAACAGTACCTTTCCATACTTGCTTAATAGCGGGTATATGGAGCCGAGAACTCCGTCATTCTCGTTTTGAAAGCCTGCGACTTTAATGTCCTTGTCTGTTATTTTTACAAAGTGATCTATATCAAAGCGTACTATTATATCCTTTCCTTCAAATGTTATTTTGAACTTAGTCTTTTCCTCTACGAGTTTTCTAACAATCTGCTCCAGGAGCTGCAGCTGCTTTTGAGAAGGTTTACCTCGAGGTCTTCTACGCTTTGCCTCTCCTAGGAATTTCTTAAATTCTTCATCTGTTGGTGAGACCTTGATTATGCCTTTAACTGGTGCTACAAGTATTTTATCCTCTTCATATCCAACAACTTCGAAATTTTCTATTTTTCTCACTTTCTCAAGTAGTGTTTCAATATCAAGTTTCTGAATCTCTGTCGTTGACATGTCCTTACTTAGACTTTAGATACCTTAAGTATTTTCTTAATCTTTCAGGATCATGTGTCACAAGGTGTCTGATAGCGTCCTCTAGACTAAAGAAGAGGCAGCCACACTCTGTTCCTTTACTTGTCCTCCATTTGCACTTTATGTGAGGTACACCTCCCTCATAGACTACCTCAAGGTATTGTCTAAGTTCAGGAGGTATCTCGATGTTCATGTGTTACAGAGTCTGTCTAACTAGAAAAATTATTAATTTGCTAGAGACTATCGTGTACGTAGTGTCGACTATCTTCAGAAGAGTAGTATCTACACTAACAGGAGATGCGGTATTGCCAGAGCATGTTAAGAGAAATGTCCGGCTTCTTCAATGTCCATGCTGTGGAAAGAAGCTTAACGTTGATGCAGTGTACCTTAAAGAGGATCCTCGATTTAAAAGTAGAATAATTGAACGTGCATTATCTTGTCAAAGTTGTAGGATAAGGATAAGACAGTACATATATCTCTGATGCATGGGATGAGGCCGTACATAACTGCAACACCTAGATACTCAAATACGCTGCTTGCGTCCTCAGGCATATCATTAGCCTCTGCGCTTGTGACACTGATATTAGTGACACAGTATGCGTATCGGCAAGCGCAGGTAGCCGTTTGTCAAGGCTTGTTAACTAACAGTGAGTTCATAAAATATTTTCTATACAACACATCATCAATACCAATATACGCTATTATAACATCAAGTCTTGAGATAGCCTATGGTCTTCTATTATTCTCCTTCAGGGGAATGTACATTAGAAGGGAGCTTGCCTCAGCGAGAAAGATGTTTATTGTAATAACAGCACTATCTGCACTATCTGTAGCATTTTCAGTAATTACCTGCACGTTACTACTACAGGTATATGCTATATCGAACATGGCATGTTTTCAATACATTGGTCTATGTTTACTAACCTTAGCTCTGCTATCCTGTTCTTTAGCAATTATTTTTACTAGGTTAAGTATAGTCGACCTAGAACAATTTACTGGCTTGCGAAGGATTAGAAAGAGAGTTTGAGTATACTAAGAGTGCTCTACATACAACGTCACTGAATGTCTGTTTTATAAATTCTTCAATACTCCTATAGCGAAACAGTGACAGATATCTAATTATTAAAAACTTTAATAGATTCTTAATAAACGTCGAATCTATACCTATCCTGGCCGCATATTCATCTAACGCACTTTCGACAATATCTGAAAATTTAATTATGTTAAGAGGAAGCTTAAGTAGAGACCTTATTGCTTCAGGTTTAAATACTGTTGTGAGCCACTGCGGTATTTCACCTTTATGCTTTATAAGTGTTGAAGTTATTGCGAGATAAATCTTTGTTATTTGTTCAGCTTTTTCCTGAGGGTTATCTATGTTATTTTCTTCGAATATGTTGTTTAATTCTTCTATTAAAACACTAGCTAGGTCTGGTATTACTATGCTTAGATTATATTCTATTTCTCTGAAAATTTCTAATCCTCTTAGTGCGCGTTCACACTCATCCTTATCTGGACATGCATTACATTTGTCAGGTGGTAACTTCTCTCTTGCACATTTAACGCAGGTACCAGTAAGTCGACAGAATGGCAAATCAGGCATGTATATGCCGCAAGACGTGCAGGGTGTAGATGCGTAGTACAGTATTTTCTTCTTAACCATCTCCTCTCTTGTCAATATTCTTCAGTTAAACAAGGGTTTTAAGTCAGAATTTTTCACATGTAGAAAGCGATGAGCTTGTGGAAGCTCAGGTTAGCAATGATTGGATGTGCTGTAGCCACATTCCTTGGTGGGCTTGCGGTCCTGTGGATATTGGCTAATGTGTTTGGCCTCTTCTCATTCGGTCTCTATGGATGGAGCTTATTCATAATAGCTGTCGCAATATTCTCAGCAATTTTAGCACTCATACAGTGGCTAGTGGCTCCATACATAATAGACGCAGTATGCCACTGTGTCCCTGCAGATCCTCGAAGATATGGCTGGCTTTACAGGATTGTGGAGGAACTTGCAGAGAAGTCAGGTCTCAAAGAGAAGCCACAAGTCATGATTGCTAAGATTCCTATACCAAACGCATTTGCCTATGGCTCTCCATTGACAGGTCCAAAGGTCGCCGTTACGGAGACTCTACTTGACTTACTTGATGAGAACGAGCTACGTGCAGTGCTCGGTCACGAGATTGGTCATCTTAAGCACAGGGATGTTGCTTGGCTTCTCGCAATTGGTCTCCTACCATTGATCATATGGAACATTGGTGACCTTATGATAAGGCTAGGATTCTGGTCATCGATCTTCGCAATTGAGGAACGTGATGCATCTTGGGCACTCATGATGTTGCTAGGAATGGTGCTTGTGGCTGTCGCATTCTTGCTAAACTTTGCGGTCCTTGGATTCAGCAGGTACAGAGAGTACTTTGCCGATAGGCACAGTGTGATGTTAAACCCGAACGGAGGTAAGTACCTGCAGAGAGCACTCGCCAAGATAGTCCTGTACACGAAGTATGGACTATCAAAGGCTGACATTAACAGTCTTGCATCAACACTGCAGTTCAAGGCACTGTTCATTCAGGATCCACTGGTTGATGTCAAGTCAAGATTCAGAACAATCGACGAATTCATAGAGTACCTCAAGAACAGAGAGCTGTCAATTATCGACAGGATAAAGGAGCTGTTCTCAACACATCCTGACATCACGAAGAGAATGCGAATGCTGGACTTGTTTAACGAGGAGTTCTGGGGCACAGTGAGCCTAGGCAGAGGATACGAGATACCGGTAGAGTAGTCTTGCACGCACCATTAGATAGTTAAAAATTTTCTAACACTCACGGAGCAACTGTGTACACAATAGCAGTTGTTGCTGAGTCACCACTACCTGATAGGCCTTGTCGAGATCTTCTTTATGCAATTAAAAATAGAGGTCACATAGCGCGGTACATTCCAATATCGAGAATCTCCGTAAAGGTCTCAAAAAATGGTGAAATAAGTATTGTTATACGAGATCGAAAGCTTGATGTTGAAGGAATTTTCTTGAGAAGTATCGGGTTTCTTCTTGATCTTGAACAGTTTTTGAGAAGAGTGACAGTTCTTAGACTAATTCAGGAGAGTGGAGTAACTGTTCTAAATCCTGTAGAAGGTTTTCTTAAATCCAGGAACAAGCTTGACACGATTATAGAATTGTCAAAACGTGGAATACCTGTGCCACAGACATTATGTACGGAGGACCTGTACTTAGCCTACCTCACCTGTAGAGAATTTAAGGAGTGTGTAATTAAGCCAATGGTAGGCTCTAGGGGCTTTGGTGCTGTGAAGTTCGATGATCCTGATGTGGGTTTTCAAGTGATGAAGACTCTTCTCAATTTCAAAAAGCCGCTCTACTTACAGGAGTATGTCAGAAAGCCGGATCGTGACATAAGGGTGCTAGTCATTGATGGTGAGATATTTGGATGCATGTATAGAATTGCGCCACCCGGCTCCTGGAAGACAAATATTGCTCAGGGAGCAAAAGGCGTCCCTTGTGAGAAAATTGATCCAGAGCTTGCTGAAATCGCCATAAAGGCAACTGAGGCACTTGGACTAGTCTATGCGGGTGTAGACATTGGTGAGGGTCCTGAGGGATATGTCGTCTTTGAGGTAAATGGTTCACCTGACTGGCGTGAACTATCCCAGGTACTTGGGAAAAACCCGGCCGAAAAGCTTGTAGATGTCATGCTGAGACTGTTAAGGAGGTGACACATCGTGACTAAATGGTTACTTCGCTGTACGCAGTGTGGACTTGACATGTACCTTGACGTAGGTTTTGATCTAACGGCATTTGGCAACATATTATATCTATATTGTCCTAGATGCAAGCGAAATACAGAGCATAAAGTTTTGGGCTACATTGACGATGATACGGGAGAGTTCGTGCCCTATGAAGAGGCTATGACAGAGAAATTCAAATCAATAAGTATACAACTGTAGTTAAATAATTTTCATGAGAGATAAGCCTCAAGCTTATTTAGGCATTTGACAAGACTTAGAAGACAGTTTAGGAAGCGATCTCCAACATGTGTTAACCTGAGTTTACCATTCTTCTCAGATACAAATCCTCTCGATAATGCAAACGTTATTATGTTATTGAACTCTCGTTTTTGATCTTCTAGAAATTCTACTTTAGGCAGCTCACCACATATCTTCAATAACGTTAATAGAAGCCCAAGTTTTACAAGTCTCACACCGAGCAGATTCTTCTCTCGTATGAGCTCTATTGCAAGGTCTACATACTGCTCTATATGCATCAGCTTCCTGAATCCTGAAGGTGAAATATATCTGAAGCACTTACCTAACGTAGACAGGTTAAAGATTTGCACATTCACGTATGAGCTCTGTTCTCAGGAGCAGAAGCTCCTGACGGAGTTTATCAATTCTCTTAAATGTTTCCTCTAACGTATTTAGTTCCGTCTCTTCTGCGGGTGTTATGTTTCCAAGAACTTTCTTTACATAAAGTTCATTCCTTCTTTTTCTCAGCGACTCCGTCTTCTCATCTAAGTTTCTCACACTGTCCTCAATCTCTCTAAGACTCTCTTCACACAACATCTGTAATCTCGCCTTTTCGGCATCCAGCTTTGCCTTAACATCACTAAATGTTGTACTATCTATCTTACTGTTTACGAAGAGGTCTATAAGTTTCATGTAAGTTTCTTGTAGCTTCTTTATTTTTTCTCTGATGACATTGACTTGGCTTTTTATTGAACTTACTTTCATAGAGATCTCAAACTCCTTTATAGCATCCTCGGAGTCGCTTATTACAACCGCGCCATCTACTATAGATACCTTAACTCTTGTACAATCAAGAGTCTTTTGTTCTCCTGTAGGAGTTTCGTATATAATTGCAAGCAGTTCTCCTGTCTCTTTTCTGACTTTTAATTTAACTACTTTTCCTAGCTCTCGGCCGCTGCTAGTGACTATGGGTTTACCTATGAGACTCCTGTACCTTTCTTTCAATTCCTTTTCATCTCCCCCTCGGCCAAATAGCTTAAGTACCACGACTAGGCCTTGTCTACAAGATATTAATAGCAAGCGTGTAAAATGGTTGTAGAATGTCGTGTGACATTGAGCGTGAATATGAGGAGCTTGTGAAGGAGATACTATCCTGTAAGAGGTGTCCACTACATGCCTGTAGACGTAAGGCAGTTCCAGGAGAAGGCAACCTTCGGGCCGAAGTCATGCTCATTGGCGAGGCACCAGGAGAAAAGGAGGATGAGCAGGGCAGGCCATTCGTGGGTGCAGCTGGTAATCTATTGACAAAGCTTCTCGCAGAGCTTGGCGTTAGACGAGAGGAAGTCTACATTACTAATGTTCTAAAATGTAGACCACCAAATAATAGAGATCCCGAACCTGAGGAAATAGCAGCTTGCTTGCCGTTCCTCATAAGGCAGATACAGCTAATCAGGCCGCGTCTCATAATCTGCCTAGGTAGACACAGTGCACGTGAGATACTCAAGCTAGCTGGCTATAGAGAGAGTGAAGTTTCTCAAATATCGAGAATTAGAGGTAAAGTATTCGAGGTTAAGCTTCCAGGAGATGTGAATACAATTGTAGTGCCAACATATCACCCAGCTGCTGCACTGTACAATCCCAGACTTCGAACATATCTTCAGGAAGACCTTAGGAAAGCATTCACAATAATCCGGGAGAATGTCCAAAAGAGAAGAACGTCAATACTTGACTTCCTATCTTAGGCAAGCTGACTCTGCAGAAGTCTCACAAGACCCCACAGGTAAGTTATTGAGAAGCTTATAGAAATTAACATCAATAACAAATTACGAACACACAACGATATTATACATGCGTAGATAGTTAACACAGCAATTATTACACAGGTAACTAGCTCAACGATACACTCTTTAAAACAAAGTCCCCTAGCTTCCTCAATCTTAGGCGTCGGAATCCACTTAAATGGGAAATTCATGAGACCAAGTAAAAACCCATATAAAATCCATGGACTCATTAATACAAAAGCCATGTTAACTCTATTAAGATTTACAAGTACATCCTTCGTTAATTTACCTTCAAGATACATGTACACAGGATACAGCAGGGACGAGTACAGGAATAGTATATAAGCAAACAACTGTACATAGAGGCTAGGCATAAGTTTCAATATAGCCACAATATCTATTAAGAACACTAGTACTAAGTGACCAGCATATGTTAAATACTGCATTAAATATAATCCGATTACTGGTCTCCTAACTATATACCTCAAATACTTTCTGATCAATTGTCCAGCACCATAAGCCCATCTTACTTGTTGTCTCAATAATGAAGTATACACTGAAGGTACCTGGACTTTTATTTCACTATACGGGTATTTTATATCAATGCCTGCTCTAGCTAACTTCATAGCGAAATCAACGTCTTCTAAAATAACGTCTTCAGAAAAATAAGACACTCTTCTAAGCACACTATACTTTGCGGCTAGTCCAGCACCTAATGTTGGGACCCACCCTGTTAATCTGTAAAGCCCTTGAAGCAACTTTGAATAAATTTCATATCCAATTAACTGTCCCTTTCCAAGCTTTGACCAGGGAATTGTTATGTAGCCTATCCATTTAGGTGAAGCTGCTTCAATGCTTAGGTCTCCTATATTTACGATATGCGAATCTACATCTAGTACAAGTATAATGTCCTCATCTGTGAATCTCATTGTTTTAAGTACTTTATTTAATGCATTTGCCTTATTTTTAGAACTTTTACTGACGAATAATACTACATCTACAGTATCCATGTTGTACTGTCTTAGTGATGTCACTAATTTTACAACTTCTTCGTATGTGTACTCATCTAGTATGTATACGAGTATTGTATTGTACCTTTTTAATATACTTATATTTTCTTTTAGTGATTCAGCAATTATCTGCATAGGTTCTTTCTTGCAGGGAATGAGTATTATTATTCTATGTGCACTTTGTCTAGCAGTATAGTCTTTTTTCAAGGAATCTTTGTTAGCTTTTGCTAAGAGTATTGTATGAAATATCGAGGTGTAGTATGTGAGTACTGATAATAGTATTATAAGTATGTCTACTGCTGTGTCGACGATATGCATGTATGGGGCAGATAGAGTACTACATCAATTTTAGCTTCAACATCCTTCAGTTTACTTAGCCACTCGGTGCCGAGTGCTATGAGCACGGATATACCTACTACATGTGCCTCAGCTTGTTTACAGATGTCGATAAGTGACTGTAGGGTCCGTCCTGTTCTAACTATGTCATCGACGATTAGCACACGGTCGCCTTTACTTAGCATTGACTTAGGTAAGTACAGTGTCACTTTTCTGGGAGGGTCTCCTGTGATGTATGTGGTCTCGTAGAAGTTGTCCTCAAAGAGGTCCTTGTACTGCTTAGCAACTGCAAGCTCTGCATCTAGCGATATTGCTGCAGAGACAGCCAGAGGAATGCCGTCTGTGGCCGCTGTCAGGACCTTCGTTATTCCTAGATCCTGAAACATGTTCTTTACCCTCCTGGCATATAGTTTGAGTAAGTCGCTCTGTGTAACGATGTGTGAGAAGTTTATGTAGCCCTCTCTCACCTTTATGAGTCTCTTGAGCACAGAGTCGAGAGATAGCAAGTTCTCAAGCTTGTTCACAATGTTGGCTGCGGTTTCTGGAGAAGGTAGGAGCTCACCATTTGCATATCTGCAGAGTACACTTTCAGGCAGGTTCAGTATCTCGCTGAGCTCTCTATATGACAGCTTGAGCAGTGAGCGTGCGATATTCAGCAACTCCACGGCTTCGAACTGTACCGCAACTTTGCTTAACCTAGACTTCTGCACAGTGCCTCGGAGCATGTACATGTACTTATGGGGATCTTAGGTTTTCCTCACATTAAGGAATAAAAACCCACTAGCATCACAGAGCAGAGAGACTATGCCCATAACGGATCCTGAGAAGCTCAAGATAGCTCTAGAGCACAGATTCGGCTACCTAATATGCAGAAAGTGCGGTGCAAGAAACCCGCCAAGAGCTGAAAAGTGCAGAAGATGTAAGAGTAAAAACCTGAGACCAAAGAGGTACAAGGCCAAGTAACGTCAGGTAATAAACTTAGCGAAACCTTTTTAGTAACCTAAACTTACTCTGCTTTTCGAGAAAAGCCGGGGTGGCCGAGCCTGGCCCAAGGCGCGGGACTCGAGATCCCGTCCCCGTACAGGGGGCGTGGGTTCAAATCCCACCCCCGGCGCCAAAAGCTGGAAATCTCACGGTTCTACAGTTAACTTATCAGACCCCGGGAAGTAGGCTTCTTCATCGCTCAGTAAGTCCTCCCCTCATCATTCGGATCTACGCTCTCTCACCATTTCTCTTAGCTGAGTATCATCTCTTCATAAGAATTTAAATTATTTTTCTACGGCCTAGCCAAGTATTTTTAAACAATTTGTGAACTTTTAGTTTAATTTCAATTTTCAGCCAATATGAGGAATTGAAAGTTTTTAAATCAAAAATGTTTAAAACTTAGCTAAATCTAAAAGAGAACCCATGCAGACTGCACTAAGTGCACTCCTGTTGTTCCTCACGGGACTTGCTGCGGGCATTGTGGGAGGTTTCCTAGGGATCGGTGGCTGTGTAATAATGTTGCCAACTCTCTACTTCCTGTTTCACTACTCCCTACCACTTGCGATAGGGACTACAATTGCGGCAGTTGTAATAACAGCAGCCAGTGGAGCTATTGCACATATAAGACTCAGAAATGTTGATTTTAATACAGTTAAGATAATTGCTATAACAGGTGCAATAGGATCCTTCATCGGCTCTATAATATTTCTGTTTACCCTAAAGGCAGAGTGGATTCTTGCAGAAATTCTAGGCGCCGCATTCCTGTACGTATCAATTAGGATTCTCATAGAGGGCATAATGATGAAAAGAGGAAAGCTCAGGAAAGGGCCAGAACTCAACTATATACCAGGCGGTGTATTAAGAAAATCCCTCATAGGCTTCTTCATCGGCATCATAAGTGGAATAGTTGGCCTAGGAGGAGGTTACGCTCTAGTTCCTGCATTCATATACCTATGTGATGCTCCTGTCAAGCTGGCTGTAGGAACATCACTGCCCTCCTTCATAAGCATAGCATTTGTCGCAGCACTGTTTAAGACACAGCCATTCCTGCCCTGGCTTGCCTCATTGTTCCATGTGAATATTACAAAGGCAGGCTACGTTGCTCCAATAGCCGCACTCTGTCTCGGTATTGGCACAGCTATTGGCGCACAGATAGGTGCTAAGCTTGTTCCTAAGACTCCTGTCTGGCTTATCAGGATAGTCTTCGGAGTAGTCTTCCTTGCAGTTGCTGTAGAGTTCATAATAAAGGGACTAATACTTATGCATGCAGTAGCTTAACGGTGAGAAGCAATGACCTTTATATGGTAGTAAACCTCCTTTGCAAAACGTGAAGGTGTAAAATAGTAACTTGTTCTTATAGCTCTCCTTCTCAACTTAACAATTTCTTCATCACTCATCTTTAAGACATTCAATATGTACTCAACTAGCTGTCTATCATTTTCATAGACAAATCCATCCTTGCCATGTGTAACAAGCTCTGCAAGACCGCTGTCCCTTGGTATTATTGGAATAACTCCCTGACTCATTGCTTCTACTGGTGCCATTCCAAAATGTTCACCAATCCTAAGATGAACATACACCTTAGCCATCCTGTAGTACTTTATCATATCGCTCTCGCTTAATGATTCTGCAATTAGTTTAACTCCCTCAGTCTCTTCACTCAACCTCTGTAGCTCTCTATAATAATCCATATATCTTATATCAGGAATTCCTATTATGATTAACTCAGCATCAGGTACCTTAGGCTTTATGTGCTCTCTAAATAGTCTAATAAGAACATCATGACGTTTATGAGGCACAAATCTGCCAACAGTTATTATTACATTAGCCCTCTTTTCATATATATCTGGCTCTTCTTCAAAGTACATCCAGCTTACAGCAGGATACACTACATCTGCATCAACTTGATAATGTTTGTATAATGCATTAAGGGTGTAGTGTGAATTCACAAATCTTGTATCTACATACTTGTAATACTCATTGTACATGTTAGGGAATCTATATAATTCAAAGAACTTCAACAGATTTGATTCTGTCAACTCCTCCTCAAATGGATAGTGAATATATATCGCAGTCTTAAATCCAGGCCTCATAATCTTCAGCAGAAGTGCATGTACAGGCTCCTGAATCATTATGAGGGCTATGTCAGGATCTTCGTCATGTAAAATCTCATCATATGTCGTCATTAGATCAATCAGCTTTCCAGCTATGGGACATTTCACAGACACGTTACCCTTCTTGAAGTAGTAGAACTTCAATCGTGATCTCTCAGGAAAAAGTTCCTCATTTCGCGCACGTGTTGCTACAACTATCTCACATTCAGGACAGTATTCGAGCAGTTCATATATAAGAATCCTTGTTAAATTTTCGCTTCCGCCAACAAGATCAAGGTGCGGATGTATGATTAGAACTTTCATAAATTTACAATAACTCCCCCGTGATTAATACCTATCGACCATATGCACACCTGACAGAGCAGGACTAATAACCTACCCACTATATAAACTAACGTAATGAAAAGGGGTGTAAGCGAAGTTCTGGGTGCAGTACTGCTATCCCTAATAGCTGCTATATTAGGCACAATAATAGTAATGTTTGCTCTACTGTATTCTAACACAATGGTTAACACATTATCAAAACCTAAATGTTCATTCTCAATAGTGTACGTTCTCATAAATAAAGATAATTCAAACTATGTACTAAATCCTATCGTATACAACTCAGGAAACATACCATGTACAATTGTACAGGAAATATTGATTATAAATGGATCGGCTGTCGAATTTAAAAGCATAAAAGTTACAGTAAAACCATACCACTACAAGACAATTGATGTAGGTCTTGAAGTGAGTCCAGAAGTTCTAGATCACAGCATTATAACAATCAGATTAGTATCAAGTGACGGTACTGTAAGAGACTACGTCCTGGGCTAGGAGAATAGGATTTCCATAACTCTCTTATGGTACTCGTCCAATATCTTACACATTAAGTCAAGTTTCTCCTTATTAACTTCTATATTGCTTCTAGAGACTTCCATCCTAAGTTCTACACCAGATGTTGTTAGAGGATCAAGTCCAAGCCCTGCGACTAAAGTTAACAATTCTAACACTATTACCGTATCGAGACCCATTTCTTTAACAATGTTACTTAGCATCTTGAAAGCTATGTACATTTTCAGTGCATATTCGTCAATTCTTACGTCTTTTGAGATTGAGGCAAGAGGCCTTACCTTTAACTCTCGTATGAAGTTATCGAAGCTTCCATACTTCTCTTGAACTACTCTATCAGTATACAGGCTGACTAATTCTATATACTTTGGATAAATTCTTAAAATATCGTCTAAGGTATTTGCTAAATCGAGAGCGCCCTTATACGCTATTGCAGCTAGCTCAACCATAACATCCTCCACATATCGTTCCTTAACTAATTCACGGAACTCATCTCCGGCTTCTTCGTAGAGTTCCATCTTCTGTTCAATTATTGCACGGCATAGCTTGAGAAATGCTCTGCAAGTCCTTTCTTTTAATTCAACGATTCTTCTATGTTCTTCACTAAGTCCAATATATTCGAGTCTTAGCTCAGAAACACACAGATTGTAGTATTTCTCAGCTTCATCTACTAGACCATGTGTAAAATAGTAATTTGCAAGTACTTCATAAGCATCACACTTGCTGAGTATTGCATTTATTAAAGCTTCAGGAATTGTTGCACTGCATTTTCTAAACAATGTACTTGATTCTGCATAAAGTTTCGATGCTTGTTTAATTAATTCTTCCTCTTCTGTATGTTTATTTTCTTCATGTAGTCTACTAGCCTCTTCTTTCAATTTTTCTGCCATTGCAACATTACTAAAGGCCTCAGTAAATAGTGCTCTATCTATCTGCCCGGCCTGTTTATAATACTCTGCTGCCTGTCTGAATCTTTGACTGGCTTGCTCGTACTGGAGGTCGGCATATAGCATTGATGCAAGGGTCTCGTTTATCTGCGCTATTACTCCAGGAGGCCCTGTTAGATTTCTCAGTTTACTGTCAAGTATTGTCGATATACCCTCTATAGATAAGTCATATAGAGTCTGCACTAAGTTTAATACATTATCAATTGATAAATCTTTCAAAACTCTATCAAGAGCCGAGTCAAGCATATCTTTAAATGTTGCTAATATATTCCTAATATCGTCCCGAGATAAAGATAGTATACACTTGTCGTTTTCACATATGAAAAGTTCCTTAACAGGACATGTCTCTACCTGTCTCTTCTCTACGAATCCTGATGCTAGAGCTTGTAAAATTAATGAGAGTGTATTTGTTATTGCTTCAATATTCCATCCACATTTTTCAACTATTAAATTTGCCATAGCTTTATGGGTGAATAGTTATGAGACGGTCTCTTTATTTAGTATTACACTTTTTCTCCTCTACCAATCTTCCTATAGATCTCCTTGATCCTATTTATCTCGTCCTGTATTAGGTCCAGGTGGAATTTCAGTTCAGGAATATTGTACTTTTCCGAGACTTCTCTACCATATTTCATTAACTCAGCAGCCTCTCTAAGCTCCTTCTCTCTAACAAGATGCCATAGTGAATATACTATGCATTCCACAAGCTTCTCCTTAAACTCGAGTGCCTTCTCCTTATTGCCATTCTGCAGAGCAAGATTGTAGAGCCTTTCCCACCTTGTACAGCTGATGGGCATGGTCTAGACCCGAGTTAGGTTTTCTGAGAGGCTTTAAGTTTCTCTTTTGCCATCTTCTGGTACCTTCTCAAGATTGCAGCTTTTATCTTTCTAACAAGCGGAACTATGCTCTTGTCAAGTGCATACTGTCTTGCCTCTCCGACAATCTGCTTAAGCTCCTGATATACCTTCTTTGGATCTTCCGTGTTCAGCTTCTTTTCAAGTTCTCGAAGCTTGACTATTATTTCCTTGGCCTTCTCGAGAATTGTTTCTGG
>CAYPXK010000117.1:0-13546 GCA_964414695.1 uncultured Thermoproteaceae archaeon | reverse complement strand
CCTCTTCCTCCTCTTCCCACAGCTCCTCCTCGAACATCATCGGTAGAACATCAGGTACCATGGTCATGGTCTCGAGTAAGGATTCCGTAGAATTTTAAAGCATTACCACAATCCCTAACCAATGTTCAACCTTGTCGTATCGACTGGACGAAGAAAGGAAGGACTGTGCGTCGAGGAGCTAAAATACGTAGGTGACCTAGTTGGAATGCCGATAGTAAACACGTGGTTCACAGGGTTCGACGGTCTTGTGACAGCCAAGGTTGATGGAGACCCAATAGAGTTCTGCCATAGGTTGAGAGACTTGGTCACAAGACAGGAATATGTGCCAAGATTCATCCTGAAGGTAGTTCCAATAATGTGTGTAGTCAACACTGACCTAGAGGAGATTAAGGCAAAAGCCGTGGAACTTGCACATACTTACATTGCGGAGAACGAGACCTACAGAATAGATGTCAGGAAGAGAGGCGTCCAGTATCACAGGATGGATATAATAGACCCCATCGCCAAGCAGATAAAGAGAAAAGTGAAGTTAGAGAATCCTGACAAGATACTGCACATTGAAATATTTCCATCAAGAACAGGATTGGCAGTATTCAAGGAGGATGACGTATTCTCCTTATTGAGAGTGACACTTACCTAACTTTATCAAGCACAGTCTCAGAAATACACTGAAGAATATCGATAACATCTTTAGCATACTCACATACGTCATGTGGCTTTAGCATAAATTTACTACATTTAAACGATAACACGACATCAACTATAGGTAACTTACTTTCAACGACCTGCAACAGCTGACGTATACTATCTGATATTGAGCTACTATCAGAATCTTTACATAGTACGACTATGCCAAGCGTCCTGAAAGGTCTACCAAACATTTTATCTAATGCAGCACTTATCTGAGACTCTGCAGCCATTAAGCATAAGATGTTTAGTTCTAATTTCTTTGCAATCCTTGGACCCCTCTCATAGCATCTTAAGCCAACGTTTATGCTATGTATAACATGTAGAGCGTTTATAACAAACTCCTCATTGTATAGAACAATATTTACATTTCTTATACTACCAAGCTCCCTTACAAGCTCATCTATCACAGGTCTTGACACTGCCTTAGATAGAATTAGTACCAGAGGAATAATATAGATGGGGCCAACGTCCGTGTTCAGGCACAGAGGCTGCGTTAGGTTAATTATCCTACTCATTGTGGTGTTCTACTGAGTGATGACCGGGTTTCCCCTGGATGGGTGATGAACTTGCGTTCAAGCTGAACATATCTGCCCCGAGGACTATCGTCACCTTATCCTCTCCTCGAGGTATTGCTCTATTCTACGTATGGCCTCAACTATCCTTTCAGGTGTCTCCTTCGCAAAACACAGTCTGACATGTCCTCTTCCATATTCGCCAAATGCTGAGCCAGGCACAACAGCCACATGCTTTGTGTGTAGTAAGTCCTTTGCAAAGGTTTCATCGTCTATTCCAATCCTGTCCAAGTAGGCTGAGAGGTCTACAAATAGGAAGAGGCCGGCACGAGGCTTGACTGTACGTGCCTGAGGTAGATAGCGAGTTACTGCATTGTACATTACGTCACGTCGCTCTCTGTATACTGGCAGCACCTCACTCAGGTACTTATGCTTGTACTTTGTCACATAGAGATAGGCTGCGTACTGTGCAGGTGTTGGTGGATTTAGATTAACGTACTGAATTACTCTTGAGAGCTCCTTTATCAAGTCCTCATGTGCGACAACGTAGCCTAGCCTCCAGCCTGGAAGTGCTGCACCTTTGGAGAATGTGTTTAGAGCTATGACGTGCTCCATGTCGTACCTTATGGCATAGATGTGGCTTCCCTCGTAGTACAGCTCGCGATATGCCTCATCGTACAGGACATAGAAGTCGTAGTCTCTAGCGAGGTCTAGCACAAGCTTCACCGTGTCCATGTCTGAGACTCTTCCTGTAGGATTGTCAGGATTTACGAAGATGAACAGTTTTGTTCTTCTGCTGACGCTTCGCTTGACGTCCTCTGGGTCTGGTTCGAAGTTTTTGCTGACTGTGACTGGTATTGTTTTGACTCTGGCGCCAAAGAACTCGAGTAGAGGTCTGTAGAGCAGATACTCGGGGTCGAATATGACAACCTCGTCGTCCTCATCCAGCAGCAACATCATAAGTGCGAGAATGGCCTCAGACGAGCCTGTTGCCAAGGCAACATTCTGCACACCTACACTTGTGCCTGAGTCTCTGCTGTAGTCCTCTGCTACTGCTTGTCTAACATCTTCAAGACCTATCGAGGGTGTGTATTTACTAAATTGAAAAGGTTTTGATAACATTATCTCTGAAAGTTCTTCAAGAAGCTCTTTGGAAGGTGGAAGACCTGGCTGACCTATGTGTAGCTCGTATATGTCAATGCCCTGTTTACGTACCTTCTCTACCTCAGACACTAGCAGTCTGATTTTAGATCCGGGAAGCTTTGCACTTCGTCTCGAGGGGGTCCTAGGCATTTAGCTCAGCCTACTACATCGCGTGGGAAGCTATTGAAGTTTATAGTCTACCTGAGATGTTGTCAGTGGATACACCTTATAAGTATGTGGACTCCTGAGACACCTATGGCAGTTCCCGGCTATGTTGTGGGAATATGCATGGGCTTCATATATGTCGCATTTCTGGTCTGTATAATTGGGACGATTGTACGTATAGGCAAGTACATTAGGGCACCACTTCACTTGAGGTGGGAACTGTACCCAGTCCCCCACGAGAAGGGATACTTCGCTGTACGTGATGAAATTCCAATGTTGAGGGGGTCCTTTGCACAGTTCTACCACGGTGGCCTCATTGAGGAACTTAAGGAGATGCTCCCAGAGATGCTGTTTCTTGTTAGAGTATTCAAGTACAGGCGAAGAATATGGTTCTTCTCCCTGGCAATGCACGATGGCATATATCTCATACTTGCATGGTTTGTACTCCTGCTAATTGACGCGATTACAAAACTTGCAGGCATTCCTGTAGGAGTAGACTCTGCAAATCCATGGGGTGCATTCATAGCTTGGCTAACAATAATAACAGGAATCGTCGGCGCATTCGCAATTGCCATAGGCACTGTGGGCTTATTCATATTCAGGATTGTTGATCGAGGAATGCGAGAATATGCGACAATTAGAGAGTACTTCAACCTGGTGTTCCTATTTGTCGTAGTCATAACAGCACTTGTACCAGTCTGCTGCTACATATGGAACTACCTGTGTGCAGGCAACAGTGTAGGGTCTATACCAGAGGCCTTGTTCAGTAGTAAGGGCGGAATATTCTACGAGGCCATGATGCAGATGCTTGCACTGATAACATTTGACCCATCGAAGCTTGCAGGATTGACATTCGTAACTAGCCCCCTAATGCTGGCTCACCAGATATTGTTCTGCCTCTTCCTACTGTATTATCCATTTAGTAAGATGCTGCATGGCCCAGCTAAGTATGTGTCATATCATCTCGTGAACTGGGAGGACAAGCCGCATCAGGAAGGGCCACTTCACTACAACTACTGGGGCATAATTAAGATTAAGGAGCGCTAAATAGGGGTTGGTAGACATGTCTTCTGAAGAGAAGAAGGTTTCCGAACTTCCTGGAAGGATGCCTGGTGCACGAAAGCGACAGCTTGGAATTGGACTATTCACGGAAGAAGAGTACATAAGATTCAAGCAGACTGTACCACCAACGTTGAAGGATGTCGACCTCTCACTTGATGGATATTCTGCTCTTGGACTACCTGAGAACGTACCTCCAGAGAAGGAGAAGGAGTGGAAGGAGAAGTTTCTGTCAGGTCTGAAGAAGCTGCTTGACCCTGAGAAGAACTGGACCTTCTATAGACCATTCGTCCTGACATGGGAGTACTGTGCACGATGTCAGACATGTGCAGAGGCATGTCCAATATATCTAGCAAGTGGCAAGAAGGAGATCTACAGGCCCACGTACAGGCTTGAGGTACTGCAGCGAATCTACAGGAGGTACTTCACATGGTATGGAAAGATACCATTCCTCAGAAAGCTGATGAAGGCTGACATTGAGCTTGATGCACGCGTAATTAAGCAGCTTGCTGAGCTATCCTACAGATGTACTCAGTGTAGAAGATGTGCACTTTACTGTCCACTAGGTCTAGACCAGGGTCTTGTGGATAGAGAAATTAGAAAGCTGTTCAGTCAGGAACTTGGTATTCACGCAAAGGAGCTTCATGAGCTTGGTACTGAGCAGCAGTTGAGGGTTGGCTCATCGACAGGCATGACGCCTAAGGCATTCCTGAAGATTGTGAAGTTCCTAGAGGAGATGATACGTGAGAAGACGGGACTTAACATTAAGATTCCAGTAGACGAGAAGGGTGCAGACTATCTGCTGATTCACAACGCAGGTGAGTACCTATCATGGCCAGAGAACCCAGCAGCATTTGCAATACTGTTCGAGCTTGCTGGTGTGAGCTACACACTCTCAAGCGAACCCGTGGGCTATGACGCAGTTAACTACGGAGTCTGGTACAATGACATTCAGCTGTACAAAGTAGCAAAGAAGCACTTCGAAATTGCTAGGAAGCTAGAGGTCAAGGCTATACTGATAGGCGAGTGCGGACACGCATGGAAGGCCATACTGACTGCAGAGAGAGTCATACCAAAGGAGGAGAGAGTTCCGTTCACAGATGTCCTGATAGTGATGGACGACATAATTAGGAGAAAGAAGCTGAACCTCGACCCAAGTAGAAACAACTTCCCAATAACACTACACGACCCATGTAATAAGGCCAGAAAAGGAGGAATAGTTGAAGAGCCAAGAAGGATAATACGTGCAGTAGTTCCTGAAGAACAGTTCAGAGAGATGGAACCACACGGCTACTACAACTACTGCTGTGGTGGAGGTTCAGGCTTCGCAATAATGCACCCATACAACTTCGATGAGTGGAAAATGAAGTACGCAAGCTACTACAAGGTCAAGCAGATACTTGAAGCATTCAAGGATGTGCTACACAAAGACATACCAAAGTACGTATGTGCACCCTGCAGTAACTGTAAAGGCGAGCTAAGAGACATGATAGCATACTATGGACTATGGGAGAAGTACAAGATAACATATGGCGGGCTTGTCGAACTTGTAGTTAATGCAATTGCTGACATTCCACCATTCCTCGAGCTAGAGTTCCACTAATTTCTCAAATTTTCACACCTTTCTACATTAAACCATTACAACAACAGCGAGTTCATGGAGATAGTTAAACTTTCAGATATTGACACTGACGTTAGGAAAGTTATATTGGAAATAATTGCAACAGATGGACCACGTGAAAGAAAAGTTGTAGAAATTGCAAAAATTCTTAGAAAGTCAGGGGTAAGGTTAGTTAAGCGAAGGTACGTTGATTATCTATTGAGGCCCATAGACGAGAACGCTGCTAGACTCTTCCATAACATGTTTCAGGTACATGGAGAGAGTGAACTTGCACTATTCTGTGAGGAGAGACCGGAGCTCTGTGAGCTCGTTCTTCTTTAGGTAATTGTCTTAAGTACCCGTATGTTAAGTGTCGTTTCGTGCAGTCGACAGATGTTGTAGTTGTAGGATTTGTTAGACTACCAATCGGTAAATTTGGTGGAGCTTACAAAAACGTCAAACCCCAGTACCTGGCAGCTGAGTGTATCAGAAAGTTGTTGGATAGAGTAGGGATCGACAGTAAGCTAATTGATGAAGTAATCATTGGCTGTGCTCTTCAGGGCGGATTTGGTCAGAATATTGCACGTCAGGCAGCGCTCATTGCAGGGCTTCCAGTTACTGTGGGTGCATATGTTGTAAACAGGGTCTGTTCTTCAGGAATGCAAGCCATATTCGAGGCCTACAGACAGCTGAAGCTAGGTGATGCTAAGATTGTAATTGCAGGTGGAGTAGAATCCATGAGTACCTGTCCTCTAGCAATAACACATGAGGCAAGGTGGGGCATCAAGCACTGCATAATCAGACGCCAGGAGATAATCGACCTGATGGTTCATGATGGACTTACAGATCCCATGACCATGATGCTGATGGGTCAGGAAGCTGATAAGGTAGCCAGAGAACATAACATTAGCAGAGAGATACTCGACTGGATAGCCTATGAGAGCCACATGCGCGCATGGAGAGCGACAGAGCATAAGCTGTTCATAGATATGGAACCTGTAGACATGCATGTAGGATGTGAACATGTTACATTAGACCACGATGAGGGCATCAGACCTGACACAACTCTAGAAAAATTATCTAAGCTGAAGCCTGTATTCACACCAGAGGGCCCACACACAGCTGGCAACTCTTCTCAACTAAGTGATGGAGCAGCAATGCTCCTATTAACGACAGCTGACGTAGCTAAGGAACTTGGACTTAAACCGGTAGCGAGAATCATCGGGTACGACTGGGTAGCAGTAGATACATGGAGATTCACTGAGGCACCCGTGTACGTCATAGGCAAGCTCCTGAAGAAGCTTGGATGGTCTGTCTCTGATGTAGACGTCTACGAGGTAAACGAGGCTTTTGCCGTTGTGCCAGCACTAGTGAACAAGTATCTTGACATACCATTTGAGAAAATGAACATTCTAGGTGGAGCAATAGCACTCGGTCATCCACTAGGTGCAACTGGTGCAAGAATAGTTACAACACTTATTGCAGCACTAAAGGCAGTGGGGGGAAAGAGAGGAATTGCAGCACTATGTCATGGTACAGGAGGGGCAACAGCCATAGCTTTAGAAATTGTATAAGCGGTATGGCACTTCCGTTATTTACTTTCTAATAGATTCCTTAATCTTAGCAATTACACTACCTACGAGAAGCTTTGTTATACTTATAACATTATTTAGATCAACTCTAGATGCAAGATCGAGTAGTTGATCGAGATTTGTCTTGACTTGTTCTTTAACATTTTCAAATGCTTTAAGTCCGTACTCTATAAACTTCTTCATTAGATTTCTTGCATATTTATTCCTTATTCTATCAACAAATTTATCAAGTATAAATCTTGTGAACTTTATATTATGCTCGAGGGTCTCGTAGAGTAGCTCTCTATACACATCAAGTTTCAGAATTTCAGGCTTTGCAAAGTCCTTGTCCTCCAGCATTGAGTGTCCCATAGGCACGAAAAACAGTGGGAATATCCAGCAGCGATACTTGTCTAACCTGCGGATAAGCTCAATCGTTGCCTTAGCATCATCTTCAGTTTCCTCAGGGAGGCCCAGTATGAGTGTGTAACACGGGTACCAGTAGTTTCGATTCATTATTTCTGTAGCCTCCTCAGCAAGCTCATGCCACTCATCTATGCGCCATGGTGCTGCCTTTCCGCTCATGTACTTCTTAAGCAGGCGTATACTCCCTGTCTCAAGACCAACCTGTGGAAAGGCATAGTTTTTGTAATGTTCATTAGCTTGAGACCACTCCTCAACTATGTCCGGTGCCTGTTTGACACTTGCAAGCGATACGTGACAGAAGTCTGCACGTACGTTTTCCTCTTTCACGACTTTCAAGAGTGCGCGAAGCGCGTCTCTGTTTACCTTGACTCCTTTAGCACCATAGAGTAGGCCATCCTCGGTCACTAGGCTCATCGCACGGTAGCCTGCACGTTTGTTGACCTGAATTTCCCTACGTATGGTCTCTAATGGTATTGATCGGAAGTTGAACATTGTTGGGTTACAGAATCTGCACCTTCTTGGGCAGCCTCGTGTTATCTGAACCATTCCACCGCGTGCAGGATTCACAATTGCGGGAATCAGCTCAAGGGGGACTGAGCCCCCCTCTATTTCTCCTGAAATATCTTCGCCGTCCAGTATGTGTCTACATACTTCAGGAAATACTAGCTCACCTTCACCATGTATCAGCAGGTCTATGCCAAGCTCACGATAGTTGTCCCTTATCTGCCATGTTCCGGGACCTCCTACAATGACCTTGAATCGATACTTCTCCTTGAGTTTCCTGACCTTGTTCATGAGCTCGAGGAAGAGCCTCTTCGTCCAAGTCTCGCCTCCTCCAAACAGTACGCGTAACGTGTAGCTGACTGGTGCAAGACCATAGGGATCTAACACATGTATCGCCACAATACGCGTCTCCTCACTTACGACCTTAGCGAGGTACTCAGGCGTAGTAATGACAAAGTCTGACTCTGGTGAGAAGCCGCGCAATATTAGCGCAGCCTCGAGCTTCCTCAATGCGTAAGGCGCAACGTTGACCCATCCTGTACGTTTATCAACCTTCAGTGGTGGTGCAACAAATTTCCTCACGAGAAAGCTCGGAAGGACACGACAGGGTAGACAGAGCAGAAAGCCAAGCGCATTGAAATCACTGTAGTTAGTCATTGTTGCCCTGTCAGATGTTATTACTATCTTGTAATGTCGCATCGCGGGTCAGTCATTATAAGTCTACAATTACGCGACTAATACGGCCTTCTCTCGCTTACCTAATGTTCCACGGAAGTAAGGTAATTTAAGATCCTGAAAATTTCTATATATGCGTAGAACAAAGATAATAGCAACACTAGGCCCTGCGTCGCACGATCCTGAAATAGTGACTAGACTTGCACGTGAGGGCGTTGACATATTTAGAATAAACTACTCTCATGGAAGACAGGAACAGTGGAAAGAGGCTGTCGAATATGTGAGACAGGCAGAGCAACGACTAGGTAAGTATCTCCCCGTCATCGGTGATCTACAGGGACCAACCATCAGGACGGGGATTCTAGATGAGCCTCTTGTGGTCAAGAGAGGAGATACTGTACACCTCGTTAACAGGGATAAGGCAAGTGCTTCACAGCGTGAGATACCTATACCAAACAGGAAGGTGTTCGATGTCCTGGAGGAGGGGGACATCGTCGTGATTGGCGCTGGTGCACTATGGCTTCGCGTAGATGAGATACATGTCGATTATGTACGCTGCACAGTGCTCAACGATGCTGTATGCAAGTCTGAGCAGACATTAGCTGTGCTTGGGAAGGACATACCTGTCCCATGTCTGACAGAGAAAGATATTCAGGACATAGAATTCAGCATTGAAGCTGGCGTCGACTATCTTGCACTATCCTTTGTTAGAACTGCAGAGGATGTCCGTGTACTGAAAGACATCCTACAAGATAAGAAGTGCAGCGACATAAAGATCATTGCAAAAATAGAGACAAAGTCCGCAGTCGAGAATCTTGACTCAATCATACGTGAAGCAGATGCCGTACTCGTTGCTAGAGGAGATTTAGCAATGTACTTTCCCCTGGAGAAGATTCCAAAAATTCAAGAGCTGATCGTCAAAAAGGCACTCTACTACGCAAAACCTGTAATTGTTGCAACACAGCTTCTTGAGTCCATGGTGGAGAAGCCATTTCCAACGAGGTCGGAAGTTGTCGACATCTCAATCGCTGTCAAGCAGGGAGCTGATGCTCTAATGCTTGCCGAGGAGACGGCAGTAGGCAAGTACCCTGTCGAGGCTGTTAAATGGCTTAGAAAGATAATAGAGGAAGCTGAGCAGGACCTGAACGTTGAGATACAGTATCCTGAACATAGTGTGTATGATAGGTTTGCACACAGTGTCGCGCAGGTTGCTAATACACTGAAGGCAAAGATACTGATCTACACGAGGGGAGGCACAACAGCGAGGAGGGTATGTAGATTCAGACCAAGGACACAGATATACGTAGCTACAAGCAGCATAAAGACAGCGAGACAGCTACAGTTGCTGTGGGGAGTGAAGCCTGTACACGTATCCGAGGATGGCACAGACGTGTGGTCGGCACTTGATAAGCTTCTCAAAGTGCTACTTAGGGAAGGTGAGGTCTCGATGGGAGACATTGTCGTAATGACAGGTGGACTACGTGAGGAGACTACAAACCTAATGAAGGTTCTACTTGTTGAGTAAGTTCTCAGTAATACGCCACAGTAGTTCTCTATCAGGATTTACATATATTAAACCACCTGTATCTAATACGACGTCAGTTCCATAGTAATTACATAGCTGTATAATGTAGAAAAGGTCTTGCACAATTACTGAATGAGAGTACTTCAGTTGAATATCGTAGGCAACGCACCTGTCTTTTGAGAATCTTGAGATCTTTTCCACAATTTTCCTCAACAAGAACCTGGGCGCATATTCAATACAAAAATCAAGTCGAGACCTGTCACGTAGTCTCAGTGAAATATATGCCAATTGTCTACTACTTAGCAACTTCTTTAACAAAACCTTAACATTTATTGCAATGTTCTCATTTAACGTAGAAGCACGTTCATAAAGTATCACTACGTGATCTTTTTCAAACGATATCTTTACGAATTTGTTATCTCCTCTAACCAGTATGGTATTTTTACCTGATGCTATTATATCTCCTACAGTCTCAAGATACCTCATCAGTAACTTACGAATGATTTTCAAACGAGTGGACAGTATGTGAACATTGCGTGGTCTCAACGTTACCTTCACTAGAAGCCTCTGAGGCTTTGACAACTGTCTACCTGTGTCTACATTTACGTTACGTCTACGTGCTTGCACTCAGCGAGTTCATGTGTCTTGTTGCTAGTTATTGAGTATTCTCAAAATTATGTGATAGTACTGGGGTACTATGTCTGTACCATGTCCTGAATCTTCGCCTCGGCGAGAAATGTTTATTAGACGTCCCATGTTTGTGTTCTCGAAAAAGCCGCCGTAGCTCAGCCTGGGTAGAGCGGCCGGCTCATAACCGGCAGGTCCCGGGTTCAAATCCCGGCGGCGGCACCAAGACGAACCCCTTTTAAACTAAGAAAATTCTAACTCCACCACGCAAGTATATGTCCACTCCATCTCCTGCTCAAGAGATTGTTCCTGAAGAGGAAGTTGAACGTCAGCTGTCGAGACTGTACTCCATACTACCTAAATCATTCGTAGACGAGCTCAAGAGTAAGGTAAAGGGCCTCAAGATTACACGTGAACAACTCGAGAAGCTAATTCACCTGGCAATAACTGCCTACTACAAGGCTGTGATAGACCCAGGAGAAGCCATCGGCATCGTCACGGCACAGTCAATAGGTGAGCCAAGTACCCAGATGGTCCTAAGATCATTCCACTACGCTGGTCTCCGAGAGTTCTCCATGGCTCTAGGTCTCCCACGAATGATCGAGATCGTTGACGCTAGAAGAAAGCCCTCAAGACCAATGATGACGGTGTACCTGATGGGTGAGTATGCTAAGGACGGTGAGAAGGCTCTCGAGATCGCTAAGAGAATACAGCTAGTAACCATTGAGAACGTTGCAAAGTCAGTAGACATAGACTACATATCTGGCACAATAGTAATCGAGCTTGACCCGCAGCAGTTAAAGTACTGGAACCTGACCATGAGCGACATTAAGAAGGCACTAGACAGGATAAGAGGAAAAGGAGCTGAGGTTAAGATTGAGGGCAATCACATCATAATTACACTTCAGGAAGTAGATCCTGTAAAACTGAGGAAGGTGCGTGACAAAGTACTTCAGACACGCCTTGCTGGAATTAAGAATGTCAAGAAGGCACTAGCGAGAAAAGAAGGCGATGAATGGGTAATCAGGACTGAGGGTACAAACCTCGAGGCTGTGCTAACAATGGATGGTGTTGACTATAGGAGAACAATAAGCAACGACATCCATGAGGTAGCTGAGGTTCTGGGAATTGAGGCTGCCAGGACGGTCATAATGAGGGAGCTCAAGAAGGTGCTCGATGAGCAGGGTCTAACAGTAGACCCAAGACACATAATGCTTGTTGCTGACGTTATGACATGGAGCGGTAGAGTGAAACAGGTCGGTAGACACGGCGTCGCTGGAGAGAAAGAGAGTCCACTTGCAAGAGCGGCATTCGAGGTAACTGTCAGGAACCTCGTAGAGGCTGCACTGAGAGGTGAAGTTGAGAAGTTCCGCAGCGTAGTTGAGAGTGTAATTGCTGGAAAGTACGTACCAATTGGAACAGGAATGGTAGAGCTAATGATGGAGTACGAGTAACGTCTAGGATAAGCCTAGTGCATTAGGTGCACAGATGGGAAAAGATTTTTAAAATGACCTAAATGCGTGCACACCAATGGTAGACCTAGCTAGAGAGCTTAAGGTTGCTATAAACACGGGAAAAGTCGTTCTTGGCACCCGGCAGACAATAAAAGCCATTCTGAGGGGAGAAGCAAAGCTTGTCGTAGTTGCTGCTAATGCTCCTCCCCAAATAAAGAGTGACGTTGAGTACTATGCAAAGCTTGCACAGATACCTGTAATTGTGTATCCAGGCTCAAGCTGGGAACTTGGAGCAGCATGTGGAAAGCCATTTAAAGTAGCATCACTAGCCGTCATTGACCCAGGAGAGAGCAGCATAATGGAACTCGCATCAACGTCGTAGGGTGATACCATGCCTAACATAAGGTTAACAGAAGAGGAACTAAGATACGCTGCGCTATTTGAGAAAATCACAGGAATTGTGCCACTTGACACTATAATTGACCCACAGTACAACAGGATAATCTTTGTTGTGGATAAGGGATTTGCACCACTTGCAGTGGGTAGAGGCGGGGTTAACATTAAGCGACTAAAAGAGCTCATCGGAAAGGACGTTGAGGTTGTTGAGAAGGGAGATACACCTGAAGAACTTATTCGAAACTGTCTATACCCAGCTCGTGTGCTTGCCGTGAAGATAACTAAACTACCCTCAGGTTATGTGGCAATAGCAACTGTGCATCCTGACGATAAAGCAATAGCAATTGGAAGACAGGGTAGAAACATTAATAGAGCTAAGCTACTTGCAAAAAGGTACTTCGATATAGAGAAAGTCATCCTGTCCTAGTACTAGCCGCATCTAGGCTTAAAGAATGATTTAAAAAATCCACTAACCGCTACTTGGCTGAGCCACATGCCCGGCAAGAAGAGTCCTGTAGGACTTTTCGCCGCCAGGAAACTTAGACTAAAGAGGAAGAAGTTCAGATGGAGTGACCTACACTACAAGAGGAGAGTCCTAAAGTTCGCAAAGAAGTTTGACCCACTTGAAGGTGCACCAATGGCCAGAGGAATAGTGTTAGAGAAGGTCGGTGTCGAGGCAAGAAAGCCTAACGCAGCAGTTAGAAAGTGTGTAAGAGTTCAGCTAGTGAAGAACGGAAAGATTGTGACAGCATTCGTACCATACGACGGTGGTCTAAACGTGATAAACGAACATGACGAGGTGATAATAGAGAGAATCGGAGGTCCTGAAGGCAGAGCATACGGTGACCTGCCCGGTGTCAGATTTAGAGTAGTCATGGTTAATGGTGTTAGTCTTAAAGCAATCCTGGAAGGAAAGAAGCAGAAACCAATGAGATAAAAATTAAGCTAACATTTAACATTTGAAGGTTTTCACCTTCTGAGCTTTCTATAGATTGGCAAGTTCATTAATGCTATGTGTGTTCTACCCGAGTAGAACTTTGTCTCTACCCCACGTTCTGTTAGTCTCTTATCAACTTCTTCTGGAGTCAGATTCTCAGGACTATACTTCTTACTTCCAATGATGAAATTGCAAGCATATCCAAACGACGGTACCCATACATTGTACTCTTTCACTATTGGAAACACCTGTTTTACAGAGT
>CAYPXK010000116.1:0-4253 GCA_964414695.1 uncultured Thermoproteaceae archaeon | reverse complement strand
ATGGGTGAACCCCAACGCATGGAACAACTGTGTCAAATGTCCTTGCTAACTCAATGGTTTTCCTACTGCTAGGCTCATCGTCAGATACTGCAACTATCGTGAAGTCCTTCACAAACTCCCTAATCCTAACCTCTGTAAACTCATGTAGATGACAGTGAGCGTCAACGAACTTCTTCAGGACAACTTTACGTTGCATCGTGACCTAGCCTAGAGACATCATTATATTAACTTACCTCCAGAACATCTTACCACAATGTACCTATCACACGATATTGTAGAGAAAGCACTTACAGCAATAGAGAAGTACCCACTTTGTGATCACTGTCTAGGAAGACTCTTTGCAAGAGTAGGATATGCTCTTGAGAATTATGAACGAGGCAGAGCACTTAAAGATGTTATATTTCTAATGCTTCACAGAAGTTTACAAAAATGTACTGAAGACACCTGTAGAGAAGAAATACTAAGAAAGATAAGAGCATTAGCAAGATCAGGACATGAGCCAAGTATAAGATTTATAACAGAAAAACTTGGAGGCACTGTAAACGTAGAAAAATGTTACATATGTGAAAACAGGTACTTCTCAAACATAGATAAGATAGTTGATAATATCATAGAAGTAATAAAAACATCAGGATATGATTTTAAGACATATTACATAGGAACCACGGTTTCGAGAGAAGTAACAAAGAGAGAACTTGATCTCTCAATAGAGCTTGGCATTGATACTGTTGAATCTATAAAGAGAGAACTAAACAGATTGATAGGTAAGAAAGTTAAGGAGGCAATTCCTGACAAGGTATTTTCAAGACAAAATGCGGATATCGAGATAGTTGTGAATGTTGAAACGGGTGAAGTAAAGCTTGAAGTAAAGCCCTTGTATGTATTGACTAGATACAGGAAATTATTTAGAGGAGTTTCACAGGTTCAGCTTCGCTTAAATGTCATAACTTCTATACAGAAAATACTGACAGAGAAGTTAGCAAGAGAACTTGGTGCAGAAGAGGCTATTGTACACGCATCAGGAAGAGAGGATACAGATGTAAGAATGCTCGGTGACGGCAGACCACTAGTCATAGCGTTCATTAAGCCTAGAAAGAGACCAGAGATACATGAGATAGTAAATTTAGCTAATGAAAAACTATGTGACGAACCAATAGAACTTATTGAGAACTTCCAGAAAGTTCAACATTCAACTATTGTTAAACTTAAACAAGAATCCCCAAGACACACAAAAATTTATAGAGCAGTAGTACTGCTAGAACAGGATATTGATGAAGAAAAGTTGAGATCCCTCGAAGAGTATTTTAGAAATAGACAAATAACACAGTACACTCCTCGAAGAATTAAGCGAAAACCGCTAAAGAAGCGTGTAAGAATGGTATATGAACTACGTGCAACGAAGATTGGACCTCGTTTAATAGAGCTTCTAATAAAATGCCAAGGTGGACTCTACGTGAAAGAGCTTATAACAGGTGATGAAGGACGAACGAGCCCGAGTATTGCAGATACATTAGGAATAAATGCAGAGCCCATAGAACTTGATGTACTCGAGGTACTTGAATCACGCATATGAACACAGAAGGTTCAATAAAGAAATATAAAGTATGTTCAGAATGTGGTGCATGGTGTTGCAAAGGATTCGATTATGTGAATTGGTATGTTAGATATAGTCTAAGAGATATTGTTCGCATATGTGGTAAATATAACATCTCGATAGAGAAGTTTTTAGAAAAGTACGTACACCTAATAGATCAGGGTACATATTCCATACCCGTAATCAAGGCCATAGACGGTAAATGTCCTTTCCTGAGAGGAACAACATGTACCATACACGATGTTAAGCCTATTGCATGTCGTGTATTTCCTGTTAGACCTCCTGGACAGAGCTATGATGAGAGGTGTCCTCTCTCAAGATATCCTGAACTGCTAGTTGAGGAAGAGCAGCTTATTCCCATATACGTTCGCGAACATATTGAAACTGAGGTGCTGTTATGTGAAAAACGTGTTAAGTCAATAAGAGATCTATATGAAGTAATACGTAGCTTGATGTTAGGAACATTTTAATTTAATGTGTTAACTTTTTCCATATTTGCAGAGAATATATGGGAACAGTGTACATGTGTGGAAAACCTTCATACTGAGCCCAACAGCATGTTATCAGTAGTCCAGCACCTATAAGCTCGAATATTATGCTCAGTGCCTTCGTATGTTGTCTGAATATTTTCTTTGCGATTAAGTTTATGCTTGATGAAAGTTGCAGCTGTTCAACCGTGCTGAATCTGAGGCTTCTTGGTATGTCCAACATTATTAATATCTTTGCAAATCTTCTAGCGTCTTCGCTAAGTCTTTTACATCTATTAGCTACATCCTGTTCAAGGGTTATACAGAAGTCTGTTAAGGATTCTAGCTTCTTAACAATCGATATCTGAAAATTATATATCTCACCCTCCGGGATTCTTGAATGTAATTTCTCAATAATTTCATCGTATACTGTACATGTGCCGTACTTCAGGTAAAAGCTCAGCCTTGCACCAGAAGAGCCGAGGCAGAGAGCCCAGTAATATAGTGCGTCTAGGCTCCTGTAGTCACGTTCTTGGAATATTGTCTCGTAAATCTCCGCCTCCACAATAGTAGTATCGGGAGGTTTATGGTAACCATTTTGCTATGAGCTCCTTACCTGTTGAGGGCTGTTCAAATTTTTCAAGTGCCTCAAAGGTCATCTTGAGTAGCTTCACAGTAAGTGGATGAAGCACGAGTAGGAAATCTGCACCAGCAAGCACCATTGTTAGCGCGCTCAGGAACTCCCATAGGGGTCCTCTGATTTCTCTTGGTCCCCAGAACTCGTCCATCTTCATCCAGGCTTCTCGTGCGGCCCATGCGTTGGAAGCTGCTGCAACTATTGGATACTGCAGCTCCTTGTCGCCTGACAGCGCTGCAAGTCTTGCACGTTCCATTATGCTGTACGAGTACTCCCAGCCGTAGCCTATTCCAGCTCCAAACAGGTCTATAGTGATGTCCTCAGGTGAGAGCCATGTTGTGAGCTTCCTCGTTAATTGACGAGCCTTGTCTATGTCCATTGTGACGGAGGCCACGACAGCGTGGTTACACTTCTTTACTATTGGTGCAATTTCCTCAAGCTTCATGTCGAGCGTAAGTGGACTAATTAGGAGACGCTCACCTGCAAAGTGTTCAGCAACTTCCTTGAACACTTGCTGATCTTTCTGTGGATTTCCTGAACCTCCTACGAAGAGTGGAACTTTGACAGCTTGGAGAATCTCCTCAATAACTTTAACAGCTTGACTAGGTGGTGCATCAAGCACCTTTGGATCAGTGCTGACTAGGTGAATGTTCACCATGTCTGCACCGAACTTCTCAACACATGCACGTGCCCACTCTGGTGGATTATCTAGCAGGTCCTGTCCAATTGCGTCACGTACTGCACGTGGAAGAGGCACCTTCGTGTCAAATACGTCCATGCTGATGATTGGTCTATAGAAGCCTCCAGGACCAGCGTATAGTCTCGGTGCGTCCCATCCACCTATAACATAGGTCACTTCACGTGTACCGCCTTCACTTCGAGTAGCTCCAAGCTTTACTGCAACTATCTTTCCACTCCACTTAACTTCAGGTTTCTTAAGCTCAATTTTCTCGAACTCGAACTTCTCCTCAACAACCTGAGGAACGGCAGATACAGGAGCTTGTTGAACAAGTTGCTGAACAATTGTCTGCACGAGAATTATTGGATGTACACCTATCTCAACTTCCTGAATCTCAACCTCGACATCCTCAAACTCAACTTCAGAAGCTTGTGCAAGCTCCCTAGCAAACATCTCTACAAGCTTCCTAGCAAACTCACGCTCCTTCTCATCTGCCGCCATGTTTACCACCTTCCTGCTGTCCTTTCCTTATGATGACTTTACCAATCCTAACTTTGACACCACGCAGCTTGATGCTGGTAATTGCAGGTCCCTGAAATGCGCCTACACCAACTGGGACACCAGTAACTTGCTGAGGCGCAATCTGCTGAGGCATAATTTGCTGAAGCTGTACGGGGACAGCAGGTAGCTGAGATGCTGATGGTGTAGCAGCTGCCTCTGGCTTTGCCTCAGCTGGTTTCTCTTCTTTCTTCTCCTGCACGGTCCACCTCTTGACTATCGGATGACCGACCTTCTGTAAGAAGTTTTTCAGATCCTCAATTGTTGGAGCCTCTCTCTCAGTCGCGATCTTGTCAACAAGCTCCTTAGGTATCCACT
>CAYPXK010000115.1:0-8243 GCA_964414695.1 uncultured Thermoproteaceae archaeon | reverse complement strand
TCCGTATAGTAGGATTCCTTTTGGTGGTTCTATGCCTAGGTGTTTAAAGATTTCAGGATGACGTAACGGCAACTCAACAAGCTCACGAATCTTCTGCTTAGCCTCCTCCAAATCACCAATATCCTCCCAAGTAACACGTGGTACAACAAGTTCTGTCTCCTTGACGGGCTCCTCGCGGACTACTACTTCTGTGTCAATTCCAACGTATGCTGCTGGGCCGGGAGCAACCTGTGTAACTACGAACCTTATGCTTCCTGTGTAGTAGGGTATCTCTATTATGCTTCCCTTCCACACGGGCTTGCCTAGCAGGAACGCTCGCTTGAGATATTCAGGATCTGCACGTACTGGCTCGCCTACAGGTGCAATGACGACCTTCTGGGCTGGTCTCAGCTGCGCTCTTCTGACACGTACCTTGTCTCCTATTCCAACACCTGCGTTCTGTCTGAGTATTCCATCCATCCTGATGATGTCCTTATCCTCGTCATCGACATATGCTGGCCATACCTGTGCATACGCTACCTTCTTATTTCCAATGATCTCAACGTAGTCGCCCGGCTCAACGCCAAGAATCTTCATGTACTTGGTCGGTATGCGCACTATTCCTCTACCAACGTCTCGTGATCTTGCTTCTGCAACCCGCAGTATAACTTCATCAGTCATAACTACAGTGGCTTTGGGTTGTGATAATAAAAACCCGACCCGTCTCCTTGATTAGCTCGTCAAGATAGCGACCAGCTGTCTCACATGGTAAGTTCTGGCTAGGTTCACCATGTAGTCACCTTCGAGATATATTGAGCCGTGTCCTCTCTTCAGGGTAATCGTCTTAGTAAATATGTACGATGCCAGCGGCTTAATGCATCTTAAAGGTACGTTAATGGGCTCCTCAGTAGCGTACTTACCATCACTATATACTAGCCATAGGGTGGCATTTATACATGTCCAAGAAGTTGAATTATTGTAAAAATCTAACACTAGCACAGCCTCTCTTCCACGGCCCGTCAATGTCAGCATTGAGCTTATTGAAACTTTCATATTACTAACAGACAGGTACATAACATAACCATGCTGAGAAACTATTGAAAACACAACTGTGTTATATTTACGAAAGCTGGCTCTACTATACTCAACATTCAGTATATATGCCTCACGTGACTCAAGTCCACACTTTACGACACTTGAAAGTTCTGTACTATTCTCACCAACACACACAACATCTCGAACATAGGGAATCGCCTCAGGAGCAACCTCTATGCTCATCACACAGTAACCTCCACTACACTTCACCAGGGACACCGTAGGCACAGTATGCGTAAACACGTACATCTCCTTCTCGACATTATGAGAACTTGTAAGTACATGACTAAACATGTTTAACAAATACACCAGGACAACAACAAGAGCAACAATAGCAATAACTGAAAAGACAGCTCCAACAATCTCACCAACTCCAGCACGACTAAACATAGCTACAACACTACTTAGCACAACCTGAAAAATAAGCACAACCCAACCCTAACTCAGAAACACGCCGCATCATCACACCTCAGGAGTGCCGCACCTCATCACAATACTTTCACTGAGGCCTAATCTATATCGAGTATGTATGACCCCTTAATACGTTCCTAGCCTAGGCACAAGTAATGTCTTACGAGTACCTTAAGGTAAGCTTAGTCGAATCGTATAATATAGTGCGCAACTTGTTCATGCTGAGCATAATAGCATTAGATTTTGTATCAAATAAATGTTCTAGAAAGTCTCTTGAAAACCTCATAGTATCGAGATATGAGAAAGTTGCAGAGCTAGATCAACAACACCAACGTAACAGGTCCGTTATCGGTGATATCATGAGAATTGTCAGGCGCACATGGGTTACACTAGCCTGCACTAGGATTCGTTCGAATAGGCTTGTCATAACTGAAAAATCTACAACAACGCTTCTAGTAAGGAACACATACCTCCTCTGCGATCGTAATAGAGGTGTCAGTAGCTCTGCATTATGCTGGTACATCAGAGGCTTATTCTTGAGCGATGGTGCTGTAAGCAAGGGCGAAAAAGCAATACTATTCCATAGCAGCCAGCCCGAAATCTTGGCAATTGCACTATGCCTAGCAGATCGTGCATCAGTTGCCCTAACAATGTATCGTCACTATAGAGTCACGGGAGCTGTTCGACCATACCTGGAAGTTAAGATTCCAGATGTATATGGTGTCAGAGACTGGTTTTACGATAGGGTGCCCGAGATGCCTGAAGACGAGCATGACTTAGCTGCTCTAATGGCTGGACTACTCGATGGTGATGGGTCAGTAGATGCGGCACGGAGCAAGGTAAGACTATCAGCGAGACTCAATCCTTCGAGTGATACAACACGCAGGAAGGTCTCAATCATAATAAAGATATTGTTGAAGTTTAATCTCGTAAAGAGCAACTTCATATACACTAAGACATTCCAAAAGTATGACTACATTACGTTACCACTATCAAACCGCAACGTTCTTAAGATATTAAAGAAAAGCCTTGACTACATGCTCGTTAAATATAAAAGAGATTCATTAATAAAAGTATTATCAAAGCACACAGCAATCATAGATCAAGTCTCAATCATAAAGGGACTTCTCAGTAATCCCTTGCGCATAAGATGCAGAACGAGACGTTATGGCGATAAACTGTATAAGTACCCATACATCAGAGGACCTCGACACATTATCGAGAAACTATCAAAGAAGCTGCTGGAAAATGAAATAAAGTTCTACGGACCGTACAGGGTGGATGAGTATCGGAGTGAGATAGCATTACCTCAAAGGTTCTCAAAGTATCTTTGTGAGGAATGAGGAATTGAATGGCGCCCCGGCCGGGATTTGAACCCGGGTCACGGGCTCGACAGGCCCGCATACTAGACCAGGCTATACTACCGGGGCGGTTGCTGTTTGTAGTGTGGTGGGGTGTGTTTTTAATTCTTTCGCTGTGGGGGTTGTTTGTCTGTGTGTTTTTGGGTTTATCGTTTGTGTTGGCCTTTAATGATGCCATGTGTTATGTTGTGGAGGTTTTGACACTTGCTGTGTCGGGGTTCTGTGCTGGTGTTCTTGGGGGGTTTCTGGGGGTTGGTGGGGGGATTGTTGTGTTACCTCTCTTGGTGCTTCTCTTTAAGTTTCCTGTAGGTGCTGCGGTTGGCACAACGATTTTGATAGTGTTTTTGAATAGTGTTATTAGTAGTTTTATGCATTTGTCTTTGAGGAATTTTGATGTTAGGTTATTTAAAGTTGTTATTGTGCCTGGAATCATTGGCTCGGTTGTTGGATCATTGTTGTTCACTGTTTTGAGTAGAGTTTCTTGGATATTGAAGATCTGTCTAGGCATTTACTTCATGTACGTGTCCATTAGGACATTGTTCGAGATTTCTAAGGAAGAGAGACAGAGGAAGGTCCTGAGGGGTTGGCGCACAGTAATCCTTTCAGGATTTGCTGCAGGTCTAGTAGTTGGTCTTCTAGGTCTAGGAAGCGGAGCTGTGCTTGTCCCAGTCTTTGCCTACGTCGTAGGTCTACCCATCAGGATTGCTGTAGGCACATCACTACTATGTTTCGCACCTATGGCCCTTGTAAGCGTCCTGTTCAAGATGATGACAGGAAAGTGCGACATCATGGCTGCCCTATGCATGCTTCCTGGACTAATTGCAGGTGCCAGACTTGGCTCAAGACTGCTCACCAAGGTGCCCATCAAGGTAGTCAAGGCTGTGTTCAGCATAGCATTCCTTATGATTGGACTGAAGTTTCTAGTACCAACACTGTTGAGCAGGCTTTGAAACATCGAATACTGAGGAAAGTTAAGAAGTAGAGCATTATTAGCTAGCGGGGGGCAAGTCACGCCCTTCATAGTCCCCAGAGGCTGGGGTCTCAGGGCGGTGCGATACTTCTCGACTATCTAGCTTATATACATGTCCTCATCTCTCTACGTACTGTGCTTAAGCAGGTTATTGAGCGCATAGAGAAGGAGCTCAAGGTGTTGGAAGATGTTCGTGATAGAATAATTAAGGAGAGTCGTGACGTTGTGAAGTTAGCAAGAGAAGCTATCCACTGTATTCATCGCGGTGACCTAGACTGCGCAAATGACAGAATAACACTACTGACGAACCTCGTCAAGAAGATCCTAGACGAGGCACGTGCATACCCCCAGCTCTACTACAGTGGACTCGTGTACGGTCCCGTGATTGAGTATGTTGAAGCTAAGGTACTGTACACGATTGTACGTGAAGGAAGAGTACCTACACCAGAGGAGCTTGAGGTAGAGAATGTGCCATACCTGCTGGGTCTTGGAGATGTTGTTGGTGAGCTTAGGAGACTTGTACTTGATTGTCTGAGAATGGGCAACATTGCACAGGCAGAGAAGTATTTCAAACACATGGAGGAGATCTATGAGGCACTCTCACTGATCGTTGTCCCAGACGCCATAGTACCTGGATTAAGAGGCAAGGTTGACTTTATGAGAAAGATAGTGGAGATAACTCGTGCAGACCTACTAATTGCCAGATTGAAGACGCCTACTCATGCAATGATGATCGAGGAGGTAACAGATGAGAAAGGAAGCTCTTGACAAAATCGCCAAACGCTACCTGCCTCCTGGACTCGAGTTGTCTAAATTGAGAAAGATGCAGACCCTACTAGCATCGAGAGTAGAGGAGGTAGATCACGTAGATGAGAACGTCAGGAAGATCTGTGGCTTGGACCTCGCATACGTGAATAAGGAAGGTAAAGAACTTGGAATAGCATGTGCAGCACTCTACGATGCCCATACTGATAAGTTGCTTGAAGTCGCCTGTACTGTAACCGAGATAAAGTTCCCGTACATACCGACATTGCTATCTCTCAGAGAACTTAGACCAATGATACTTGCCTTGAGAAAACTTCAGGAACAGCCGGAACTCGTACTTGTAGATGGTCATGGACGTGCTCACCCATATAGACTAGGAATAGCAGCCCATCTTGGAGTTGTTACAAAAATGCCAACAATTGGCGTTGCAAAATCGTTACTATACGGCAAGGTCATCTGTAGGGAAAATTCAGATGTATGTGACATAGTTGACGAGGAAACAGGCGAAGTTATAGGAAAGGCCATTAGACATTATGGAAAATTTGTATATGTAAGCATTGGTAACAAAATAACGTTAGACACAGCCGTGAAAATTGTTAAGAAATTACTAAAAACAAGATC
Organism: uncultured Thermoproteaceae archaeon; assembly: GCA_964414695.1. Lineage (GTDB taxonomy): Archaea > Thermoproteota > Thermoprotei > Thermoproteales > Thermocladiaceae > JAADER01. Next base: position 3,041 of record CAYPXK010000115.1, on the reverse strand, counting down.
ACAAATGCCCTTACCAATACTTTATGCACATAGAAAATGTAATGAAATTAAAAGAAGTCTCAAGATGCAGACGAGCACACATAAAAACGGGAATATTCTAGATTTCTTAAAGTGATCCTGACATGTTGAGAATAAGCCATATATTAATGTACAAGTTGAAGAATCTGAAAAACATACTAGACATAGCGGAAATTGCATATAATGTCGGTGCTGTGCCTGTACTTGTTGTTAGGCCAGATTTTCAGGAATTAGAAGAACTAAAGGGTAGAGTAGTATACGTTGAGAATATTGAGACTGCAATTCAGGAAATTGGTGCAGATAAGAAGTACATAGTGCTAGAGACCTATGGAACAAAGTACGCCAGCGAGCTGGAAGTAGAAGGTGACATATGTATAGTAGTTGGGTCAGAGGACCTTGGAATTCCTGAAGATGAAGTTAAGAAGCTGCCAAATGCTGAAGTTGTTAAAATACCAATGTACATACAGGGAACGAGCTATAATGTAGTATCAAGTCTAGTAATGCTACTACAGGAGCTCTACGTTAGAAGAATGATGAGGGTATCCTAAGCAGAAACGGTGAAGATAACCCGGTTGCTGAGTTATCACCGTGAACATACAGTTAGTCTACGCAAATCCACGTGACATATTCTATCCAGCAGTCGTACTAAGAACAGCTTACATAGCCACAGGAATGGAGAACATACAGACAATACTCCTTAGCAAAAAATTCTTCAAAATAAGTGACTTAGCAAGATTTAGCCGATTACCTGCAGAATACATAGATAAAATACTAATATTACCCGCAGAGGATGTTGTATTACAGGAAGTTAAGACATTTAATCCAAATTTCATAGTGTTAGTGTCAGATAAGATTAAAGAATACGAAGAAATAAAAGAAATTAACGTAGAGTGTTTGAAAAAGTCTGAAAAAGTTACAGTGATAGTAGATGATGTTGGAGAATTTGCAGAAAAAGTATTCAATGACTTAGAACTACATGATAGATGCTATAAGTTTTGGACAGGCGTGTTTAAGAGGCCTTGTTATGAAACTATTGCGCTAATGTACGAGTTAGTGATTAGGGATATACCTGAGCGATGTGTGAAGTACTTCGAGCAGGATCTAAGTAAGGTAGATATTAGTGAGCTCTTTTACATATTGTCGCATGTTAAGGACTCAATATTTACGTTGAATAATTTTGTGCTTGTTAATCCTAGGACTGTTGTATTTGCATTAAGGCATGTATATCTTAACCATGGTTATTACGTTGATATGGTATGTACAGATGTGAAACTTGACCATGTTCGTGGACATGCAGAAGAGATTATTAAGATTTCGATATATGATTCTAAAAGACTTTTAAAACTGTGGGATGATGAAGTTAAGCTAGAAGGTAGAGTATTGGAAATTCCTCTAATTGCTAAAGATGGCTCTGTTGTTAGAGTGAGAATGTTCTTAGATGTGGATAAGAGTCGTATCATAGTGTCTAAGGATCTTGTATATACAGGTCGTGAGACTCCAATTGAGGAAATTGGCCAACTTTTTCAACTTCTTTAACGCTGAAAACTCTTTAAAAATTGGCCTAGGCTAGGTTGTAGGTGGGCATTATTGCCAAGGTACCTGCCTCTCTGAGGCTTGTACGTCAGGCACAGGAGAGACCTAGAGAGAAGTGGCGCAAGTTCATAGAGTGGTTTAACAATGTTATAATGGAGGCAGAGCTCTATGACTATAGATATCCTGTCAAAGGTTGCTACGTATGGCGTCCATATGGAATGAAACTGAGGAGAAATGTTGAGGCATACATCAGGAAGCTGCTCGAGGAAACTGGACATGAGGAGGTTCTATTTCCTGTATTTATACCACAGGAATTCTTCTCCAAGGAAGCTGAGCACTTCAGGAATTTTGAACGTGAGGTATTCTGGGTAACTAAGGGCTTATCAGGTGATGAACGGCTTATTCTGAGACCTACAAGTGAAACTGCGATATATCCAATGGTTAAGAATTGGATATACGATCATAAAGATCTACCATTCAAAATCTATCAGATTGTTAGCGTCTTTAGAGCTGAGACAAAGATGACACATCCAATGATTAGACTTAGAGAAATATCAATGTTCAAGGAAGCTCACACATTCCACGCAGATAGAGAAGATGCTGAAAGACAGGTAAGACAGGCAGTGGAGATATACAAGAAGTTCTTCGATTACCTATGTGTTCCCTACATAATATCGCAGAGACCTGAATGGGACAAGTTCCCAGGAGCAGTGTATACAATTGCTTTTGATACAGTTATGCCTGATGGAAAGACGCTTCAGATAGGCACAGTACACTATCTTGGAACCAACTTCTCGAAGGTATTTGAAGTAATGTACCTGAGACCTGATGGAAAGAGAGACTATGTACATATAACATGCTATGGAATATCTGAGAGATCGATTGCAGCAATGTTGGCACTTCATGGAGATGATAGAGGACTCTGTATACCACCGCAGATAGCTCCAATACAGGTGGTTATAATACCAATAATGTACAAGGAGGTTAAAGAGCAGACACGCAAAGAAGCTTACAACATACTTCAGGAACTAGCACAGGCAAGTATTAGAGCTGTTGTAGACGACAGAGAAGACAAGACACCAGGATGGAAATACTACTACTGGGAGCTGAAGGGAGTGCCAGTACGTATCGAAATCGGTCCTAAAGACATAGAGCAGAGAAAAGTTACAGTAGTGAGAAGAGATACCTATGAGAAGTATGAAGTTGATAGAACAGAACTTGTAGACGCTATACTATACATATTTAATGAAATTTCGAATAACCTGAGGGAATCAGCATGGAAGTTCCTACGGGAGCACATTAAGCAAGTTCAGAACATTGAAGAAGCTAAGTCCTTAGTTGAGCAAGGCTATGTTGTTGAAATACCCTGGTGTGGAAGAACAGAATGCGGAATAAAGATACAGGAACTAACTAACGCAGACGCACTAGGCACACCTGTAGATAAGGATGTTGCAGAAGAAGTGAAAGATTTGAGAGATCCAGTATGCGGA
>CAYPXK010000114.1:0-1509 GCA_964414695.1 uncultured Thermoproteaceae archaeon | reverse complement strand
GACATATCCATGTCTATCACATGAGGTTGCTGTAGAATTGTTGTTAAGGAGAAAGCATAGGTTTGTATTTAATGATCGAGTGTTTTCTTTAAATTATGTAAGAATTGAAAGTGAAGTAATGGAAACCTATGGAAGGTATGTCTATGAGTCTGTAAAACCCGTGCTTGTTAAGGCACGTGTTGTAGATATCTCAGATTCACTGTTCTTGCCCGGTGTGTACATCGTTGAAAATGTCAGAGCTGTAGATTCTCAAGTGGGGTTGCCAAGAATTGAGCAGGCTGTTACATATGAGGGACTTTATTCAGGTATTGTTAATGAAGGTGAGGAAGTTGTTATTTATGGAATGTTAGAAAAAGTTATCGATCTTAAGCAGGGACAGGAATATTATAGGATTGTCGTTGGTTCAAGTACGTTAAAGTCTAGAGATTATATTCTTCCATTATCGCTAGCTAGAAGACTCTGAACTTGTCTTCTTTTTGCTTGTAGTCTTTTTCTTTGTACTTGTCGTAGTTGTCTTTGCAGTCTCTTCGAGTGCTTTTGTTGTCTCTGCAATTTTTGTTACTTCAGGTGCTTCGAGTTTTACTTTAATTCCATACTTTTTCGATACTAGCATTAGTTTTGAAAGGAAGGCTAGCATCTGGATCTCTTCGTCGCAGCCCTCGGTTAGTCTATAGTCGATGTCTGCAATGAGTTCCATGAGTTCTGTCTTTCCTTCGTCAGGTATCTCTATTGTTCCTCTAAGTAGCTCCCTTTGGAATATTCTCAGGATGTCCTTACCACTTGCACCATACTCATACATTACCTGACGTAGCTTATCTCTGGCCTTCATGAAGTTTCCTGAAGCTGCTGCAGCAATTATTTCAAGTATCTCACGTGGCTCTACGTGACCCACGGTCCTGTACACTACCTCTGCAGTGACCTTCTTAGAGAGGGCAGAGGCTGCCTGTAGTATGTTTATTGCTTTCCTCATGTCACCCTGAGAAATATCCCAAATAGCCTCAAGACCGTCAGGAGTTACTTCGATGCCCTCTGCCTGTGCAATTTCTTTAAGTCTATTTAATGCAACATCTTTTGGAAGCGGAGAGAATCTAAACATTGCACATCTTGACTGAATTGGGTCAATTATTCTAGAGACGTAGTTTGCAATTAGTATGAACCTCGTATTTGAAGCATACATCTCCATTAGTCTTCTTAGCGCTTGTTGTGCATCGCTTGTCATGTTGTCTGCCTCGTCAAGTATGACAAGCTTGAACGGTGCCTTGCCCATTGGTGCTGTTCTTGCGAACTCCTTGACACGTTCTCGGATGACTGTTATTCCTCTTTCGTCGCTTGCGTTTAGTTCTAGGACGTTTTCTCTCCAATGTTCACCATAAAGTTCATAAGCAATAGCAAGAGCCATCGTAGTCTTACCAACACCAGGAGGACCATAGAACAGAAGGTGTGGAAGGTTTCCAGTCTTTAGAAATTCCTTAATTCTCTTCTTCACCTCTTCCTGATCTATTATATCAT
>CAYPXK010000113.1:0-1799 GCA_964414695.1 uncultured Thermoproteaceae archaeon | reverse complement strand
GAGAAGATTGACCCAACATATGCAAACATCAAGGACATCAAGGATGTCCCTGAGGCAATACTGAACAAGATTAAGCACTTCTTCGAGCACTACAAGGAGCTAGAGCCAGGAAAGTGGACAAAGGTCAAGGGCTTCAAGGGAGCTGACGAGGCAAAGAAGATGATAATGGACGCAATCGAGAGATACAAGAAGGAGGGTAAAAAGGAGTAAGTAAGGAACTTAAGTAGATAGAAATTCGAAAATTTCAAAAATTTAATAACCTCATAAATTCGATACTTCTTTTACAATTTCTTCAAACTTCTTTCTAATCTCGTTATCCACAAGTACGACAGGCACACCCTTAGCGTAAGCTTCAGCTATTACTCTAGAGTATGGTATCTCTACAACTACATGCCCTTTACAAAGTTCATGTATTGTTCTTGTTCCCTCTGGGCTTAGATCAGCCTTGTTCACAACGACAATGTACTTCTTATTCAGAAACTTCTCATTGACTAGCAGCAGTATCTTCTTAAGGTCGGAGATTCCTAACTTTGTTGGCTCTGTTACAAGTATGTACTTTTCGGAGTTTTTCAGTACTGAGAAGACGCCTGCACCAGTGCCTGGTGGAGAGTCTATTATAACGTAGTCGTAATTCTTCAGTTGGTCTCTATGTCCCTCTAATAGTCTTGCCATAATTACGTAGCTTCTTCTCTCTCCCGGCTTTAGCTCACCAATGATTAAGTCGATGTTGTCTACTTTTCCATATTTTATGTATCCTTCAACTACCTGATCCTCAGCTATTGCTCCTTGATCACATACTAGTTTACATACACCACATCCTGCACATAGGCTTTCAATAAATATGACCTGCTTATTCGGTATCAGTGCAAGTGCATGCTCAGGACAGGCTTCTACACATTTTCCACATAAATTACACTTGTCCTGTACTATTCTTGGTCTAAATCGAGTTACTTCAACAGTCTTGTATATGTTAACGTTTCTACCTCGAACACTTGGCACTACACATGGATTATCAACATCTGCGTCAATTATCATGACCTTTCCTTTCTCAGCTAGCAGATATGCAATGTTTATTGTTATCAAAGTCTTTCCAACTCCTCCTTTTCCTCCTGCGACTGCTATGACTACCATGGTTACACCCTCTTTAACAGTTCTTCAAATATACATTCTAGCTCTTTTGATATTTCTGACTCTCTAGAAATTACAGGAACCATCTCTACGTAGCTTTTTACAACTTCGTCACTGTACGGGATTTTTCCAATGACCGAATTTCCTAGCTCATGCTCAATTTTCTGTGAGAATTCTCTATTGAGATCGTATTTGTTTATTACTACTACATATTTAACATTTAACTTTGTTGCTAAATCAATTAGTCTTAGACATCCCTGATATGACTGTGGTGTAGGTTCCACTGATATTGCTATGAGAGATGATCCTACGATGCTTGAGATTACTGGACAGCCTATGCCCGGTGCTGCATCTATCACTATGTAGTCAAGGTTCTTGTTCAGAGATTTGGCTCTCTCACGGGCTTCATATACTAGATGTCCAGTATTTCTTCCAGATACTGCTAAGTCCGCAGTAACGACTTCTATGTCAAACTTAGTTTTTCCATAAATTATCCATCCTGTTGTGACTGTCCTGTATGTTATTGCTCCTGTTGGACATACTATACCGCATGCTCCACATCCCTCGCAGTACTCCTCAATTACCACAGGCTTATCATCCTGTAATATCAGTGCACCAAACTTACATACATCGAGGCATGCTAAACATTCATTACAGTAATCGTAGTTTAT
>CAYPXK010000112.1:0-10731 GCA_964414695.1 uncultured Thermoproteaceae archaeon | reverse complement strand
TACGAGACTTATCTAAAAATTAGACAAATTCTAAATGCAGGAGATAGCTATGATACTGTTACGGTTGTTCCAACTATAATCCATGGAGGTAGTTCACCGAATGTGATACCGACATTATGTGAGCTAATCTTAGATATCCGTTTACCTCCAAAGGTAACTTGTAAGGAAGTCTTAGAAAAACTTCAACTACTTAAACATGAGTTAAGTAAACAAAACATTGAGTTAGACATAGGTGAATGTACAGAGCCGGTCATTGTGGACATATCTAACATTGCTGCACGTTCAGTATCTCGTGCAATACTTAAAGTTTTGAAAAAACCTCCAGTACCTGCAAAGAAATGGGGCACATCTGACATGAACCTTCTTGCGGAAATAACAAACAATTTAATAGCATATGGACCTGGTGAACATGAGACTCTGCATACATATGAGGAGGCTGTTAAGATAGATGACTTCTTAAAGTCTGTCGAAGTTTATAAACAGGCACTTGACGAATTTGCAATGCTTAGACGACGCTAATATTCTCTAATCCACGTAGCTTACCTAGATAATTCTCATTTATGTATACGACATTTCCTCTATACAACGTCATTACGATACTACAATTAGCTTCGTAACCTTCGAACGGTGAGTACTTTGCACAGCTTCTAAATTTTTCAGCTCTTACCACGGTTTTTGACTTTATATCAACTACTACAATGTCTGCATAGTTACCTTCTACAATTCTTGGAGGATCCTTCTTAACTACCTTACAGGGATTTGTTGAATAAAGTCTCACGACATCTACTATGTCAAGTATGCCTCGCCTCCACATGTCTAGCAAAAGTAAGGAAGTTGTCTCAAGTCCTGGAAATCCAGGAGGACACTCGTCGTAACTTTTAACTTTCTCAAATAAGGCATGTGGAGCATGATCAGAAGCCACGCAATCTATCCTCCCTTCCATAAATCTCCTAAGTAGTTCTCTCCTAATTTCTTCACTTCGTAGAGGTGGATTTACTTTACATATCGTGGGATTATCTTTGAACTTCTCCATACAGTAGCTATCTGAGATCAAGAGATGATGTGGTGTGACTTCGCATGTTATATTTATGTATTTTCTAAACATATTAATTATGTCTACAGTATCAGGATGAGATACATGAGCTATATGTATGTGAGGAATTTTGTATTCCATTGAAAGTGATATAATCTTGAGTACTGACGCGATCTCTGCCTCTGGTGGTCTTAGTTTTGCGTGATTTTGTATTGAGTGTTCATACTTGTCCTCTAGGTCTCTCAATATTTTAATACTTTCGCAATGTGCGACTATTGTAATGTTTAGTTCTCTAACTTTCTCAAAGAACTGTCTTGAATATTTTGTATCTGTTTCAAGTTTTTCTATATCTTCGGGATATAGTTTTACAGAGTTTATGTTTAGTTCTTTTACTATCTTATCAAGCTCTTCAACGTTATCTGGCAGTCCTAGGTGTAGTCTGTACTCTATCTTACTTTCCTTTGATGCTTTTTCAAGTCTTTTCTTTGCGATTTCATAATTTGATATTCTCGGCCTTGTGTTAGGCATGTCGTATATTGTTACTACTCCACCTGCTGCAGCAGCTTCCGTGCAGGTTCTTATGGTCTCCTTGTATGCTTGCTCAAAGTCTCTGCAGTGTACGTGTATGTCTACGAATCCTGGAAGTGCAATGTAGTCTCTTGAGAATTCTACGGCTACGTCACACTCCTTTGGTGATATGTCGTTACATATTTTCTCTATGGTTCCGCTGTCGGTATTTACCAGAATTGCACCATGTGTTAACTCTCTGTTGTCATAGAGCAATCTAATGTTTCTGAGACAGAGCTTCACATGACTTATAGCGAGGTTCTCACATAATTTACATGCATAATGTGGAACGTTAAGCTGATTAGACTATTTATGAACAAGCTTGGCCTCAGCAAGAGGATACTTCTTCAGGAGTATCCGTCACTTGAGATGCTTGCAAGATTAACAACAGGAAGACGTCCACTTGTGACTCTTGTGAACATTGAACCTGACGTTCTGATTAAGACTGTATGTGAATCAAGTGAAGTTCGTAAAGTCTCAATGCTTGGAAACGATGACCTGGACAGGCTTAGAGAGGCTGCAAATCTCGTATCTTATTTCAGACATTACTGCTTTGCTAAGAATCTCGTAGAACTAGGCTACAGCGACATTGATGAGAGAGTACTAGAGATGATTATTCTTGAGTTTCCACTATACAATGTTGAGTATTGTAAAGATGAGGTCAGGTACGTAGTTGAGAAACTTAAGAAAAAATCTTCTAAACTTCTCGATCTGTTAATTAGATACCCAATATGTGACAAGACAAGTCCTCTAAATGTATTGGCGTACACCATACTTGACCTAAACTTAGTAGGTGTGAGAAGTGTTATAAACGAATTTTTCATAAACTTCAATCAAGATCCAGAGAATCAAGTGCTGAGACTAATCACTGCGCACATGGTTTACGTGTTTCTTCCTGCTGTCTCTCAAGGCTCATTGATAGTTACAGATAATTCAATATCAAAGCTCTTACAGGAATTCTCTCCATCAAATCTCATAGAGTTTCAAGTAAAAGATATTGATATTGGCGTTGACGTTGATACAGCAGTTCGACAATACCGTACAGTACTGACAAGGGTACTGAATATGCTTGATAAGACTGTTGATATGTTCGAGCTTCCTAAAGTTATGGATAATCTTATGCTTCTTGATAAGAGGATACTCAGGGAGTATAACGAGGTCTCTGAGGTCAGGTATATGATACTAATGTTGACTCCTCCTAAGACAAGGTCAAGTTACCATATTCCAACAAGGTACATAAGTAATATAGGTCTTCTTGTTAGATATATCAAGAAGTGATGACCGTTTGAGCGACTGAAAACTAAATAATGATGAGGTGTGCCGCAACTGAGGAATACAATTTATCTTCACGTGTCTCAACGCTGAGACTGACCAGTATGGACACCATAGAGGAAGCTAAGCTATGTGTGCTGAAGTGTGTCAAGAAAGTGAATCCGGGCGAGCCTTGTTTCAGACTATCGTCAGGTAAAGTGAGTCCATACTATATTGATCTACGTCCTGTGCTCTACGGTGACGTCAAGTGTCTTGAAATAATTGCTGAGGCAATGCTAGAGCTCCTTCAACGTAACAACATCAGGTTCGACGTGATTGCATGCAAGGCCCTAGGATCAGTTTCCCTCGCTGTTGCACTGGCTCTCAAGACTGGCTCTCCACTTGTTGTACTTCGTGAACGCGTCAAGGACTATGGAACGGGAGGCTCTGCAGTTGGGGCACTTGACAAGGTCAAGGGAGCCTCTGTCCTGATAGTTGACGATGTTGCAACAACGGGAAAGACCCTACTTGAGGTTCTCAACTTCGTTAAGAACCTAGGTGCTGTGCATGCTGTTGCTGCAGTTGTTGTAGATCGTCAGGAAGGTGCTAAACAGCTCCTTAGACAGCATGGGTGTGAACTGTATGCACTTTTTACAAGAAGTGACTTAGGCATAACAGATGAGTGGCTCAATGAGGCACTCTCGTACTGTAGTGATGCGCCTTCCTGAATGAGGTATCAGCTAACCCTATTCTCAGCATTCCTTAACTAAGACTTGCCGGGTGTCATCACGTCGTGAAGCTTGGATATGTCTACTTCTATTAACGTTGCTGCAAGTAGTTTTTCATCCTTAAGACATTTAATTAGGTGTCCCTCAGTCTTTCTAACCTTCTCCACAGTGCCGTCCTTAATCCTGTACACGATGACGAAAGTCATCAGGTAGGTGATTTCTCTGTCGAGATAAATATATAGTGTTTAGCAAGATGTTACACGTCTCAGATGATGCGACTTCAGCGGAACTGACGTGTGATGACGGGTTGGAGTTGCTGATGTATATAGGTTCGTCATGTTACTGATATGTTACCACGATGTAAACGTCACATTACGCGTAATGTCTTTTAATGTAAAGGATATCTCTGCTCTAAGTAACAGGTGAAGAAACGTGACCGAGGGCATTAAAAGTAAGATATACGAGTTCCTGCTAAAGAACCGTGGAAAAGAGTTTACAGTAGAGGAAATTGCAAAGGCTATCAATGAGCCAAGAATTAGTGTAGTAAAGGCACAGTTAACTAGACTCGTTAAAGAGGGTAAGGTGATAAAGGAGAAAGATAGGTATAGAGCAATCTGATAGGCTTGTACGTCGAATCCATATATAAGCTAGCTCAGAGACACAGAGAGGAAGGCAAGATACTAATAATTGGTCTAGGAGTAGCTGGATCATACCTAGCTTGTCTGCTCGCTCTAACCAACATGGAGGTTGAGGCATGTGATGCGAAGAACGTTCCCTGGCAGCACATTGTGTGTGGCGAGATGGTTCCAGATCCTGAGTTACTGCGTGGAAAAATTCCGTCTAAACTATTTACATACATTGCAATGACACATGAGGAGATAATAAGAAGAACACACATATTACGTACATACGACTACCTCAGAATTATCGTTTTAGACCATGAGTTTTACGTACCATTCAAGGCTCATCTAATAGATAAATCTAAGCTTATTCAAGAACTTCTAGCAGAAGCCGAGCAGAGTGTTGAAATGAAATTTGGTACATCTGTCATAAAGTGTAAATATGAAAATGGTAAGATTGTGGTTAAATTACTTGAGAGTGGTAAGCCTATCGAGAAAGTTTATGACATTGTCATAGGTGCAGATTCCTTTCCATCAGTGTGCTATACCGAGGAGGTGTGGACCTGGTTAAACAGTGTAAAGTACCTGACAGTTACCTGCGTGGCGTATAGAGCCTCTGTGAAGGGTATTGATTTAGATTTTCCAACAATAATAATAGATCCAAGAATTGCCCCAGGTGGATATGCTTGGATTTTTCCAAGGACAGGAGACGAGGCTAATGTTGGTCTCGGAGTTTTAACTGAACTTGTATACAATCTACAGACCTTTATGGAGAGCTTCAATAAGAAATTTGAGATTAGGCCTCTATCTAAGCCCGCGTCAAAGACCTTGCCGATGGATGGCATGATCTACAGAGTAGGGTATCGTAACTTGCTATTGCTGGGCGATGCAGGAGGCTTTGTAGTGCCGACAAATGGCGCTGGCATAAATCCGGCAATGGTTAGCTCTCTCCTAGCCTACGAGAATAAGCTTGTGCCTGATCTATACAATAAGGCTGCATGGAGAGTATTTGGAAAGTATTCGCATAAGCTAGCTCAGCTGAGACAGTGTATTGATCCAGTGCTTAGGAATTATGAGAAGTTGGAGAGAGCTGTAAAGTTAGTGTTCTCAAGAAAGATTACAGGTCGGCTTGTTCTTAATATGTTGACATCACTCCTGATGGGGTACTTCCGCATATTCGATCGTATGATGTACTCTTCTCTCCGCATTGTAAGCAAAGCATTAGCACTTTAAAGGTGTGTTTTAGTGCAGGTTAGAGATAATCCGTGCAGCTTAGCTTGCCGTTACCCGAAGAAGTTAAGAAATGTCTTTCGAAAGTTGTTAAGAACCTTCTTTCAATAGTTGACCTGTCATACAGGTCAAACATCTTGAGAAGTGCAGTATCTACATACGTTGTCAATCCTGGAAAACTTGTTAGACCTACATTGACGATATTGACTTCCTACCTTCTTGGTGGAGACTTAGAGGCGGCAGTCTACGCAGCCACAGCAGTCGAATGTGTACACATTGCTGCTCTCCTACAGGATGACGTATTTGATAAGCACAAAATTCGTCGTGGCGTTGCGACTCCAGCGGCTGTACATGGTGAGTTCTTCTCCATCTTGGCAAGCAACATCTTCATTGCCAAGGCTGTCGAATTCTGCACGTATACGAGGATTCCAGAGATCTTGCTTGAAATTGCACATGCAGCTGTCAGGTTGACCGATGGTGAGTCTAAAGAGCTTGAGTTAAGGAGGGAGGGGCGTAGAGTAACGTTGAGAGAGTATTTTGACATTATTCTAGGCAAGACTGCGAGCTTGATCGAGGCTTCCCTAGCTGTGGGAGCCTACACGGCACGCGTGGATAAGGATAAAATGAGGAAGATACGCCTTATTGGTCGCCTACTTGGACTTGCGTATCAGCTACGTGATGACTTGATTGACTATGTCATGGCCGATCCAAGGAATCCACCTTCCTTACCTGAGACCATAAACATAGTGTATGTGCTCGAGAATGAGCATGGCCGTGAATGTGCGATAAAGCGTGCACTTACGATGTTTAGGAACACGATTAGGCTCGTTAAGAATCTTATATGGCAGGTGTTTGACAAGTCAGGGTTTATATTTGCTTCACTTATTGAAAAAAGCCTAGAGGAGCCTATAATGCGCTTATTTTAGCTGTCTAGAGGATTTAACTAAGCTACTTCACATATCTGATGAACGTTAACGACGTTGTCGAGATTGAGGGAGTGAAAATAAAGATCGAGGACCTGTTCAAGGCTCCTGAAAAGGACGGTGCAGTAGTCTCAGTTCGCGTTCATAGGAGTGTCAAGGAGGCGTTAATGAGACTCGCAGAGAAGGAAGGCCTACACGGGGTCTCGGAGTTAATACGATACCTAATTGCGGGCTTTCTGATGGGTAAGTATGGGATTGTTAAGCCTGATCCAAAGATACTTGCCCCACCTATATACCTGAACGTGCAGGTGAACGTGAACAAGAGATCAGAGACAAGAACACAGGAGTATGTAGATGATATGAAGGTTCTCGAGCTCAAGAGGGAGATTGAGGAGACTCTACGTGAGACATATGACCTGATTGACAAGATAAGGCTAAAGCTTGTGAAAGTACAAGGAAATGATTATATCAGGAAGTTGAAACATAGACTATTCAAACTGTTGACAAAGGCTGTCAGATACAACCTTGAGAATGAGATCATGGCTATAAGAAATGCATTTGTTGAACTTAACAAAGTTGTAGATAACGCAATTTACTGAGCAACGCTTCACTTTCTTAAGTTCTTGCTGTTAGTAATTCCATAAACTATAACTTACCCTCATAGTCTAGATTGTCGAATGTCTACTACTAGCAGAGAAGTAGAGATTAGACCAACATACTCTAGACCCTACAGAGTAGTTATTGGAAAAGACATTTCTAAAGAATTTAGCAAGTTCCTCTCAAGTGAAGTAGATAATATTGACAAGGTTGTCATTTTTGTGCAGGAGTCTGTACTTGATTTAGAGCCTACTAAACACATAATAAGTTCTATCAAAGAATCGTACGAAACACATGTCGTACCAGTAGTCGCCGGCGAGGCTGCTAAGGACATTTCTAACGTATTAAATGCAATAGAGTATCTGCATAAGATTTCTGCATCGAAATCCACAGTAATTGTCGGAATTGGTGGTGGAGCATTAGGAGATTTTGTCGGTTTTGTTGCTTCAATATATATGCGAGGTCTTCCACTTGTTCTTGTTCCAACAACATTACTATCAATGGTTGATTCAGCTATTGGTGGTAAGAATGCTGTAAACATGTTTAATGTAAAAAATGTTGTAGGTACAATATATCAGCCGAGACTTGTCTTCATAGATATTTCGTATATAGATACATTGCCTATGCGTGAACTATGTTCAGGACTTGCAGAAGTTATAAAGTATGGTGTAACGATAGATCCAGAGATTATAACGATTTTAGAAAAGGAGCACAATAAGGTACTTCAGAAAGACGTTGAAGTGCTTACTGAACTGATTGTACGTTCAGTCAGGTGTAAGGGATGGATCGTACATTTGGATGAACGTGAAGAACGTGATGTAAGACAGATACTCAACTATGGTCACACAGTTGGCCATGCTGTTGAGGCTTGTGCTGGAGGTAAGTTAACACATGGTGAGTGTGTGATGATAGGCATGGTCATAGAGTCCGATTTGGGCAACAGGATGGGCTACACGGACACTAATGTCCACGAGACTCTCCTTAAGCTAAGCGGCATGTACAACCTACCGAGCAAGGTGCCTAGCTATGTTGAGAAGCAGAAAGTTCTGGAGAAAATTGAGTATGATAAGAAAAGATATGGAAATGTGATAAAGCTACCCGTGGTTTTAAGACCTGGAGAGTTTGAGATTATTAAGGTCGAGCTAGTTAGACTACTGAGCTACCTGAACAATCTACTTGACGAGTATTATGAGGCAGTGAGGGGATGATGATCTCCTGCCCCCACAAAAATTGATCAGATGATCGATGCCGGGCCGGCACTGACCCTGAGGCTCGATTCTTGACGTACGGTTTTTCACCATCTCAATCGTAGTAAAGTAGAAAACGAGTAGTAGAACGTGGTGAAAAGATGGATCCTGATTTAAGAATTGATCGTAAGATGGCAATTGGAACACCCTTCGAGGATTGGACCAGCTCAATGCATTATTACGACAAGGCAGGCTGGATTTACGTAGTCGGCACTACCAAGAGGGAGAACACGTGGGTGCCCTTTCTCGCAATTGTTGACAAGGAGCTTACTGAGATCGTCACAAGCATATTCATCCCATTGACACTTCAGGAGTCTAAGGAGAAGCCACTGTGCGGGATCTACGTTGACTCGCCTGGAATCTACATGACTATAAGACCCACGTACATACTGAAGCTCAATCACTATGCAGAGATATGTGATGTCGCAGTGATAACATACTCAGGTAGGGAAAGCGTAATATGGGGTTTCGATGCTCGTGGATCTACCCTCTTCACAAGTCATGGTACGCTGCTCTGTAAGATTCAGGACTTTGGAGAGTCCCTTAAGCTAAGGTGGGTTGTGAAGTCAAAGACTCCGATCTTTGGCAGATTACGTGTCTATGGTAACAGAGTCTATTCTGCACAAGGCATGAAGGATCGTGCTTCAATACTCGTATCCTCAATATATGACGAAGGCTCCTCAAGCACTGTAGAGTGGAGCAGCATACTACATGTGCAGGATGAGGACTGCAAGAGCATTGAGGTAGGGCCAAATGCAGTATTTGCAAGTAAGGACGGCGTTTACGTAGCCTGTGGACTATGTAAGGACAGGCGAGTACTGGCACTTAAACTCACCAAGGAGGGTGAGCTTGCATGGTCAACACTTATCGATTTCCGTAGAGGAAGAGCATCGATATATGGAATACATGTTGCAGATGGCAGAGTATACATCGTTGGTAAGCGTGACAGTGATGGTATACTCATAGTAATGAATGAAGGTACAGGAGAGCTAGTCAAGGTGGTTGCCTTTCCTTACAGTGGACTGACAGATGTGACCTCTCAAGACAGGTGTCTCTACATAGCTGGTGTAACCTGGAACCTGAGTGTTGTAGATGACATGTTCGAACTTTCAGCAGATGCCAGACCTGTAGCCATTAGGCAGGAGTCGTACAGATTGCAGCTGTCTCAACCTGCCTCCGTGTCTCTCAAGCACATTAACTCACTTAAGCGGTCCAACATGTCTGACAAGATGAGCGTGAGAGCTTGGCAATCTGGAGACAATGATGTCCTAATGCTGAAGGTAGCCCTTAATTAGGCTGAATTAACGTAAAATACCTCCAGCTAAAGTAGGCTAGAGGATGTCTGCACAGTCGAAGCCGAGTGAGCAGCTCAGCGAGATTGAGCTGAAGATACTGATGTTGCTGTACAAGTCAGGAGGACAGTATGTGCAGAGAAACTTGTGGAAAGCAATTGGTGTAGATGGAAAATCAGGACTTCCACACCTTCAGCGTCTTGAAAAACGTGGTCTTGTGAAGCGTGAACGCATTGGAGATTCTAAACGTGCACAGTACCTTGTCAAACTGACTCCTGAAGGTAAGAAAGTGATTGAGCAGTATCTGCATGCTACAGGTGCAGTAGCAAAGCCTGAGGTTCCACTTCCTGATTATTCACTTAAAGAGTCCGAGCTAAGTGAAGTTGAGAAGATCATAGCATCCTTGCCATGTTTCTTCTGTCCTTACCTGGGGGTATGCGCAAAGGTGAAGTATCTGGATCCTGCGAAGTGTGAGTTCCTATCAAGGTGGCTTATAGAACATTCAAAGAGTGTCGCATAGAGAGGGACACGGTTTTTAAACCTTCATTAGGCTGAGGAAAGCCGAGATGAACCTGATTCGCGTATTTGTGGCAATTGACATAACCAATGAGCAGATTAAGAAGCTGATAGAGGGCATTCAAAGAGAGCTTCTGCAAGGTGGCGTAGATGCAAAACCTGTAGAGCTTGAGAACCTTCACATAACTCTTAGGTTCATTGGAGAGGTTCCTCAAGCAACTGTGAACGAGATAATTAACAAATTGAAAACTTTGAAATATACGAAGTTTAAGATAAAGATAAAGGGGCTTGGAGTATTTCCAAATCCATCAAATCCAAGAGTCCTGTGGGCTGGTGTGACAGAAGGTGCAAAAGAACTTACAGAACTTCACGAGATTGTTGAGAGACTTGTTGGAAAGTATGGAATTAAGGACGATAAAGAGTTCACGCCCCACTTAACTATCGCTCGAATAAAGTCCGGTAGGAATAAGCATGTTATAGCTAACCTGTTGACAAAGTATCAAGACTTAGAATTTGGAGAACAGGACGTTGTTGAAGTTAAGTTAAAGAGAAGTATCCTAACTCCACGTGGACCAATATACAGTGACCTTCTCACAGTGCCTCTCTCATGAGGAGTCTTGAGCAGGTACTTGAGGAGGCTAGAAAGCTCGTCGAGCCAAGTGCAGAGGAACGTGAGAGAGTTAGATCTGTCCTTGATAAGATTATCCCTCTCCTAAGGCAGGAGCTT